>JAQXCL010000002.1 GCA_029251885.1 Opitutales bacterium | reverse complement strand
AGACTTTCTAATTTTTTGCGTTAGAGGATAATTTTTTTGCAAAATGTAGTCCTTGCATTCGTAAATCTACTATGATTCAAAAGGTTTATGAATGAAAGGATTCTATTTGTAGATGATGAGGAATCTATTCTCCGTGGCATCAAATTAAATCTTGGTAGAACCTTTGCTGTAACCGTAGCTAATGGTCCTCATGAAGCCATTGAGATTATAAATGCACAGGGACATTTTCCCGTTGTAGTTTCGGACATGCGCATGCCCAAAATCGATGGTGCCACACTCCTGAGGACGATCAAGGAGAGTAACCCTGAGACCATGTGTATTTTATTAACAGGACATGCTGACTTTGAATTTGGAGGTGCTGAAGCGGTTCAGTCCGGCTTACTTTTTAAAATCCTCAACAAGCCCTGTCCTCCAGATAGATTAAAGGCAACTATACAAGCTGCCCTGAGCTTTAAAGGCGGGGAACAAGAGGAAGAAAAAGCTCCGGACTTTGTTCTTTAAATAAATCCAAAAGAAGAAATGCCCCGCTTGCTCAATGATCCGAGCGGACTGCTTTCCAGGAAACCAAGGTAAGGTAGCACCCTAAAATAATCATAGCCACCGATGTTCCTCCAATCAACGAATTCAACCCATTCGTAAATGCCATCCACACCAAGGCGATCATGGGCATAATAATCATTAAAATTGCTGGCCACAGGGCAAATCCAAATGCGGTTCCACGAACCTTCAGGAATACAACAAAGGTAAGCAAAGCAAAGGCAGCGAGCAATTGATTGGTTGCTCCAAATAAGGGCCATATTGCTTTCCATACAGGCATGAGCTGTCCGTCCGGGCCAGTAAAGGACTGAAATACCAAAAGAGCGGGAAAAAGAAGGGCACCCAAAGTACCTAGGTATCTACTTGCCTGGTTTCTCCAGGAAAAAAGTTCTTCGATCAAAAAACGAGTTAGGCGTGTACATGTATCTAGTGTCGTTAGTAAAAAGGTGCTAATTGCAAGCATGGCGAATTCCACGCCAATTTTGGAAGGTATTCCCAAAGCAGCAAAAAACTTAGATGCACCGGTTGCAAAAATGGCAACGGGAGTTCCACCGCTCTCCCTTTCTCCAATCGTTAAAACAGCAACACAAGCAAGGGCAAAAACCGCAAGCACGCCTTCGAGCAACATGGATCCATATGTAACTCGGCGGGTATCGGTCTCACGCCGTATTTGCTTAGAGGTTGTACCGCTGGCCACAATACTGTGGAAACCACTACAGGCACCACAGGCAACTGTGATGAAAAGAAAGGGTACGAGCATACCTAATTTCTCAGACTCCCATGCAATGAAAGCAGGTAACTGAAGAGATTCTCCGGCAGTTAACATTCCAACTGCCCCAAGTGCCAAGATTGCGTAGAGAAAACCCGCACTCAAAAAATCACGAGGTTGCAATAATACCCCTACAGGTAGAACCGCAGCACAAAAGCAATAGGCCAAGGTAATTCCAATCCATGTATCTTTAGAGAAAGACACCATGGGGAAATAATGTCCGATACCCAGCCCCAAAAAGGTAAGCGGAAAAAAGATCCAAGCAAGTTGAGACAGCGAGAATCTTCCCGAACGGAGCAATAGTCCAAAGACCACCGCAACTAAGATAAACCAACCCGAAGCCGTTGCCACTGCTGGTTGCGTGGTAAAGGTATTGGCGGTTAGGTCAAGGAATACGATAATGACATAGACCAAGGCAAAAAGAACAAAGATTAGAAAGAGTTTTCCTGCCCGCTCCCCGACCAATCCTTTCATCACATCAGCAATGGAACGTCCTTGGTTCCTCAGGGACATAAAAGCACTCCCAAAATCATGGACACCTCCAACAAAAATCGCTCCCACTAATATCCATAACCAAGTGGGTCCCCACCCGAAGTAAGTGGCGGCAAGAATAGGCCCGACAATAGGGCCCGCACCCGCAATGGATGAAAAATGGTGCCCGAAAAGAACGGATGCCCGGGTAGGAGAATAATCAACTCCGTCTTCTTGTGACTTAGCTGGAGTTTCCCTAGAATCATCCAACCCACACCTATTACTAAGAAACTTCCCGTATAATCGATAGGCAAAAAGAAAAATCAGCGAACTGGAAAGAAGAATAAAGGGAAGCATTCTTTGAATGATGCAAGAATGAGAATAGTTGGCAAGTTACAGATACCCTTTAGGTGCATCATAAAAATAAACGCATTCAAATAACTCACCAATAAAAAAACTCCCATGAACTCAGAAATTCAAGGGAGTTAATGAGGTATAAAATTCGGCGAAATTCAAAGGGACATTCAAGTGAGCGTGCCTTTTGTTTATCTTGCTAGTCAGGACGACTAGTTGACCGAACGGGTAACCAAATTAAGCCAACGAGGGAGGATGTCGGGGATTGGCCAAGATCACCCGCGGTCTGCGCCTCCAGTCTTCATACTCAATATCAAAATTCTTCATACCTTCTAAACGAATTTTCTTCCGTAATGATTTGCTGCAAATTTTCATTTCAACTTCCTTTCCCTTTGATCAACCAACAACGATATAGAAATTTTTGAAAACAATGGCACTTTTGAACCACAAAATTCTGTGTTTAATAAAAGTTCAAAAACTCTGATCGGTGGACTTCGCCAACTTGACAGGCAAGTTGTCGTAGCAGGGGCAGTTTGATATTCCCATCTCATGGAATTGATCATAATTTCATTCCTTTCGTTTTGTTGTTGTTTAAACACTCCTCCCGCAGGAGTGTTTCTAGATTAGTCAAAAAAGTGAAAAGCAAGCCTGGTAAAACGAGGTAATCTTGCAAAGTAGAGACGAAAAAGATAATGCGGGTATTCGGAATACCCACAATTGCCAGTTTGGCATATCGCTTACATCCACATCTTAAAAAACCTCAAACACCTAAAAGATGCAAATTTTCGACCGATTATTTTCTAACAGTCCTATCTATGCCTGGAGTATTTGAACAACAGCGATTAATTATAATTCCCAAAATCCTGGCTAGTGTTGCATTTTGCCTACTATTAGGATGTGCACCATCTGCACCTGAAGTTGTCAAGGATTGGCAGGACCAAGGATGGAGTCTTGTAGATGTTCACGGATCTGAAGGACCCGTTGAAAGATACGCGAAATTAATGAGCAAAAAGACACAAGCCGTGGAAGCTTCGTGGGTTGAAAACGGTAAGCGGTGCACAAAGGTTTATTCACAAACCAATCATTTCATCCTTGTTTTGCGTTTTTTTAAAAAAAAGGGTGATCAATTTGCAGTGGTCATGAAAAAAAGGAAATAAAAAAGGCGATGAATTTCTTCACCGCCTTTTTTAAAATTAAGACCTGAAAAACAATTAGGACAATGCTTCCTTGGTTGTTTTGATGATGGCCGCAGCAATTCTGTAAGGATCACCGTTAGATGCCGGTCTGCGATCTTCCAAACGACCTTTCCAGCCGTCCTGAATTGTACCAACTGGGATACGAATGGAAGCACCACGATCGGAAACTCCATAACTAAATTTGTCAATTGACTGAGTTTCGTGCAAGCCGGTGAGCCGCTGATTATTTTCTGCTCCGTATACGGAAACATGACGATCAATGTTCTTTCCGAATTCTTCACAGATTTTCTTGAATAAGGCTTCTCCACCTTCTTCACGCATTGGTCCGTTTGAAAAGTTGGCATGCATGCCCGAACCGTTCCAATCTCCTTTAACGGGTTTAGGGTGCAAATCAATCGCGATGTCGTAGGTTTCAGCGGTACGCTCCAAAAGGTAGCGAGCCAACCAAATCTGATCTCCTGCACTCTTAGCTCCTTTGGCAAATATTTGATATTCCCATTGCCCCATCATCACCTCGGCGTTGATGCCCTCCACATTTAAACCAGCCTCAAGACAGAGATGTAAATGTTCGTCAACCAGTTCACGACCCTTGGTGTTACGTGCTCCGACAGAAGTGTAGTAAGGCCCTTGTGGTCCCGGGAATCCACCTTCAGGAAAGCCAAGGGGCAGATTAGTATCAAGATCGATAAGGGTATATTCCTGCTCGAAACCAAACCAAAAATCTTGGTCATCGTCGTTTATAGTTGCACGTCCATTAGACTCATGAGGAGTACCATCAGGGTTGAGAACCTCACACATTACTAACCATCCATTTCCGCCAAAACGGTCAGGATCTTCAATCAAATGGACAGGTTCCAAAAGACAGTCCGAAGAACCGCCTTCAGCTTGTTCCGTGGAAGATCCATCAAAAGACCATTGCTTGACATCTTCCAGCTTCCCACTGAAATCTTCAACGATCAACGTTTTACCGCGTAGGCTTTGGGTCGGCTTGTAGCCGTCGAGCCATATATATTCTAACTTGTGCTTACTCATAGATTTAAGGGTTTAAATGTCTAGATTAGACCTTTTGCCGGGTAGCGAGCCGACATGTATATACAATAGCAAAACGAATGCCAAACCCGATTACGAGCAACAAATGTAAAAGAATTTATCCAACTTGTAAAAAAATGGACAAATATGAACAACAGGAGATAAAAGCAGAAAACAATTGAATTTAGTTAAAAGAAGGATTTTCTGGCTCATTGGCCAGAAGTTTCATTTCATCACTAACTCGGGATATTGCTGCTTTCCAACAATCTGAATGGGTATGCACCTTCTCAAAAAGGCCAAGATTAAGTGAGGAAACCAGCCATGAATCGACCTTTAGTTCCTTTTCCAACTGACCTGGAGACCACCCTGAATGGCCTAAGAAACAGGCAATTTTTATATTTTTGTTTTCCTCCCGCAGAGATTCTGCTTTGGAAATATCTATACCAAAATGTAAACGAAAGGTCTGGGCGTTATCTTTCCAGTCCCAAGCAGCAATAATTAACTTTTCTTTATCAACTGGACCACCATCGAATACCTCCGCGTCACCAAGGGCGAAGTTTTTAAATTGATCATCTAGTTGGAAAAGTTGTTTACCAAGAGGGCGATTGAGAATGACCCCAAGTGTGCCTTCGTCTTCACAGTGATTAGACAAAAAAACAATGCTCTTGTGAAAGTTAGGGTCCTGTAAAGAAGGATGAGACAGCAATATGCTGCCTGACAAAGTGGTTGCTTGCTTAAATCTAGATGTGACGTTCAAGAATCTATAACCTACCCGAACTTGGGCGGGAAAATCAAGTCTGGTTGTAGATTTTTAGTTTCCAGCAGTTACTGGAACGCTTTGACCCGCATCAACTTTATTCTTTTTCGAAGCATCTGTAGAAGAAGTTTTTGTGTCCTTGGCATCTTCCTTCAACTCGCCGGGAACTTCGGGTGGCGCGGTTACTTCGGCGTCCCCCCACTGCTCTTCATAGAGAGCTTTTAAATGACTAAATACTTCTACAATCGAAACATCATCTTCAATCTCAAAGAGTTTGAGGATTAACTCCCGATTATTACGTAATTGCAGGCGTTTGCCCAAGGTCTCCATGCCGCGGTAGCTGTTTATGACATCGCGGGCTTCATCTTGTTTATCCAAAATTCTCTTCGCTTCTCTATATGTTATTCCCATTTTAATTCCTTTTTTGAGGTTACCACTTTTTAGATGGATAAAAGAATCCCCGTTAGATTACTCCACCATCCGTTCACACCCTTACCATTACTCAGGAATTCGACCAATTCGATTAAAAAATGTTAAAATAACGATTTTTTTTATTCACATAGGGCAAAAACTAAAACGGACGGTTCCCGAAAGAACCGTCCATTTATCAAAAAAATAGCCTTATTTTTTAAGCGGAAACTACATCGACCATTGCTTTAAGAATAGTGTTCCAAGTATTGGGGGTTTCCAGTGTGGCGTTAGAGAACATACATCCGTCCCAGCAAATATGCTTCATACCACGATCCTGAAAATCCTTGAGCCAGTAACTCGAACAACGGGTAATATCGAGCTTGCCGTTAGGATCATCTGCTGGGCAATGCTTTCCAGTTTTGTCATGTGAACCGGCTCCGTGTACCTGCCCATCATTTTGAGCAACATGAAAATCGATGGTCCACGGACGAAGCTTATCGGTCATTTTCTCGTAGGCAGAATAAAATTCATCCTCAGAATATCCGTCATGCAGAAGGGCATGCTCAGGAGCATTGTATCCCATCAGGTATAAGTATGTATGAGCAAGATCCGCCTGAAACCCAAGAGTCTCAGGCATGCCTACACCCTCTAAAAGATCGAGTACATCCTTCCAACTGTGCATACCAGCCCAGCAAATCTCACCCTCTACGGCCAAGCGTTCGCCGTGATCTGCAGCAATAGCGGCGGACTTTTTAAATGTATCAATGATACGGGCGGTACCCTCTCCAGGGTTGGCCTTCCATTGTTCCACTCCAAATTCTGCAGAGTCTATCCGGATTACCCCGCCTTTGCGAACTCCATGGTCGTTGAACACCTTTGCGATACGGCAGGCCAATTTTACGGCGTCCAAAAACTTTTCTTGTTGCTCATCTGTACCCATGGCGGAATCACCGACCGTACCGGGCCACACTGGAGCAACCAATGAACCTACATCAAAGCCATGCCCTGCGATAAGGTCTGCCGTTTTCTTTAAATCATCGTCGCTCGCCTCGGGGTCAGTGTGGGGATGAAACAGAAAATAATCAACACCGTCGAATTTTCGGCCGTTTACATCAGCTCCAGCGGTAAGCTCAAGCATACGCTCCAAGCTGATGGGAGGTTCTTCACCCTCACCATCGCCTTTACCGACGAGACCGGGCCACATTGCATTGTGAAGTTTAAGAGATGATAGACTCATGAGCTTTGAAGTTTACTGGGTTAGGTTTACAAAAGAATTATTAGTTCAAGAAATACCATCTCGACTCAAGAAAAAAAGCCTGCTCTCATCGAGGTCGTTGATAAGTAGTTGAAGAATTTATTTGCGAAAATCACAAAGCTCATTGAATTTTGAAAACATGAAATACAAAAGCTTTTTAATTTTTGGCATCACTTTCCTCCTTGGTTCATTTTCGCTTATTCATGGAGATGACCATAAAGAATCTACATCTGGCGAATCATTATTTCCTTCAAAATTGCTCGATAATAAAGGCAAAGAAGTATCTTCCAGTGTATTGAGCGACAAAATCGTGGGGATTTATTTTTCCGCACAGTGGTGCCCACCATGCCGTCACTTCACCCCCACCTTAGTGGATTTCCGAAACAACAATAAAAAGGATTTTGAGGTTGTTTTTGTTTCCTCTGACCGCTCATCCAATGACCAGCTTAAATACATGGATAAATACGGAATGAAGTGGTACACACTTCCACACGGCTCGGAAGCTGCAAACAATTTGAAGAAGAAATTTGAAGTTCGGGGCATCCCCGCACTGGTGATTGTAGATTCAAAAGGAAACACCATTACCAAAAATGGCAGGGGGGATGTTTCCAAAAACGCCAAAACAGCTATTGCTGGTTGGCGGAAAAAGTCCTGAGATTTTAGTTTTTGGTTTTCTTATTTTTCTTCTGCCCATAGCCACTTTTTTTTGCTATCGCTCTGATGATGATCAGAGCGGATATTTGCATTATAGGCGGGGGAATCGTTGGCTTGGCGACTGCGTACCGGTTTAGTAAGAAGTTTCCAGAAAAAACGATTGTTTTAATTGAAAAAGAAAACCGCTTGGCGGCCCACCAAACAGGAAGAAACTCGGGGGTATTGCACTCGGGGATTTACTACAAGCCAGGCTCTTTAAAAGCTAAAAATTGTCGACTAGGCAAAAAAGCTATGGAACAATTTTGTGGCGAACATGGAATTGATTACGAGCTCTGCGGAAAAGTAATTGTAGCCACAAATAAAGACGAAACGGAACGACTTGGAGCTATTTTTGAACGCGGCAAAGCAAACGGGGTGAATTGCGAGATTATTTCAGGTGAACGACTGAGGGAGATCGAACCGCATGCCGCTGGATTAGAAGCCATACATGTTCCGGAGTGTGGCATCGTTAACTACGCACAAGTTTGTCAAAAGCTGGGCGATTTACTTACGAAAGATTCACCACATAAGATTCTTCTTGGACAACAAGTACTGGAAATTGAAAGATCGAAAGATGATTTGATCGTGCAAACAACCGGGCTTTCCATTGGCTGCCAGAGATTAATTAATTGTGCGGGTCTTCATTCTGACCGGCTAACGAAACTGGGCGGACAAACTCCCGAAGCCAAAATCATTCCTTTCAAAGGAGAATATTATTTTTTGTCGAAGGATGCAGAGAAATTATGCAACCACTTGATCTACCCTGTACCCGACCCCAAGTTCCCCTTTCTCGGAGTACATTTTACCCGCATGATTGAAGGCGGAGTAGAGTGCGGGCCTAATGCGGTGCTCGCATTTGGCCGAGAAGCTTATGAAAAATGGGATGTCAGCCCGAGGGATTTATT
>JAQXCL010000164.1 GCA_029251885.1 Opitutales bacterium | reverse complement strand
GCCACAGCTAAGGCTCCGAAAGAAGCCATGCGGGCATAGCGAATCTCCTGTTTGTCCGAGATATCTGGCTTGATGATTTTTTTCATTAAATCATGTGAGACGGAGGTGGACAGAACGAGAAGCAAGCCGGCAGCCGTTGATAGGGCGGCAGCTACACAACCCGCCATGACTAAGGCAATGACCCACTTGGGTAAGCCGGCCATTTCTGGGTTGGCTAGTACAATAATGTCCCGATCATAATAGACCTCGTTTGCAGAATCTGATAATTTATTGGATACTGGACGCGGGCCACCTGCAACTCTGGTTTCGTCAATGTAAACTGGTTTTTCTGCAAATACAGAACCTGCTTGGTATTGCATAACACCGTCCTTATTTTTATCCACCCAGGCAATCATTCCCTGATCTTCCCAGTTTTTAAACCACTCGGGTGCCTCCTCGTACTTTTTCTGGTTAATTTCCTCTACGAAATTAGTGCGGGCAAACATCCCAAGAGCAGGAGCGGTTAAATAGATAATAGCAATAAACCCAAGTGTCCAACATGCTGACTTTCGGACTGCCTTGACATTTTTTACGGTAAAGAAACGGACGATCACATGGGGGAGACCGGCGGTACCGATCATCAATGCGGCGGTAATACAAAACATGTCTAGGGTGTTGCTCGTACTGGCCGTATATTCCTGAAAGCCCAGATCGGTGGAAATCTGATTAATCTTAACAATTAGAGGAACTGCGTTTTCTGAACCATCCTTAATGTAATTTCCAATAAGTCCGAGCTGGGGAATGACATTCCCGGTAAGAATCATTGAAATGAAAACTACAGGAATTGTGTACGAGAATACCATCACGCAATACTGAGCGACTTGGGTGTAGGTAATTCCCTTCATCCCTCCCAATCCGGCATAGAAAAATACAATTCCGCCACCGATCATTACTCCCATCCAGATTTCGATGTCAAAAAGCCGGGAAAAGACAATGCCCACACCCCGCATTTGTCCCATTATATAAGTCATGCAAATAAAGATTGCACAGATAACAGCCACTAGCCTGGCACCGTTGGAATAAAAACGATCCCCAATAAAATCGGGTACTGTAGCTTTGCCAAACTTACGAAGATACGGAACCATTAGGGTGGTGAGCAGAACAAAACCACCTGTCCAACCCATAAGGAATTTAGAGGCCCCATAACCTGCAGCAGCAATACCGCCAGCCATGGAAATAAAGGTTGCGGCCGACATCCAGTCGGCCGCGGTAGCCATGCCGTTGGCGAATGGGGAAACGCCTCCGCCAGCTGTGTAGTATTCCTTGGTTGATCCTGCCCGGGACCATATCGCAATCCCGATATATACCCCAAAAGTGATTCCAATAAAGATGAAGTTCCAAATTGTCTGGTCCATCAGTTTTCCTCCTCTCCGAAGCCGTGTTTTTCGTCCAATTTGTTCATCAATAAGGAGTAGGTGACTAGTAAAATGACAAAGCAGATAATAGAACCCTGCTGAGCCATCCAAAATCCGAGAGGAGCACCTCCGATGGAGAATTGATCTAGGTAATCTTTGAAGAGAATACCGCACCCAAAGGATACGAGAAACCAGATGCTTAATAATTTTCCTACGAGCTTTAGGCTGTCACTCCAGTAGGAATCTGCGGGTGAGGGTTGGGCTGTCAT
>JAQXCL010000157.1 GCA_029251885.1 Opitutales bacterium | reverse complement strand
GGGACTCTAGTATTTGCCTCACTGCCATCACCAGCAAAAACTCTCAAAGCCAGCTTTTTCTCCAAATTATCAACCTGTGGTGTTGCATTTATAGCAACAACTTCTCGACTCAGTTTCGTAGAATTTAGTGTTGTCTGATACCATCCCCATCCTAAAAAAATTAGCCCAGCGACCCAAAATGCTCCAAGCACATAGACTTTAGCATTTCGAAAAGAAGGCTGGAGAAACGATAAAGCCACAAAAATTCCGAACCAGAATAGAAGGTTAAATGCGATTAACCAATGAATTTGATAATAAACAGAAAAAGCCGGACCAATACCAAGGTCGGTTTGATCTTTAACCCCACCCATTTTAATGGCAAATGCTAGGTTGGTTGAATGCTCGCGATTTTCAGGGTCAAGCCAAATTGCTTTACGCAAGTGAAGAATAGCTCGGGCATAATCCTCTAATTTGAAATAGAGGTTTGCTAAGTTCGCATGCAGGTTGGCTGAGTGCTCAGATTCGGTAATTTTACAGTAAATATCAACTGCTTTAACCAAGTCTCCTGAGGCTTCAGCCCGTACTGCGTCATAAAATAATTTATTATTTGAAGCCTCTAAACTTGGTAGCAAAGTAAAACAGGCTGCAAAAATAATAAAATATAGTTTCAGGTAAATTCTATTCATTTAATATTTTTCAAAGTTGCAGATGCTTTCTTAAATACAATTTCAAGAGTTGTGACATTATTAGGATTTTGGGCATATTCCAAATCATCGCACACTTTGAGAAGATTGAGGATATCAGTGACAACATTTTCGGGAAATTGTTTCTGTCTTAGAAGATTGATGATCTCCGAGCTCGATAGAGCAGAGGTGTTTGTCTGATCGCAGACGATACCCACCCGTAAACGAATTTTCTTTCTAAGGGCCTGGTGGAACCCAGAAGTATCTTGGTGTTTTAAAGCTTCACGGATTTTTCCATCGAGAAGTTTTTCTTTCTGCTTACGTAGTTCCAGCTTTGGATTCCTTCTTCGAATACGAAAGATAAAAATACTGGAAGCAATAATTGTGCAACCGAATTGAGTAATCCAAAAAATGGAAGATTTTAATGGCTTAGGGGTGGTTAAGTTTTCTTCCCACTGACCTGGTTCTGATTCGGTTTGGAACAAATCTTGCCGGGAAACAGAGGGAACTGAGTTTTGGGTAGAGAGGTTGTTCTGCTTTGGTTTTGTCCATATTTCGCCAGGATCTACACGAATAGAATGGGATTGAGAACTTATCGAAAAATATTTTTCTTCCGATGGGTCAAAAAAGGAAAAGTCTACAGGAGGGATATCAATCAAACCAGCCTGCAAAGGCGTGACAACAAATTCAAAAGTTTGAGAGCCTTTCTGCATAGATGCCTCGTTTCCTTTAAAAGAAAAGGCGGGTGGGCCGACTTTAAAATTTTCTCCTATTGATAGTTTGGGAGCCGGCATTGCTGCAAAATTTCCGCTACCACTTATCGACAAGGTAAGTTTTATGGGGTCACCGACCGAGACTCGATTGGTATCGAGGGATGAATTTATCGATAACTTACCGATTGCACCTTGAAAGCCCATAGGTCGAAGTAGGGAAGGCAGAGGTCGAATTTCAAGCTGTTGCAGTTGACTTTTAATTTCCAGGCTTTCCTCTCTGCCAAACCCAAAAAATGGATCATTAAAAAATGGGTTGGACAGGCGGGAGTTTCTATTGTTGCGAACACGAACACGAATGGATGAGCCGAAAGATAGGTCATGCTTTCCGGGTAGAGCCCCTGTAAGGCCAAATTTCCACGAATATACGGAATAGCTTTTGTTAAACCTACGTACTCCACGTTCTTCATTTGGTTGGCCCAATTCCGTCATAGAAATACCGCCTCCAATTTTTAAAGGAACTTGATCGATTCGCGTAACCGGTAATTTATCCCACAAAAAGAGACTAACAGTTGCTTCTACGGTTTCTCCTTTAAACAGAAATGGACGGGGGCATTGAAATTCAAGAAAAGCAGCCTGTTTTAAGTTGTTCTCCTGGTTGCGACGCTCGGCTTGGCGAATTTTATCCGCTTGGGTTGGAGGAACCACTGAAAGCTTGGCAGCAGGAGCTTGGTAGGATTTGCCCTCTATGGTAAGCTGTATGACAGGAACAACAAAAGTGCCTTCCCTCTGAGGTGTTACGGTAAAGCTTAATTCAAATCGAACGGATGGAACACCATTTATAAACGAAGCTGATCGAAAAGTTTGCGGGGGATTGGAGAACCTTAATCCATCTATTTTGGGAAGACCACCTACTGGTCCTTGCTGAGTTCCATGAACCACAATTTTATAGGTTGAGGTGTTTGTCAGAGTTATATTTGGCGGATCAAAAGAGGTTTCTATGCGAACAGCCTCGGCCGAGGATAGGGCAGGGGTAAATAGGACAAAAAGCCAAAAAATGAGGAGACAGAATCGATTCATATGAATTAATAGTCTCTGCCAGCTTGGACAGGATTAGAATTTGGGATGTCGTTTTCCAACGGTTCACTTTTTGATTCAGTTTCTTGTAAAAGTCTTTCGTAGAGGGCATTAACTTCTTCAGTTGAGGGAGTTTTTGCCTCTTTGTTTTCTTCATCTTCCTCGATTCTTTCAGGACTCGGATTGTTTTGAGGACTGCTTTCGGATGAGCTATTTCCTTCAGATCTGTCTTGAATTCCAAAAAACATAGGCTTGGAGGATTGCTCGAAATCTACCCAAGTCAAATAAGCTTTATGCTCTTCAATTGGGTAAGTTACATTTGCTTCAGGGTTATCTGGTTTTATGCACAAAGAATATTGTCCAGGTGGGACAATTTGAGAAAACTTGCCATCATCGGATGGTTTAAAGGTTGTCTCATTATCGTCTAGTTGAAAATTACCATTTTTATCGATGAACAGTGTGGCTGCTGTGCTTCCGGATTCGTTATCATCAACTTTGCCGTCTACGTTCGAGTCATTCCAAACTATTCCTTTGATCGATGGTGCGGCCCGCCAGGGCATAGGGATAAAAAGACTGCCTGGCTTATCAATTTCTACCAAATGATTTCTTGCTCTGGAGGCTTCGAATGGAGGAGGGGGGGAAGGAAAAAGAGGTAAGAGAATTGTGGATGAACTTTCATTTTGATCAGGGATAATAGAGGCGAGCTTTAAGGCTGTTGGATAAACTCCCGAAATCCATTCAAATGCAAACTGGCCCATTTCGTTCCCAGGAATTGCAGGTTCTAAGGATTCGTTGTGTTCACCATCATCATTTTTATCCCAAAAAATTCTAGCTTTAAGGAGAGGTTCGTTTCCTTCCCGTTTTCCATTGCCGTTGATATCTCGCCAAACCAACCCTTGAATCTTGCTCACTAAAGATTCGATTCTGTTCTGAATTTGATCATTTAAGGAATCCAGGTTTTTTTCGGCTAACGGGTTGGCGTCAATCTGCGAAGCTGCTGAGTAAAACTCTCTCGCCTTTTCCCAAGACTTTCTAGCTTCGGTTACATTTTGCTGGTCCAAAAATGAATTTGCTTTGGCGTAGAATAAATTACCCAAAGCGTTGATTGCTTTTGACTGAATTTCTGGATCATCCGTTGATTGCTCAAGGGTTGCCTGAAGAAATTCTTCGGCTTTTAGGAATGAGCCAGCTTGTAAATAAGAGAGGCCAGCATTTAAACGAAGTACCTTGAGCGAATCATCACCATCTTTGAGTGAATCAATTTCATTGGAGTAAAGCCTGGCGGCTTCAAGGTGATTCCCTTTCAATGTTGCCTCTTCCGCCCTCCTAGTATTTCCGGGTTGTGAGCACCCAAACATTAAGAATATAGCGAGCGGAAAACACTTAGTTGCAGACTTAAGTATATTTTTCTTTGAGGAAGGCGAAAGGTTTTCGATCACTAAAAAAAGTATGCCAAGAATCACGAATATTTGGTAGCGGTTAATAGGTAGAGTTGTGGATAATTGTTCACGTAATTTTTTCTGACCAAAAGCCTGTAGCTCCGAGAATACATGAGTGAGGCCTTCACCAGTTGGGCCAATGGGAAGGTATTGTCCACCAGTAGAACGGGCAATGTCAACTAGGGCATTTGCGTCTAATTTTGTAAGAATTTCAGTCCCTGCTCTGTCTTTTAAAAAATTCTGTGGCGATTGATTAAGGGGGTCGGTTGGAATTCGGGCCCCTTGATCTGATCCAATGCCTATGGTGAAAATCCGAATGCCTTTTTTCGCGGCCTCTTTTGCTTGCATCAAACCTTGGCCTTCTAGGTCTTCACCATCAGAAATAAGCACGAGAAACTTATCAGTGTCGTCTTTGGAGAAAGATCTTTCAGCTTCTTGTATGGGCCGTGCTAAATTCGTCCCAGGCCTTGGTATGAGTCCCACTTTTAATTCATTTAATGTTTTTACAAAAGCTTGGTGGTCAAGAGTTAGTGGGCATTGCAAAAATGCAGAGCCTGAAAATGCAATTAGCCCAAGTCGGTCACCTTTTACTTTCTCGAGCAGATTAGATAGAGTCAGTTTTACCCGCTCTAAACGATTGGGTTTAACATCTCGGGCAAGCATACTTTTAGATAAGTCAACGGCTATGAGTAGATCAATCCCTCGTGGAGACACCGTACGTTTAGAAAATCCCCATTGAGGCCCTGCCAGCGATAATAAGAGGAAGATCATACCAGCAAAAAAGAATGCGATTTTTATTCCTTCTCTCTTTCTTGAAAAATGGGGAATGACGGTCGGAAGGAGTTTTGATGCGATTAACTGTGCCAATCTTAAGCGGGCAACCTTGCGGCTTTTAAAGTATACCAAAATAAGAACTCCCAGAATTAACGGAATGACAAGTAGAAGATCTGGTTGTGCAAAGAAATTCATGGGATTCGAAGGTACCGAGTCCGGGAAAGGATGAATTCAATAAATAGAAAAAGAATGGATGCGCCTAAGGGCCAAAAGTATAAATCTTCAAAAAGTGCATTCACACCCATTTCGACATCAGATTTTTCTAAGCGGTCAATTTCATTGTATATGGATTCAAGAGCCTCTTTGTCTTGTGCTTCAAAAAACTGAGCTCCGGTGTTTTTGGCGATTTGTTCAAGGATCTGTTTGTCTACCGGATAGTCGGCAACCCGTACAATTGGAAGACCGTTGGGAGCACGAAGGATATCTCGAGTGGAGGGGTCAAACAAATAGGTGCGGGTTCTGGTGCTGGAACCTATAGCGATGGTGTAGATCTTGATTTCGTCAGATTTTGCACCATTAGCGTAAATTAGAGGGCTGTGTGGCGGTGCAGGCTCGTCTTTTCCATCTGTTAATAGAATGAGAATCTTTGATTTCGATTCCAATGGGCGCAAACGATTAATTCCTTCGGCCAGAGCAGATCCTAGGTTAGTTCCTGTTTGGTGTGTCAGCCCGACTCGTAATCGGTCCAAGTTCCTTTGCAAGTGTTCTTTGTCCAAAGTCAATGCACTTACTAAGTAGGGGTCGACTGAAAATGCGACTATTCCGATCCGATCATGCTTTCGCTGCTCAATAAATTTCTTCAGCACCTCCTTAACCACATCAAGTCTCGTGACATCAAGAGAAGTGGATTCACTCATATCGAGAGCAAGCATGGAAGCGGACAAATCAACAGCGAGAACGATATCAACACCACTGGATAATATCGTCGTCGTGCTGCGATCTAACTGCGGGCGGCACAAAGCAAGAAAGAGCAAGATCAACGAAAGGCTCCGAAATACTCGGGGCAGTGCAGTCCATCGATTGGAGTGTAGATTTATAGATCTTTTTAGCTGAGAGATGGTTGGGAAAAAAACAGTCGCTCTTTCATGGTTTAATTTTTTCTTTATCCAAAAAATTAAAGGTAAAACAAGAAATCCGAAGGCCCATGCGGGTTCTGCAAAATGAAAAGCTTCCCAAAAATCGCTCATGTTGAGGGCCTATTTAAGGCTTTTTCCGTATTTAGTCTTTCTTCGTCCATTTGCCGTTTTTCTTCCCAATCCCTTTGAGCCTCACAAACAAATTCACGGGCAGAATCGAGTAAGCTGTTAAGTTCTTTAGAATCAAAATTTTCAGCTGAGTATTTAATCCTGTCCCCCCGCTGAACAAACTCCCTTAAAGGCATTTCAAACCTTTGGCGTAGCAAAGGATGAATACTTACTTCCTGAATAAATTCCTCCCCCGTTTTTTCCATAGCTGGCAATTTAAATTGCCTTTCAACATACAGGCGTAAGATTTCAGAAAGCTTAAAAATAAATGGCTTTGCCTTCGGGCGGGGTGCTAAAGTGCTTAGCTCGTCAAACTGTTTTAATGCTTCCGTAAAAGGATCAATCTCCGGTTCAGTTTTCTTGGTTTCTTCAATTGGATTTATGTTTTTTTTGTATAAAAATAATAATAGGGCACATATTAAACAAGTCAGGACGATGAGGATACCCAGACTATTTTCCTTCGCTAATTGTCCAAGGGACTTGAAAACAGGTATGGGGGAATCTACGAGAACAGTAGGATCCAGTAGATAAGGTTTTTGATTGGTTGTCCAAAAGACCATTATCGTCTCCTCTTTTCTCGCATTTTGAAGAATGTATAGAGTTCTTTAGAAAAATCGGATTGATTATCAAAAACAAAGGCATCAATTCCGCGTTTTTTCAAATCTCGAGAAAACTCTTCTTCTTTTTCAGTAAATGAGTTTTTGTATTGTGATTGGGTATTTTGATCGGATGTATCAATAGTGAATTTTTCTCCATTTTCTGGATCTTCCATTTCAACTAAGCCAACAGCAGGTAGTTCTCTTTCAACGGGGTCATAAACACGTGCGCAAATAAGGTCGTGCTTACGGCGGGTGGATGCCATTTGGTCAAGAAAGATCTCCGTGTTAGATTCCTCTTCCGAACAATGTTCTGGAATAATAAAGTCTGAGAGCAAAAAAACCACTGCCCGTCTTTTCATTACTTGGTTCGCAATTCGTACCCCTTCGCTTAGGTTTGTACCCTTTCCTTCGGCGGGTCGAAATAAGACTTCTCTGAGGATTCGCAAAACATGTTTTTGACCCTTGGTTGGAGGCAAATACAATTCAATCTGATCTGAAACTAAAAGAAGGCCGACTTTGTCTCCGTTTCGATTCGCAGAGAAAGCAAGTAACGCTGCTAGTTCAGCTAATTTTTCTCGTTTGCTATGATGAACCGAGCCGTAGGATGTGCTTTGAGAAATATCAACAACCAGCAATATTGTAAGCTCCCGTTCTTCTCGGTATTGCTTTACGAACGGTAGTCCAGTTTTGGCCGTAACATTCCAATCGATCGAACGTACTTCATCGCCTGGTTGATATTCTCTAATCTCCTCAAAGTCGATTCCCTGTCCCTTAAATGCACTGTGATAAGAACCGGCAAATACTTCCGATACTAATCGATTTGATCGAATTTC
>JAQXCL010000147.1 GCA_029251885.1 Opitutales bacterium | reverse complement strand
CCGTTAAACACCAATCCAGGTGCCTGCGGTGCTAGAGTAATCTCGGGCTTTAAATATTTGAGGATCTGCTCATTTAAGTCAGATGTGGTAATGGTGTTACTTGCAATCTTTGCAGTCGTCACCGACCCATCCGCCACTTCTGCCTGCACGGTGGGTACCCCGCTGGAGGCATTGCCATCCTTGCGGTACAAATCAAACACCCCACTCACCGATGCATTCAAATCGGCCGCGAAGACTTTGTTGGAGAAGCCTTCACCAGTGTGCCCAGATAAAATATAAAATTTATCGTTTAGCACGGCAGCACCAGCTAAATATTTTTTCTCAGGAAGGTTATCCGCTGCTGACCAATTACTAGTTAGTGGATTGTAAGCCGAAATAGAATCCAGATTCATTCCTCCACCCATATAAATTCTACCATTTGCAACCCAAGATGCAGCGAAGCTCCTTTCTTCAGATAATGAAGTTTCTGTTTGCCAGGTGTCCGTTGTAACATCGTAGCTTTCAACAGTTGTTCTTGAAGATGAACGCTGTCCCCCAATCGCCCAAATACGATTTTTAAACCAAACAAGTTTCATTCCATGTCTGGCGGTAGGCATATTTGCTTTAGTATTCCATTGGTTGGCTGTTGGATCAAAGCTTAGCACTTGATTGATGTCTTGGCTCGATGAATCTTTACCACCTACTAAATAAATCTTTCCATTACCAGTAATTGTCGATCCATGACTAACTGCAACTGGTAGGGAGACCCCTGCTGTCCAATTTCCAGTATTTGGATCAAAGACTTCCACACTTGATAAACCTTCTCCACCAATCGCATAAAGTTTTCCGTTCAAGACAGAAGAGTGTACTCCACTTCTAGCTACTGACATGGAATTGAGTGTTTCCCAAGTATTAGTTGAAGGATCATACCTTTCCGCAATATTTTTGGCACTTGAACCACTCTTTCCTCCTATAAAATAAATCTTACCATCCAAAACCTCAACGCCGTCATAAGCATATCTCGCCACACTCACAGGAGCTTTCTCCTCCCAAACCAATTTTGGCTCTCCCCGCTGATAAAGCGAATACCCAGCAGGAGCATTTTGTCCGTAAGGTAATGCAATAAGGCTTCCGATTGCAGGTGGATTATTAACGGTAGTATTTCCTCCTGATCCATTCTGATCCAACTTGGCGGTCACTTCCGGGGCAAGCATCGATAAGGTAATAGGTGAAGCAGTTGCGGAGGACTTGTTTAAGTCAGCAAGTACATCACTTCCAAGCATGGATTTAGAAATGGTGCGATTCAAGTCACTCAATACATCTGCAGGCAACATACTTCTGGTAATCGTTACAGTCTTGTTCAGGTCATCCCGTACATTCTGAGGTAACATCTCCCGGGTGATCACAATTGTACGGTTTAAATCGTTGCGGACATCAGCTGACAGGCGGGAGCGATCAATAGTGGAATTGAACTCGGCTACCACATCTAATCCAAGATCGTTCAAGGTGATGGTGCGGTTTAAGCCCTGCAATACTTCCACAGGCAAGTCGCTCAGTTCGATACTGCGGTTTAAATCTTCCCGTACTGATGGAGGTAACATCTCGCGGGTGATCACAATTGTACGGTTTAAATCGTTGCGGACATCAGCAGCCAGGCGGGAGCGACCAATAGTGGAATTGAACTCGGCTACCACATCTAATCCAAGATCGTTCAAGGTGATGGTGCGGTTTAAATCGGCAAATACCCCATCGGCGAGCATATCTTGGGTAATCGCCCCCGGGGATACGGCATCGGCAATAAGGGCTTTTTCTGCAATCCGGGAGAGTTCAGCAGTCAAAGCATAGGGGGAGGAAGTAATACGCTGGTCGGGTTCGAGCAGGCGGATGCCCTGCCCGTCCTGCAGGTCAACATGTACACGAAGAAAGAGTTGGTCGTAGTCTAAAAATAAACGGGGCGGAAGGGCTTTCATGCCCTGCCCGCCAAGCAATACAAGGTAGCGGCCATTGAGTACAACATTCTCAATCATTGAACCCTGTTCCTCAGAATGTCTCCAGTGCTCATCTCCCAGGCCATCCACGATGGAAAAGGAAAACCGGGCGTTGCCATGAAAATTCTTTCCATCCACCGCAAGTTTCCCAGAAAAGGGAACTGGGGGTGCGGCCGTGGACAGGCTAAATAAACAAAGTGAAAGTAGGCTAATAAAGATGGAGGTTTTCATAGGGTTTCAAATAAAATAGGATGCTTGTTTAGGGGGCAGTTACTTCCTCCAGTTTTTCGGAATTATAATTGTAAAAAACTTGGCGGGGTAATGCCTGGCGGAAAAAATAAAGCCAGGCAGCATCGCGGTTGCGAAAGAGATGGGGATAGACTTGCGGACCCGTCCAGAACCATTCCTGTTCTTCGTTCCAAAACCACGCGGCATCCCCAGGCTGAACAGTTGTGTGCAACCATCCATGATCCACATGGTAAAGCCAGCCATTATCGGCATCATAAAACACCCCGAACCATTCGGACTCCTTCCATCCGCGTGCTTCTAGTTCAATAGCCGAGCGTAGAACTTCGGGAAGGCTCGCCTCTGCCTCCTCGGCAACAAGGCCATCATCGGCAAGAATGAAGATGGTAAAGCTTTGCTCAAATCCTTCGGCAGAGGCACGCACCCGGATGGATGTTTGCTTGGGCATGACCTCGGCAAGGAGGGAACCATTGTCAATACTTAGGTGGGGCTTACTAAAACTCCACTCGACCTGGGATGGATCAAGAACGGTGTAGGTACCATCATCAAGAATTATTGAGGCAGAAAGCTGGGAAGTTCCACCCGAAGGGATACGGTTTTGCGTGGCCCGGGCAGATAATCCGCTGGGCACGGCAAAATCGGCAATTGGCCCGACTTGCACACGGGCCTGTCCAATGGCATCCTCAAGGTAACCATGAAAAGGGCCGCCCACCACCCCTTGGTGCTCAATTTGTGCAGACAAAAAAGGAGCAAAACAAATGCTTAGGAAAAAAAAGGATTTACGGACGAGGGAAATCACACTCCTTTAATAGTGTTAGCACACCACTTGGCAGTCAATAAATTATCTTATTATGTTCTTTGATTAACATCTTTCCTGCCCTATGGAAAAATTTGATGAAAACATAAAATTGTCCTGGGAAGTACCTGTAGAAACTACGGTTTCTTATATTTTGCAGAACTTCCCCGGGATTCTTCAACTGGATATTTTTGGGCATTCAGGGCGATCTTTTCCTTTACGATTTCTGAGATGTCCAGCCCATGTCTACCTGCAAGCATAAGAGCGTAGGCAAAAACATCGGCCAGTTCCTCCTTTAGACGCTGTTTATCAACCCCTTCACACTCAGCATCTTTTTTCCATAAAAAGAGTTCGTTTAATTCCGCCGCTTCAATGGACAGGGCAAGGGCAAGATTCTTGGAGTCGTGAAATTGGGACCAGTCCCGCTCATCCCGAAATTTTTCGAGCAGGTCGATCAATTCGCAAAATTCGCTCATCAAAGAGATACCTCGACAGAAGAACTGGCAGACTGTGCCTTACTCCGTGCATTTTCCAGTGAATCGCCTCGGGCCAGGCCAACCCCCATGCGCCTCCGGCCAGAAACTGCAGGTTTACCAAATAAGCGAAGTTGCACATCGGGCTGGGCAAGCGCCTTGTCCAAATTGCCAAAGCTTGGATTATCCGACTCTCCCTCAACGAGGATGACATTGGATGCCGATGGTCCGAACTGGCGGATGGCAGGGATGGGCAGACCAAGAATGGCCCGGGCATGCAGGGCAAACTGGGAAAGGTCCTGGGAAATCATCGTGACCATGCCTGTATCGTGAGGACGCGGGGAGACCTCGCTAAAAATGACCTGATCGTCTTTGATAAATAGTTCCACCCCAAATACGCCCCACCCGCCCAGAGAATCGGTAATTTTGCGGGCATATTCATGGGCCTCAGCTATGGCAATATCGGACATGGGGTGTGGTTGCCAGGACTCCCGGTAATCTCCATCCACTTGAAGGTGGCCAATGGGATCGCAAAAGGAGGTACCCCCGGCATGACGAACCGTAAGCAGGGTGATTTCGTAATCAAAATCGACAAATCCTTCCACAATCACTTTGCCCTTCCCTGAACGTCCACCCGCCTGGGCATATTCCCAGGCCTGTGTAATTTGCCCTGCACTTTTTATGGTGCTTTGACCCTTACCCGAGGAACTCATTATGGGTTTGACCACACAGGGCATTCCAATCTCTGCGACTGCCTGGGTGAACTCATCCGCAGTCTCTGCAAAGCGATAGGGAGAAGTGTGCAGGCCAAGCTCCTCACCTGCGAGCCGGCGAATACCCTCGCGGTTCATCGTAAGCTGGGTCGCACGGGCGGTTGGAATGATCGTGGTTGTACCGCTTGCTTCCAAATCGGCCAGAACATCGGTGGCGATGGCTTCGACCTCAGGAACCACGAGGTCGGGTTGTTCCAGTTCGATGATGGCACGCAGGGCAGTTCCATCGAGCATAGATACAACATGGGAACGATCCGCAACTTGCATAGCAGGTGCATTGTCGTAGGCATCAAGAGCGATGACTTCCACACCGTAGCGTTGCAGTTCGATGACGACTTCTTTGCCAAGCTCACCCGAGCCACAAAGAAGAACTTTTTTTGCCGAAGGTTTAAAAGGGGTACCAAGGGATACAGACATAGAAGGATCAAGAAAGATTGGTCTACCATGGGTCGAGAAAAAACAATTCACATTGAATAACTGCACCTGGAAGTTATTCACATGATTAAGGACTTATTCACGGAAATCGCTTTTCCGTTTCCACATCATCCAAAGCTATCTTTGATGGCGGGCGGATGGAATATCATCATTTTTTTACACAGATCGATTGGCTGGTTGTAGCGGGTTATCTTGCCCTAACCACCTGGGTGGGGCACGCACTAAGAGGAAAGCAATCCACCATTAAAGACTTCTTTTTGGGAGGTCGCACCCTCCCCTGGCCAGCAGTATCGGGATCGATTATTGCCACAGAAATAAGTGGGGTTACTTTTATCGGGGTACCTGGAATGGTATATGCGGCAACTGGTGACTTCACCTATTTGCAATGGGGTCTGGGATCCATTGTGGCCCGCGTGTTGGTGGGTATTTATTTCGTCAAAGCGTTTTATGAGAAAGAAATTTACAGCCCTTACGATTTTATGGGCAACCGGTTGGGAATCGGGGCAAAACGTTTGGCCACGATCATTTTTCAAATCGGTGGAATTCTCGGACAAAGTGTACGGGTATTGGTTGCTGCCCTCGCCCTGAAGGTCGTCACTCCGCTCGAATTCGAACATTGTATATGGATCATCGGATTGTTTGCAGTGGGGTGGACCTGGATGGGGGGGATGCGAACTGTAATCTGGACGGATGTAATGCAATTCTTTCTTTTTGTCGGAGCCGGGCTTTTTTCTTTGGGCTGGATTATTTCGCACCTCGATGGCGGATGGACTCAAATGGTGGATACGGCGGGAGAGGCGGGTAAATTTACCCTGCTTAATTTGACCACCGATCCGGCAGTTGGGTTTACCCTGTGGGTGGCCATCATCGCGGTACCGTTCCAAAACCTTAGCGCTTTTGGGGTGGACCAGCTCAATGCCCAGCGGATGTTTTGCTGCCGCGATGCGAGCGATGCCCGTAAGGCAATGATCGCCAGTTCGGCTGCACTGTTACTAACGACTCTGATGCTTTTTGTGGGTACCGCTCTGTATGCCTATTACGAACCCATGCGGATGGCGGGTACCGAGCCAGCGATTTTTTCTGAGGATGGAAATTATGTGTTTCCGGTATGGATAGTTACAGAATTACCCGCCGGGCTGCGCGGATTGATCCTGGCCGGAATCTTTGCCGCGGCCATATCCAGCCTGGATTCTATCCTTGCCGCACTTTCCCAGACTACACTCTCCCTTATTCGGGACGGGAAGAGTGCGGGCAAAGACGGCGAAGCCAAAGATCTTTTTCTTTCCCGCATGCTTGTATTGATCTGGGGAATTTTACTTGCCGGATTTGCGGTGGAACTTGACCAGTTACGGGGCAAAGTAAATGTGGTGGTGCTCGCCTTTGGGATGATTTCTTACACCACCGGCCCGATGCTGGGTATGTTTCTCGCCTCGCTACTTACTCCCCGGGCAAGTGCCAAGGGTTTAAGCCTGGGATTTGCCCTGTCTTTTGCACTGGTTGCGTATCTTCGTCCGGACCTTTATCAAATCCTCTTAAATTTCGATCTTTTATCCTATGAACAGGTAGCCCAGTGGAGTGGTTTAAAGGTGGAGGGTGAAAAACTGGGTATTCAAATTAATACCGCATGGGCATGGCCAGTTACGGTGTTTCTTACCTGGGGTTGCGGGGTCCTCCTGCCGAGGAAATTAAAATGACTAAGCCCGCCCTTTTTCCCATTCCCCGGGAAATTATACCATTGGAGGGAGTTTTTTCGGTTCCCCAGGCTTGGTGGATTGATTGCGAGGATAAAGAATTGCACGAAGGAATCGGGGTATGGAGGGAAAACTTGGCAATCAAGACAGCCGAGTCCACAAGCAAAGCGAACTTGGTAATCTTTAAAGATGTGACCATCCATACCGATGGATATCGAATCGAAATGGAAGAGGGTAAAATTTTTATTTTTGCCGGACAAGCAGATGGTATCTTCCGTGCCTTGGCAAAAATTTGGCAACTTTTCAGGTTTGAAAAGCCAGGTAATACCCTGCCCTGTTTGAAAATATCGGATAGGCCGATGCTAAAAAGGCGTGGATTTATGCTCGATATTAGCAGGTGTAAAGTACCAACAATGGAGGAATTGTTCCGCCTTATCGATCTGCTCGCCCTGATCGGGTACAATGAATTACAGCTTTATATCGAGCACACATTTCGCTTTCGGGATCATGAGGAGGTATGGAAGGATGCTTCCCCCATATCGCCAGCAGAAATCCAGGAAATCGATCGCTATTGTAAGGATCGATTCATTGAACTGGTACCCAACCTGAATTCTTTCGGGCATTTTGAACGTTGGTTGCGCCACCCAACCTACAAGCACATGGCTGAGTGCCCGGATGGATTTGTCCGCGAAAATCCCTACATCAAAAGGGATCATGGAAGCACGCTTAAACCAAATCAGCAGAGCTTGGACTTTATCAGTTCGCTCTATGAGGAGTACCTGCCCAACTTTAGCTCAAAGAAATTCAATGTCGGACTGGACGAACCGTGGGAACTTGGCCAGGGGTGGAGTAAAGAGAAGGTGGAAGAAGTCGGTAAGGGACAAGTCTACCTCGGACATCTTGAAGGTATCCGCAAGTTGGTGGAAAAACACGGCAAACACATGCAGTTTTGGTCTGATGTACTGTTGGAAGATCCTGAGAATGCCAAGCTTTTGGACAAGCATGCATCACCGATCATATGGGGCTATGAACCGACTCACCCTTTTGAGGAACAGGCAGCAGCAATCGCCGCATGTGGACTGGATTTTTGCCTGGCACCAGGAACTGGTACCTGGAAGAGTTTTACCGGGCGTTGGCCCATCGCCCAAAAGAATATCGAACTTTCCTGCGTACAGGCTAAAAAACATGGGGCAGAAGGAATCTTGCTGACCAGTTGGGGAGATGGTGGAAACCACCAACCATGGCCAACGATGTATCCGGGAATATTTCAGGCAGCTCAGTGGAGTTGGTCGGGGCAATATCTACCTGAAGAAAATCTGGCAGAGGCGATTGATGCCTGGGTCTATGATTTCCCAGGTGCGAGCATGGGCCAATCCATTTTAAAACTTGGAAGACTGGACGAGGAGATGGACTCATATATTGCGAATTCAAGCCTACATTGGACTCTGCTTTTCGGGTCCAAAGAGGAAAGGTTTAAGCAATTTTTAGAGGAACATGGAACTGCTGAAAAGATGATTGCCGGCCTAGTCCATCTCGAGGAATCCGAAAAAGAAATCGAATCAATAAACATGGACGGCAAGGTTTTACTTAGCCGGCAAGAATTACAACTCGGAGTGGAGATGACCCGCATTTCCCTGCAACGGGGAAAATCGTTACTCGAAGGTCAGGAATTTACCCACCCCAACCAGGAAGCTATGGTAAGGGAATTCGAAAAGTTGTGGTTAAAACGGGCTCGACCGGGTGGTCTGGAGGAAGCAAGCGGCTACCTAAGAGAGGCTCTCATCTAATTAGTAGCTAAGTTCAGGAAGATCGCAGGCGATGGCATCGCAAAGAATCCTACCCTGCCCTGTAAGCTGATAATTTCCATGATCTTTAATCCTTGCCAAATTCTCACCAACGAGACGGTCAAGAAATTGAGAAATATTAGAAAATAAACCTAGGGATAGATCAAACTGCCGGGCGATCGTGGGAATCGAAATCCCCTGGTTCATTCGCAGACCAAAGAGGATGGCATCATGGGCAAATTCCTCAGGACTCAAAGTTTCTTCCTCCATGTAGGCTGGTTGATGGTTAGGTTTCATTCCCGCTAACCAGGTTTCAAGGTTGGCGATATTCTTTCTCCTCCTACCTTGATACTGAGAACAGGCGGAAGGCCCATAGCCTATCCATTCATGCATCCCCCAAGTATTTAGGTTATGACGGCACCTGAAGCCCGCTTTTGCATAGTTGGAAACTTCATACTGATCGTAGCCATGAGCGGGTAAATACTTCCAGGCAAATTCATAAAACTCTGCCTCACGCTCCGGATCTATCTTTGCTTTCCCTTGAGAAAGTCGGAGAAACATTGCCGTATCCTCCTCAAAAGTCAGGCAGTAGGTGGATAGATGGTCGGGTTGTAATTCCACCGCCTGGGCAAGATCCTTCTCCCAGTCTTCGAGCGTTTGACCGGGTGCACCAAAAAGCAGATCGAGATTGACCGATTGAAAGCCCGCATCCCGAATCCATTGATAGGCCTGATAAATTTTATCCACCGGATGTTTACGTCCCAGAGCATCCATGAAGGTTGAGCTAAAGGTCTGTACCCCCATTGATATACGGTTGACCCCCTGCTCTTTTAAAACCTTCAGCTTTTGGGGATTAATTTCTGAGGGTGCCAGTTCGATGGACCATTCATAATCTTTTTCCAGATCCGAAGTGTTTACAAGCTTGCACAAGCGTTCCAAATCATCGGGCTGAAGTAGACCGGGAGTTCCTCCGCCAATAAAAATGGTCGAGACCGAACGGTCGGGAGGAAACCTGGATAATTCCATCTCCAATCCCCTAAAATAAGAATCGATCTTCTTTTTGCTTGGTTTTTCCTGGTAGAAGGCGCAAAAATCGCAAGTAGTGGAACAAAAAGGAACATGGAAATACATTCCGAGCGCTAGTTTCTTGCGCCCAGCTCTTTCCTTGTTTAACACCAATGTATCTAATTCTTCACCCGTTTGATTCATATGACCATGAAATTCTTCTCCAAACTAATCACTTTAAGCATCCTGTCAGCAAGCTTGTGGCTTATTTCCGGTTGCCGCCAGCCTAACTTCATCAACCTGACATCCAAGAATGTCAGCCAAAACCCATCTGGTATCTATACCTTACAGACGGAATTAGAAATTCAGGACCGTGGCATTAAAACCAAGACGGTAGAGGTGTTTGCCGTGGTAGGAGGAGAAAGGTTGGTCATGGTAATGGACGATCTCAACCCCGAATTATGGAGTTGTGATTATCAATTACCTTCCGGGTTTGATGAAGCCACCTACTATTTTGAAGCCGTCTATTCCAGTGTGCTGGATAATGGAAATGTTGCTGAGCGTCGCGTAACCAGCGATCTTCAAGTCTTTCGTCTGGAAAACCGCTATGTGGGCAACCTTGCTTCCTATCGTGGTCCTGTAGGTGCAGAAATTGCCGTTCAGGGAAGAGGCCTTACCAAGTATGATGCAATCAAGGTTGGTGAGCAGGATGCAACTACCCGTTACCTATCAGAAAATGAATTGCGTTTTGTTATTCCCGCCCTTCCCTCCGGACTTGATTATCCAGTTAAATTGGTTGGAGGAGCACACGGTGCCCTTGATCTTGGAAACTTCCGAGTTGATGAAAGCCGCTTAGGTGTGAGTCCAAACTCATTGGAGATTCAATCCGGAGATACAGCAACCTTGCTTTTCAAAATTGATTACCAAGCTCCTGCTGGCGGTCTGACTATCGATGTTAAGACTAACATTCCTAACTCTGTAATCATGCCTGAAGCCATTATTGCCGAAGGTGATATGACCGTTAATATTCCGATCAAAGGCGGAGAAGCTGGCGAAGGAAAGTTAGTCATCAGTGCCCCGGGGTTTGAAGGAGCTGAGGTGACAGTTAAGGTATTTTGATTCCCCAGCTTCCCAAATGTGGGAAGCCTGTCAAACGGATGGCATACTTTTGAATATTTCTGTAGTCATCCCGGTTTACAACCGTCCAGACTTACTCAATAGAGCCTTGAGCTCGGTTAGTAAGCAAACTACTCAGGCAGATGAGGTTTTAGTGGTGGATGATGGTTCGTCTTCTTCTCCAGACCTTTCGGATTTCCACGAAGATTTAGAAATCCACTGCCTGAGAAGGGAAAAGAACTTAGGAGTTTCTGCAGCTAGAAATTGGGGGATTCAGCAAGCCAGGGGTAAATGGATTGCCCTGCTCGACTCAGATGACGAGTGGGAACCTGAAAAGTTGGAAAAACAAATGCGGTATATCGATCAAAACCCGGAATTACTCGCTATTCACACTCTTGAAAAATGGATACGCCGAGGAAACGAAGTCATCCCACCCGCATACTTAGACAAATCAAACAATAGATTGTGGGAACGAAGTTTAAAAAACTGTTTAATTTGCCCATCTTCGGTTCTCTTACACCGGACAGTTTTTGAATCGGTTGGATGGTTTGATGAATCTTTGCCGGTCTGTGAGGATTATGATTTTTGGTTACGCTTACTCTTGAATCATCCCGTCGGATTAACGGAAGAAAAATTGGTCCGTAAACACGGAGGACATTCTGACCAACTCTCTACCACAACCTGGGGAATGGACAGGTTCCGAATTAAAGCCTTAGAGAAAATCCTCAAACGCTCAGACCTAACCGATCAACAACGCAAACAAGCCTTGGATGTCATGGTTGAGAAATGCTCAGTTCTTGAGCAAGGATCAATCAAAAGAGAAAAGTATCAAGCCGCCCAAAAGTATGGTGATCTCAAAATCAATCATTTGGAACTCCGGGCTAAACTGACTTGTCGATCTTAAGTATGAACTTCGTGATCGCCTTTCCTGGGGAAGCCCAGCCCATTATTGATTTTTATGAATTACAAAAAGTCAGCGATCGGCCCTTTCCATATTATCAAAAAGATAATCATAAATTAGTACTCTCAGGAAAGGGACGCGAGCAAACAAGCCAAGCTGTTAATTTCTTAAAAACTAAAAATATTTCACTTAATCAGGCATGGATGAATCTGGGTATTGCCGGGCACGGAAGCCTGGAAACAGGACAGCCATTTCTTGCCGGAAGGATCGAGGATGACCTAAGCGAAAACTGCTTTTATCCACCACAAATTTATGACCACGCTTTTCCGGTGACCTGCCTCAAAACCTGTTCTAAACCGAGTTCGTCCTATGAGCCCGCACTTGGATACGATATGGAAGCCCATGCCTTTTATGCTGCGGTAGTTGGCACGAGCACTCGTGAACTAACTCAGGTTATTAAAGTTGTATCAGACAATCCATCTTCCCCTCTATCAAAGTTCTCTCCAAAAGATGTCCCAGGGTTGATAGAACCGAACCTTAAGGGCATTGCCCTTTTCGTTGAGCAAATGGAAGGAATCAGCCTTGAAATGCAACAAGAGCCTGAGGTATCGAATACCTATGAAAAAGTACTGGGTATTCATCATTTTTCATCGACCAGGTCTCATCAATTGCACGACTTAGTTCGTCAGGCCAATGCCCTTGGGTTATCCCTGAAAGAAATCGAGCCTATTGCTCAATCCGCAAAGGATGGGGCTCAGGTAATCTCGGACATTAACCTTTGGATGGAACCAAACCGGCAACTCAAATGATTGAAGTAATTTACATGGAGGACGGGATTCGAGATCATCCAAGGAGTCAGCAAATTTTGGCGAGGTTTCCCCGTGCCACAGTTCTTCCCTGTAAACATTACAAAGAAGTGTTTAATCCGGCCGGCCAAAGTTTTCGGCTTCAGAAAAAAAAACCTGCACTCATACTTGCCAAGCAAACTGGTAAACTAATACACCCGATTCCTCCAAGCTATGGTGTGGGTGGAACGAGGAATTTTTATTTTTCACACCTGCTCAATTGCCTCTACGATTGTAGGTATTGTTTTTTGCAAGGTATGTATCCCTCTGCCCACTACCTCATGTTTGTAAACTTTGAGGATTTTGAAGAGGAAATTGTCAGGGCGACAAAAACTGCCAAAGAACAGAGCTGGTTTTTTTCCGGCTATGATTGTGATAGTTTGGCTCTCGAGTCAGTCACAGGCTTTGCCGATCATTTCCTTCCTTTTTTTAAAAAACTGGACAATGCATGGATCGAACTAAGAACCAAGAGCGTGGCAACTCGGGCACTTCAGAATAGGGAACCCTTGGATCGGGCGGTGGTTGCCTTTAGTTTTACACCCCAAGAAATTAGTACCCAACTTGAACATGGTGTACCCAGTGTGGATGCCAGGATTCGGGCAATGTTACAACTTGCAGAACAGGGATGGAAAATTGGGTTACGAATCGACCCACTGATCGACTGTGCAGATTTTAAGGATCGATATGCCAAGCTCTTTGAAAATATTTTTACTACCCTATCTGAACATACCATTCATTCGGTTAGTCTGGGAGCTTTTCGTATGCCTACTGGTTTCTACAAAAAAATGGAAAAGCACTATCCAGAGGAACCTTTATTTGCTTCAGACTTGGAATCGAAAGGCGGAATTATTGCCTATCGCGAAAATACGGAAAAAAGGTTAAAGCATAGCTGTTTCGAACTTCTAGAAAAGTGGGTTAGCCCAGACAAAATCTTCACCTGTGAAGCCTGACTAGCGGAATTTTAAAGTACTGCAGTTTAACAAAAGTCAGATTATTTTATAGTAGTTCGAGATGCGAGTGCCACCATATCTACATTATCTTCATTAGCACGCCCAAGGGGTAGAATCGAACTGTCCAATTGCTTTTCCTTTAGTGCTAAATAATTTTTCCTAAATTCTGATTGCTTACTGGAATCTAAAACCTGATCCCAACGAACAGGATTACTTATGCCGATTTGGGCAATCTCCCATGCATTGGCAAATTCTTCCTCAGAAATAAAAATTCCGGGATTAATCTTCGCCAACTTGTGAGCATAGTAAGACTTTCGAAAGTTATTTTTGGATTTAAAATTTTTAACCTCTTTCCATCTTGGCACTCCCGGGTTACTCAAGTGTCGTATATTCCATGCCATTGCATATTCTGGCTCTGGGATATCTAATTTCATCTCATTGATAGACTCAAATATTTCAGGATTGTGATATTGCATATATCTGTGGCTATACATCGCCCGCTCTTCAGCGGATAACATAAACCAATCCCTACGAGGTATCTGTCTCTTGCAGGTTGGACTGTTCCACCAAGCTTTTGCTACCGCGAGCTCATTTACACGTGTCAGAGCTTTCTTATCATAGATATACCTTAACTCATTTTTTTCTTCATTAAGTGAGTAATGTAATTTCAGGTTAGCCTGATCCACATTTCTTCGAACATTATTCATTTTAGCCCATGAAGCCTGGGCAATGCCATCTCTTAGCATTTTCTTTGTTTCGTTATCCTCTATACGGCTGAACCGATCAAGATTGCTTAACAAATCAGACAATGAATCGCTTCCACTCCTCAAGTTACTGTCTCCTTGTGACGAATAAAACTCATCAGGTTCATATGGGCTTTGACAAAAACCACCTTTAAACGGGGTGATTGAGATAATGATAACCAAGACCGACTTTAATATTTTCATAATAACCTCCAATTAATTATTTAAAGTTAGTATAAATACATATTTGTATTAAAACAAACTTTTTCTAAAAAAAGTTATTACACTTGCTAACAAACGACCCACCTTAATTTGACATGAGATGGAAGAGATAATTGGTTGGATGTATGAAGATTTTTGCCCTCATCATTCTTATTTTAATGGGAGGATGTTCTATCAACCGTTCCAACCAGACTGCGATTCGTAAACCAGCAGATGTGAATGACTTCTACTTCGAAGTTTTAGAAATAAGAACTTCCATGCATGATCGCATGTTGAGCCAGGAACCATGGATTGCCTTACGGGAAGAACCCTCAACGGACTGGAGTTTAGGCCAAATATCTAAATGGTTATCTTTGCGCTTTTCCAAGGATGTTGAAAAAGCAAAGTTGCGTCTCTTGAAATCCCACTTGAACACCGCTGATCCAAGATTACCCTACACCAAAGATATCGAAGAAACATGCTGGGCAGAGGTGGAGCGACAGATTAACTCACAGCTAATTAGAACGGCACATGAAGTATCAAAACGAGCCAAACTTTCACCAAACCGGTCGATTCAAGAAATTGTGCATGACTCAATTGCAGTTCATTCACCCTAAATTATTTTAAGTGAACCAGAAAGATTCTCGACTATCCTGTTGATTTTTTCTTTTTTTTCAGTACTCTAAAAATCGGTCGCCACCTTAGCTCAGTTGGTAGAGCGCCTCACTTGTAATGAGGATGTCGTCAGTTCGACCCTGACAGGTGGCTCCATTTTGATTCTGATAAAAAAACCTAACACCACATATCTTTATTCTTTGGTGGTTAAATGGCATTAAACAGTGGATTTAATTCACGACAACCGATGCCTCAAGGTGGACTTCACCCAAATTAAGCGAAAGGTCTACCACATTATAAACCCTGGAAAACCCGAAGCTGTATAAAGTACAGATGAATTAAAGCAGCTAATCCAAAAAATAATAAGCCCGGAAGGCTAATTACTACTAGTGATCGCAACTAGTCTTTCTACACAATCGGTAATTCCTGATGTGTGCAAAGACAAGAAATCCACCACCCAAAGTGGTAAAAAAAGACTCCCATCCGTGTGGGAAGAAACTGGAAGAAAGAACTGAGTGATGGTCTCCGCAATGGGTGTGACAACTGTGCCCAAGAACAAATCCGCAGATCACTCCAGTAATGAGAAAGGATATGCCAATTGTTGCCAGAACAATAATCAAGCGATCATGATGCTTCCGGCAACCAAGAAACATGGATAATGCAGTGAGCGGGACAACCAACCCGAGCATCCATAAGTGAAAACTTTCATTTACCCAAAAGGTCGAAGCAATTAATGGCAGGCAAACAACAAGCATCGGAGTTAACAAACAGTGAACTGCACATATCAAAGCCAGACTTCCACCCAAACGATCCAACCAACTACTATGATGATGGTGAACATGAGGTGAAGAAGATAAAAAAGACATCCTTCTAAGCTAAGTAAAATCGTGCTTTTCGCAAGATTATTGCATTTAACTAAATGCAAAAATACAACAAATCCATAGAATTAATAATACTAATGAGTATAATTAGAAATATTTAAGTTTTTTTTTGACAAGTAGGTATTATAGAATGAAAGGTAATTATACAGTTAAAAGATCCCGCTTACTAACGGGGTCATCAGTTCAAAAAGGCTCCTCCTTCGGTAAGACTTTAGTCGCCGGAGGAGGTTTTTTTTTATATCTAAATGAAAGGGTAAAGTAATGAAGCGAAAAACATAACAGGGGTTTAACCTTTTCGTAAACAACTCACCTTATACTCAACTGCCTTTTAGCTTCCTCAAAGAATGATTTAACACTAGGCTCGTTGGGTACGAGTAAAACCAACCTGCGAAGGTAAGGCAGTGCGTCGGACCAACGATCATTTTGAGCAAGTAATTCGCTTATTCGCTGAAGGAATTCCGGATTATTGGGCTGGAGTCGGATGGATTGCTCAAATGAACGAACTGCATCCTCGATTCGATTGCTTTGCCAATAAGCTATCGCCAGGTTGTGGGTTACCCGAGGATTCTCAGGCCAATGCCAAGCAGCACGCTCCAAGGAACGAATGGCTTCGGGTAAGCGCTTGCCGTCTTCGGCAAGAAGCAAACCAAGGGAGTAATGTACCTGCCCCCATGTAGGCTGGATACGGGCAGACTCGCGGAGCAGCTTTTCGGCTTCCACTACCCTACCCGATGAACTCAGTAAGGTAGCTAAGTTCATTCTCGCCGGTACAAAAAGATCGTCCCTGACGATAGCATTTCGATAGTGACGCTCGGCCTTGCCAGGCTCTCCTTGATTTTCTTCCAAAATCCCCAGGGAAAGATGGGACTCAGCTCGATCTAAATTGCTATTATAACGAGACTTAAGCTCTTTCAAGACCCGATCAAAGAGGGACAACTCTTCCTGCTTAAAGTAAGACTTTGGTACTGTCGTCAAAACGCGGGCAGCTTCAGTCCTAACCGCCCGGACAGAATCTCGCAAAACCGGGACTAAATATTGATACAAATCAGAAGGTACCGAACTCTCCAATTTAGAAACCGCAGCAACTCGAACCACTGATTGATTTGAATCCAGTTGCCGAACGGCTTCCTCTGTAGATGATTCGCTTATAAATGAACGCAATGCCAATAAAGCTCCTGTTTGGGTAAAGGCTGGAGCAGACTGGTCTTGGCTTGCCTTGAGTAAAAGTTTTTCCGCCCCAGGAGCACCGGACCGGTAGGCGTGAAAAGCACCGGGATGACGAGCCTCCTTTGGCCGGATTGGTCCCTTTATTCGCTCAATCGCACCAGCAGTCCACTCGAAAGATTTATCTGAGTGGCAATTATTACACGCATTAGGATGCCCAAATTTTGCGGATAAATCTGGTCGGGGAATCCGAATGCTATGATCCCTCCGGGAATCAATAACCATGTAATTTTTATGAGGCATGTGACATTCCACGCAATTAGCCCCTTTTGTACCCATCTCATGAAAATGGTGCCCCGGATTATCAAAACCAGCCGGATTTTTATCATTTGGCTCATGACAACGGGTGCAAAGTTGGTTGTCATAATGATGTAACTTGGTGGTATGGGCGTCATGGCAATCGGTACACTTTACGCCCTGATGAAACATCTTGCTCTGAATGTAAGAGCCGTAAACATAGACCTCATCGTCAATTTGACCATCTACATGGTAAGTGGGAACCTGCATTTCAGGTGACCAAGGTTGCGTGACCTCGGGAAGGAAATGGTCAAGAAATGTATTGCCCGCATGGTGACCAGGATGAACCATGGACCTTCTCGCGTGGCATTTGGCGCACGATTCGATCTGAGCAAGATTTGTGGAATTAATATCTGCCAAAGCAAAATCAGCCATACCAACCCACCCTGCACCGGATTTCGCTCGGGCAACATGCTCAGCCCCGGGACCATGACAAGATTCACAGGCCACATTAATTTCAGAATATTTTGTGGAAAAAGCCTGCGTGGAAAAATCAAATTCCTTGCGTAGGTTTGTCGAGTGGCAATCGGCACACATGTGATCCCAATTCTGTAGGGAACGGGTCCAAAACAATGGATCTTCCGGAGCAATGCGTTCGTCCGGGTAGAGATGATACCATTCCTTTTTTTCGACATCCCAACAAGTAGGTAATACCTGAAGCCGACCATCTGGAAATTTAATTAGGTATTGCTGAAGAGGCTCCCACCCGAAGGTGTAAGCAACCTCAAAGGTCTCCAGTTCCCCCTCCTCGTTTTCGGTTTCCACCAAGTATTTTTCCCCTTCACGAAAAAATTTGGTAGTTATTCCATAATTCTCAAACTTAGAACTATTGAAGTCGGCACGGACTGTTTGCTCATTGGGCAATTCCATTGCATGATAATGGTGGGATCCCTCCCATTTTTCATGCACTTGGTCATGACATTCCGCACAAGCTTCTGCACCGACATACTGATCAACAAGATAATTTTCATCATCATGTACTGCAGGTATTCGAAGATTATCTCTTCCTGAGTCCGAGCAATTAGAAACTGACAGAAAAGCAATCAATAAAACCGCACAAAAACAAATTTTACCTTTGAATGGGGATGAACCAAATAATTCTGTAAACATAGGCTAAAGATCATCATTCATATGGCCAGATAGGCAGCTTGGCAACATGCTTGAAAGAATAAAAGTAAATACCGAAGCGAATACTATATTTATTACACCTTCATTGATTTTATTACCGCTCAAGTTTGCAAAGCCTAGGCACTGGTGAGTTGATGGATTTAATTCCAACATTGAGGCTTTTTCCGCTTGCAATACATGAGTAACCTAACACATCTTATGTGTATGTTAAGAAAATCAGTATATGTTCTTAGTTTCATCCTCCTTTTTTCCAATTTACTTGCAATAACCGATCGAGATTTCCGCTCCAAAAATGGTCAAGTGATACGCGGGACCGTTATAAGTTATTATCAGGATGGCGATGTACTGATGAAGCGAACCAGCGACCTTCAACTTTTTCGGATAAGCCTAGAGATTTTCACAGAAGACGATCAGGCTTTCGTAAAAAATAATTTCCCGCCCAATCACGATGCCTTACCCAAGTTTAAAAAGCCACTCAACGAGCGTACCCTTAAGACGTTTACCGACTCAATAGACCAAAAGATTGATCGTCGTCTCAAATCTTACCGCCAAAGACCCAACAAGAAAATAAGTGATGAAACTTTTTTACGAAGGGCTTATTTAAAAATTATCGGAAGAATTCCCACTATTGAAGAAACGGATGCCTTTATGTCCAAGCGTACTTCCAGTGCCAAGAAAGCTCTAATCGATGAACTTTTAGCTTCCGAGGGCTATGTGCATAATTGGTTCATCTACTGGGCGGACATTCTTCGGGCTTCAGGCAGTGTTGATAGAGGTCCTGATGGTGTCCCCTTCATCCTGCACATAAAGGAAGCTCTTTCTGAAAATAAACCTTACAACCTTTTCGTGCATGACATGCTTGCTGCTACTGGCCCGTTATGGGCCAGAGGAAATGGAGAAGTAGGCTACTTTTACCGGGATGTTGGAATGGGATTGGACAGCATGGCGAACACTGTCCGTGTATTTCTCGGAACTAGTTTGGAATGTGCCCAATGCCATGACCACCCATTTGACCGTTGGACCCAAAAACAATTTTATGAAATGGCCGCCTACACCTATGGGGCACATCGCCCCACAAACAATGAATCAACTGAATTTGGCAAATATTCCAGTCTTGTCGGGCAATGGATCAAAGAGGAGCAAAAAAAGGTTAACAACGATCCAAGTTTAAGTGACGATGAAAAAGCAAGGAAGCGGGCAGGACTTGGCAATCGCCGTAGAGGACTTACCAGAGGTTTAGGAGAACTCTTAAATCGTGGCATGGATGACATGGGTAAAGGTAAGATCAACCTTCCAAACGATTATCAATACGATAACGCCCAACCCGGGCAGGAAGTACAAGCAAATACCATCTTCGGTCTTGCCGTTGAATTGGACGAAAACTTACAAGAGAAAGGCTCAAGGGCATCATACGCAAGTTGGCTAGCCTCTCCTGATAACCCCCGTTTTACTGTAGTAATTGCTAACAGATTATGGAAAACCGTTTTTGGAATCGGGTTAATCGAGCCCGTGGATAACATGTTTGACGATACTATGCCCACCGAACCAGAACTCATGCTTCACTTGGAAAAAATCATGGTGGCATTGGACTATGACGTGAAAGAATTCCTCCGAATTCTTTACAATACCCGTGCCTTCCAACGCGAATCTCCAACCCGTGAAATTGCTTCACGGGATACTAAGGACGAAACAATGCCAGTAGAGGTTAAGCATGTAATATCTGGCCCTAATCCAGACAACCCCAAGAGAGGTGCTGTTCCCTATTTTTACCAAGGACCAGTTGTCGAACGTATGTCAGGGGAACAGTTATGGGACTCGCTTGTCGCTCTCAACTATACAGATTTGGACAATCGTATTAATGCAAGGTTCGGAGATGGCGGGTTTAATCAATATCAAAAGTACATCAATATGACAGCTGAGGAAATTTTCATGGATAAGCTTGGGTTTCCTCCACCTGGCGCCAGTGCAGAAATGGTAAAAGCCATGGACAACAAGCCTATGTCCAAACCAATTAATGAAAATTGCCCAATCAGACCTGGAAGAGCTGCAGACCCGAGCATCACCGCCAAAAATGAGAAAGGTGAAACGGTCGCATTCTGTTGCGATAATTGTAAGGATCAATTTGTAGCTAATCTCCCCCAAATGGACGAAATGATGATGGATGATGAGATGATGGCGGATGGCGCTAAAGACTCGCCATCAAATTCATATGTACGAAAGGGAACTCCTACGAGAGACACCAACTCACTTCGTGCATCAGAAGTCGGACACCCTGCACCTGGCGGCCATTTTATCCGCCAGTTTGGAGGTTCCCCTAGAGACCAAATCCAAGTATCTCACAAGGAAGCAGCAGTTGATCAAGTTTTGGCAGTCATGAATGGTTATGTTGAGCGCAGCATTGTAAGTAATTCCAACTCAATCTTCATGAACAAACTAGCTAAGCAACCATCGATGACTGCTCAGGTTGAATTTGCTTTTAAGGCTATTCTTCAGCGCAAGCCAACCTCTCGAGAAATGACAGACTTTACTGACATGATTAAACAAATAGGATCAAAAGATACTCATAAAGATATTGCGTGGGTACTTCTTAACAGCCATGAATTTTTGTTTATTCGCTAATAAACCTACCAAAACATATTAAATCTATGAAATCTGACCTTAAATCACTAAGCGAACTAAGTCGTAGGGAATTTGCAGCGAGTGCCGCCAAGGCATGCTTGGGCGTAAGCCTTCTACCCATGGCTGGATCCTACATGCACACGCCCGTTCAGGCTCTCCAACCGGGGACTCGACCCGCTAGTGCCCGCCACCTCATTTATTTATACATGTCGGCTGGAATGTCCCATATGGACACCTTTGCTCCCAACATGGATGCAGACAAAGATACCTACCAAGGCCCGGTTAGTCCTATTTCAACCAGTGCGGACGGAGTATTCTTATCTGAGAACCTACCAGAGACGGCCAAGCATATGCATAACGCGGCAATCATTCGTACGATGATGACTAGCCAAGGTGCACACATGCAGGGCAATTACCTAATGCATACAAGCTATCAGATGCGGGGAACCATTACTCACCCGACCTTTGGTAGTTGGATCGCAAAAATGTCTGGCCCGATTAATTCAACAATCCCAATGAACATTGCCATTAACGGACGCTCTGGTAGTTCAGGTTTCTTGGAATCTAAGTTTGGTCCTCTCCCTATTGGCAATCCCGATGCAGGATTAGCAAACAGTAAAGCTGCTGATTACCTCGATCAAACTAGGTTCGATGGCAGATTAGCCATGGCACAAAAGATGAATTCCAGCTTTTTGGATAATTATGACCAAAAACAGGTTCGTGCTTATACCGACCTTTACAATGATGCGATCAAACTCATGCGGAGTGAAGATTTGAAAGCGTTTGATGTCGCATCCGAACCAGACGCGATGAAAGACCTGTATGGGCGTTCGTCATTTGGACAGGGTTGCTTGTTAGCTCGTAGGCTTGTTGAAAACAAAGTTCGTTACATCGAAGTAAACCGAGGAGGATGGGATACCCACTCCAATAACTTTGAATCAGTTGCTAACAACTGTGCAGATTTGGATAAAGGCCTTAGTGCCCTTATGTTAGATTTAGAAATGCGAGGATTATTACAAGATACAATGATTGTATTAGTGTCAGAATTTGGTCGAACACCCAGAATTAATGGCGGAAATGGAAGAGACCATTGGCCTTATGGATTCTCTGCTTTTCTTGCCGGTGGCGGGGTTAAAGGAGGTACGGTTTATGGTAAAATGGACAAAGTAGGCAGAAATCCAGTAGAAGGAAAATTCGTTGACCCGGCAGGGCTCAACGCAACAATCGCCTACAACATGGGCCTTCCCTTGAATGATGTACAGTACTCTCCATCTGGTCGCCCCTTTAAAGTGGCTCACGATGGAGAACCTTGCTTAGACGTACTTGCTTAATTAAGTAGGTCCTTTGAATAATGGTATGGCGTTGGATTTTGTGTGTGCTTGCATGCACAACTTTTTCATTTTCCTATGCAGAAGAAGCTTTCAGGACTTTTACTGCTGTTAACGGACAGTCTTTTACAGCCCGTGCATTAAGTTATGAAGGCCAGACCTTCTACCTGGAAGGAAAAGATAAAAAGCTCTACCCCGTCCCTTACAAGCAACTATCCAAAGCAGACCAGTCCTATTTAAGAGAACTTAGTCAAGTTGGGAAGCTGCCTATTGGAGATCCCCGAAATCTTGTGTCAAAGCAACCGGTTGCTTCCACCAAAGAAAAAACGGAAGTTTCCACGACGATGGAAGATTCAATTGCTGAACCTATTGACGGGCCACGATTAAAAGCACCTCCCAAGAAAAAAATCAAACTACGTAAGGGCTCTTTTTTTTCTTACAGACCAGTAAAACTTGGCCAAGACCCCGATTTAGCAGTTGAAGCCAAAAAAGGTGGCATGCCCGAAGAGGGTCAGCCTATAGACTTCACCAATCATGTTCTCCCTATTTTGGAAGATAGGTGCTTTAGTTGCCACCAAGAGCCATATGATAAAAATGGCCGTACCATCCAGCCGAAAGCAGGGCTAGCTCTTAATACTTACGAACTGGTAATGAAGGGAAACCTTGATAACACCGTAATTACAGCTGGGGATGTGGCTGACAGTTATTTGCACGAAGTCCTGACTCTAGACGAAGATGACGACATGTTTATGCCCCCCAAGGGCGGCCCCCTAAAGCCTGAACAGGTCGATATCATTAAACGTTGGATTGAAGAAGGTGCAAAGCCAAGTGCTGGGGGTGCAACTGTTGCTGATGCAAGCAATGGAATTAGTTTTCATGATCACATCTTTCCCATCATAGAAGATCGCTGCCTTGATTGTCATGGGGAGCCTTATGTAAAAAGCGGTAGAACCATTCACCCCAAAGCCGGTCTAGCATTAGATACCTTCGAAGCAGTACTTAAAGGCAATCTTGATGGTCCTATTATCGAACGTGGTAATCACGAAGAGAGTACCCTGTATGTGGTTATGACACTAGACCCGGATGATTCCGAAATAATGCCTCCCAAAGGAGACCCCTTAACCAAAGAGGAAATTTCCTTGTTTAAGCAATGGATTGACGAAGGGGCTAAAGAATATCCATCAGATGTATTCGAACGTCCAAAAGAAGAAAAGGTCACAGCAGCATTAGTTTCCTCTGGAGATGTAAAAGTCCCGCTGGTCGACCTTTTAGGCAAGAGGCTAAGCAAACCAAGTAAGACCCAGTTGGAAGTTGCTCAGAAAAGCGGTGCCTTGGTTACCCCACTATCCCAAAAACATAACATGGTCCGTGCGGAGTTCTCATCAGGTCCGAACTTGATTGAAAACAGTGATGTCGGTGCCTTATCTGGTATCCAAAACAACATTTCGCACTTAGACTTATCCAGAACAAAAGTTACTGACCAAGTGATGGGGGCGGTTAAAAAAATGAAACACCTGACTTGGTTAGGTTTACGAAGTACTGCAGTTACAAACCAAGGAGTTAAGCAACTCAAATCGATGCAATTCCTCCGTTATTTAAACTTGTCTGGAAGTAAGGTTACGGATGGTGCAATGAAGGACCTAGCCGTTTTAAAAGATTTAGAAGAAATTTATCTATGGAACTCCGAGGTTACAGATAAAGGTGTTGAGTCTTTAAGAAAAGCACTGCCAGAAGCTAAAATTATTTTTTAACTAGTTCCACAGTTATTTTCACATTTTAGCTACATGAGGGAGCGTAGTCATCGAAATTCTTGTGGATTGGTTCTTAATAAGATAAACAATAGGAAAGTTTATCATGACAAGTTCTAATTCTTTCGACCCATACGAAATCCGTAAGGACTTCCCCATCCTTTCACGTACTAACCGGGGGAAACCACTAGTGTACCTGGACAATGCTGCAACTTCGCAAAAACCGAAATCTGTAATCAATGCTATTTCACACTATTACGAATCAAGTAATTCAAATGTACATCGTGGAGTCTACGAGTTAGCCGAAGATGCGGAAAACTTGTACCGTAATTCCCGCCAAAAAATCGCACATTGGCTTGGAGTTTCCGCTGAAGAAATTATTTTTACCCGTGGTGCTACCGAAGGTATCAACTTAATCGCTCATTCGTTTGCCAAACACAATATTAACAAAGGAGATTTAATAATTCTCTCGGAGATGGAACACCATGCAAACATCGTACCTTGGCAGATGATTGCAAAATCAAAGGGTGCGAACATTCAAGTTGTCCCCGTGTTAAACGATGGATCGTTAGATCGGGAAAAATTAAGTGAATTTTTAGCCACTCCGAACACATCCATTCTTTCGCTCTGCTACATCTCTAATGTATTGGGCACCATCAATCCGATAAAGGATATTATCGAGGAAGCTCATCAATACGGAGTTAAGGTAGTAATAGATGGCGCTCAGGCAGTGCCCCATATGCAGATTGATCTGCATAATTTGGATTGTGATTTCTTTGTTTTCTCCGGTCATAAACTATTTGCCCCTATGGGTATTGGGGTTGTCTATGCAAAAAATGAATTAATGGACGAGATGCTCCCCTATCAAGGAGGGGGGGATATGATTGATCAAGTAAGCTTTGATGGAACTACCTATGCGAAAGGTGCACAGCGTTTTGAAGCAGGCACTCCAAACGTTTGTGGAGCAATTGGATTGGGCGAGGCAATCGATTATTTAAACGGTATCGAGTTCAGCCAGGTTGATGCTCATGAAAAAAAACTACTTAAGGAAACTAGAGAGGGGCTAAAAGATATTGTGGGTCTTGTAGAGCACGGTATCACCGCCGAAAAAGCAGGTGTTTTTAGTTTTACAATCAAAGGCATCCATCCCCACGATTTATCGACCTTGCTTGATGCAGAAGGAATTGCCACCCGTACAGGTCATCATTGCTGCCAACCACTTATGAAAAAACTGGGGGTCGAAGCTACTGCCCGGGCATCTTATTCAATGTACAACACGCTGGAAGATGTAAACATCTTCACTGATGCCGTGAAAAGGGCCGTTCAAATCCTTGGCTGACTAACGGTTTTCCGTACGGCTTCGTTCAAATTCAACGCCTTAATAGCCTAACTTTTTACCATTAGGCATAGGTGAATAATATTTACCCGGAATCATTCATTTTGTAAGATTGGCACAAAAGTTGCCCTTTGTACTTATATGATTACAAAAAACTTTTATAAAAAATGCGAACAAGCTTCCTAATTTTGAGGCTTATCGCTATTACAGTATTAATAAACAACCTATTTTAGAATCCAAATGACTAAGACAAACAAATCATCAAAAACCCGTAATTTCTTCAAAAAGATAAAGGGAAAGTTCGAGGGATCAACCTCAGAAAACCCTATCGAATTAAACCAAGAATCTCTCGTCGATCAATTTAGCGAAGGTCCCACACATAACCAGGCACCTTACTATTCTCCAGAACTTTCTAATGTACTCTTTTTGAGCAAACGCGGAATGTCCCGTGCTCCATTGGCCAGAGAGGTTATGCGTAAACTACTTCATCTGTCTGACCTCTTCGGAAGTATTCGTCCATCGGCTCGTGGAATTTCCGATGCGTATGAATTTTGTTCTTTCGATAAACGTATGGTTCATTCGGCAAAGAAATTCGGCTATGATCTTGCTGGAAATGCCCGTAGGATAAACATGTCCGAACTATCATCTGCTAACCTCATCATTACCCTGGATCGGGAAAGTGAAGAATATACAAAATCTCGCCATTTTTACATACGTGGCGAGGTTAAAGCGATCGGTGCGTTTCTACCTACTGGCGACACCCCTTATGTGCCTGACCCCTTTGAGAGTGACGAATTTGTTGAGACCCAAGCCAAATACGATCAAATTATCCGTCTTATTGAGACTGGATGCGAAAATTTACTTAAGTCCTTTCCATCTTTGGTTTAACTTACTTATACCAAGGGGCATCTGCCTCAATAATCTGCAAATTCACACGATTTACCTGGCCACTGTAGGGGTCTATTCTTGCCTGTTCCCCAACCATTCGTCATATCCGAATAACAAACAGGCGTTATGATATCCTCCCATTGCTCATCCCTTGCCAACAGCGATTATTTTAATCGGTTCATTGTTGCTACCATCTTACTGGCTGGGGTCGTAGTTGGTGCACAGACCTACACTAATTTTGCTCAAGAAAATGCACTAATACTTACCTTTCTAGACAGGTTAATTCTCATTATTTTTACTCTTGAGGCGTCGATAAAGATTTTGGGCCAAGGGAAAAATCCATTCAACTACTTTAAAAACCCCTGGAATGTTTTCGATTTTTTAATTGTGGTCGCCTGTCTACTCGAACCTTTTCTAAATTTGGGCGGTGCTTTTCTACCGGTTCTGCGCCTTGCCCGTATTTTGCGTGTTCTTCGTTTAGTTACTGCTATTCCAAAGCTACAACTACTCGTAACCTGCTTACTGAAAAGTCTGCCATCGATGTTCTATGTAAGCATCCTGCTTTTTTTGCTCTTCTATATTTACGGGGCTATGGCAGTTTTTCTTTTTGGAGAAAATGACCCGATCCATTTCCGGAACCTTCAAACCTCAATCCTTTCTCTCTTTCGGGTTGTGACTCTGGAAGATTGGACAGATGTGATGTACATAAATATGTATGGCTCAAACGAATACGGCTATACTGCCTACGATTTGGCAAAATGGAATCCAACATCTTCCGGATCACCCCTTTTGGGTGCGGTGTTCTTTGTAAGTTTTGTACTAATTGGAACAATGATTGTACTCAATTTAGTCATTGGGGTGATTATGAACAGCATGGACGAGTCCAATGCTGAGATGTCGATCAAACAAGAAATCGAAAAACGCAGAAGTAATCCAGAACCTGTGCGCGATGGATTGCACGACCTGCAAAACCGCATGGAGGAATTGTCATCCGAATTGAAAGTCATAAAAAAAATGATCGAAGAAACGAGTCGTTCATCAAAATAATTTCTTTTCCCTCACATGCTTGCCAGGCGGTGGGTTTACTTTTGCCAAAGTCTGAGGAATGCTTCATTTTAAATAGTCCTCTATTTTAATTATGTCTGATGACCAACAGAACTACGATTTTTCCACCATTGAAAAAAAATGGCAGGAATATTGGGAACGCGAAAATACCTTTCGGGCAGAAGATCATTCCGAAAAGCCAAAGTACTATGCCCTCGATATGTTCCCCTACCCTTCAGGGGCTGGTTTGCATATCGGCCACCCCGAAGGGTATGTAGCCTCAGATATCCTCGCCCGATATAAAAAAGCAAATGGATACAATGTGCTACACCCCATGGGCTGGGATGCTTTTGGGCTTCCTGCCGAACAGTATGCGATCAAAACCGGAACCCATCCCTCTGTAACCACCAAGGCAAATGTAGATAACTTTCGCAGGCAGATAAAAAGTATCGGCTTTGCGATTGATTGGCAGCGGGAAATCAACACCACTGATCCAGGCTACTACCAATGGACCCAATGGATCTTCCTTAAACTCTTTCAAAGGGGACTTGCCTATGTTGCTGAAAAACCAGTTTGGTGGTGTCCAAATTTACTTGCTGTACTAGCCAACGAAGAGGTTGTCGATGGGAAGTCAGAAGTGGGCAAACATCCAGTCGAGCGACGGAACCTGCGGCAGGTCGTGCTACGAATCACCGCTTATGCAGAAAAGTTGCTCGAAGGATTGGATGACCTTGACTGGCCGGACTCGACCAAGCGCCAACAAAAAGCTTGGATTGGAAAATCAGAGGGTGCCGAAGTTCAATTTCCTATTGTTGATAGCGAAGAAAAACTGACGGTCTACACCACCCGACCAGATACTTTGTTTGGGGCAACCTACATGGTAGTGGCACCGGAACATCCCTTGCTTAAAAATTTAGTCGTTCAAGAAAAAGCCGATGAAGTAAAAGCCTACATCAATACAGCAGCTAAAAAGAGTGACCTAGACCGGACGGATCTTGCCAAAGACAAGTCAGGCGTTTTTACCGGCAGTTATTGTACCAATCCTATAAACGGAGAAAAAATTCCTGTCTGGGTTGCCGACTATGTTTTGATCAGCTACGGAACGGGCGCGATTATGGCCGTCCCTGCCCATGATGACAGGGATCATGAATTTGCGGAGAAATTCAACATTCCTATCAGGCGTGTTATTGAACATCCACAAGGAGATGAGGAAAAAGGAAAACTTCCCTACTCCGGGCCTGGAAATATGGTCAATTCCGGAGCCTACGATGGCCTCGATGCCAAGAGTTGCAAAACTCAGATCATTGCTGATCTGGAGTCAAAAGGAACCGGGAAGGGTGCTATCAATTATAAACTTCGGGATTGGATTTTCTCGCGCCAACGATACTGGGGAGAGCCTATCCCGTTGGTCTGGGTAAACCATGCCGATTTTCTAAAAGCCAAAGCCACGCCAGGAATTATCCAGGGTTTGTTACCCGAAAATGAAGTAACTTCAGATAAAGATGGGGAAACTTTTTATGCGCTCCCCCTTCCCGCCTCTGAGCTTCCCCTTAAACTTCCAGAAGTTGAAAATTATCAACCAGCCGGTACCGGAGAGAGTCCGTTGGCTACAATTACTGATTGGTTGGATATTTGGTTTAATTTGGAGTCCGGCCAATCCGTTTCCCAAACTGAGCCAAAACCTGATGGAAACAATTGGGTATCCGCTACGCGAGAAACCAACACTATGCCCCAATGGGCTGGATCCTGCTGGTATCACTTGCGTTATTTGGATCCAACTAATTCGGAACATCTCGTTGACCCCAAGAAAGAAGGCTACTGGGGAAGCCCTGACTTTTACATTGGGGGTGCTGAGCATGCCGTGCTTCACTTGCTATACGCCAGGTTTTGGCACCGTTTTTTACATGACGAAGGGGTCTTGAAAAACCCTGAACCCTACAAAAAACTTTTCCACCAGGGATTAATCCTGGGCGAAGATGGAAATAAGATGTCTAAGAGCGTGGGCAATGTGGTCAGTCCGGATGTAGTGATCGATGCCTATGGGGCCGACTCACTCCGACTCTTTGAAATGTTTCTAGGTCCATTGGAAGCAGTAAAGCCATGGAGTGAGAAAGGGATTGAAGGCGTGCATCGTTTCCTTCGCAAAGTCCACCGGGAGTGCCTGAATAGCAAAAAACATAGCGAGGGGGAAGAAACCAATAAAGAAACTCTTCGACTTCTTCATGAAACCATTCTCAAGGTAACAGAGGCGATCGAAGGTCTTCGTTTCAATGTGGCAATTTCACAAATGATGATTCTCATTAACCAATTGCAAAAGGTAGAAAGTTATTCGGTTGATAGCTTAAAAGCATTGGTCCAACTCCTCGCACCACTTGCACCTCACTTATCTGAAGAACTCTGGGAAAAACTAGGTGGAAAACCTTCCGTTGTTAACGAACCTTGGCCAGTTGCCCGCCAAGAATTATTGGTTTCCGAAGAAGTAACCATCGTATTTCAGGTAAACGGCAAATTGCGCGGACAATCCCAGTTCCCTAAAGATGTTGAAAAAGAAGCGGTAATTTTGGCGGCTAAGGAGGATGCCAAAGTGCAAAGCTTTTTGGAGGGCAAGGAAATCGTCAAAGAAATCTATGTCCCCGGCAAGTTAGTAAATCTTGCGGTTAAGGGATAAACCCATCTAGTAATGTCTCGCTTTCTGCCTGAGAACTTTGATGTAAGTCGACCACTCGCTCTTATTGCGGGTCAGGGCAGCTATCCGATTTTACTCGCAGAAAGAGCACGTAAAGCAGGCATTCGTGTTTGCCTAATTGAATTGGGAGGAGAAACTTCGCCCGGTCTCATTTCATCCTTCCCCGTAAACCAAAGGTCAGCAGTCAAAGTCGGACAGGTTGGAAAACTTCTCAAGGAATTAAAAAATTTCAATGCTGGCTATGCGGTCATGGCGGGACAAGTGACCCCCGGTAAACTGTTTCGGGGTTTGCATCCGGATCTCAAAGCTATCCGCATGCTGGCGGGGCTCGATCGCAAAAATGCAGAGACTATATTTGGAGCCATTGGGGAAGAGATCGAAAAAGCGGGCGTTCATCTACTTGATGCCCGGGTCTTTATGGATGAGGACCTGGCGGACGAGGGCGTAATGGTTAAAGGAAAAGAAAAGATCGATCCTGAACACCTTGCTCATGGTATTGAAATTGCCCGTGAAAATGCCCGCCTCGATGTCGGTCAGGGCGTGGTGGTAAGTCGGGGAACTGTGCTGGCGGTGGAAGCCTTTGAAGGAACCAACGCAATGCTCGAACGAGCTGGAAAGTTTGGTGCTAAGAATTGCCTGTTCGTAAAGCTTGGAAAACCAAAACAAGATACACGCTTTGATGTTCCTGTGTTTGGGTTACAAACCCTAGAGGCAATGGAAAGTGCAGGCATTAAAAATGCCGCCATTGAGGCGGGTACAGTACTTTTATTAAATCAAAAAGAAATAATTAGGGAAGCCCAACGATTAGGAACTTCCCTACTGGGAATTACTTAATGATTTAAAGTGGTGACTTCCACGTTCGCCGTTCATCGCATTCATAAGTTATATGACCTTCTAGGTCCAGGTGGGTACCCTCGCGTCGCTCTTAGTCTTCCGATTTACGGCCTGACTGCAAACGATTGTCGATAGGTTCCCGAATAATTAGGGGTAAGGAAAAGAACGAATGAAACTTCTCGAACGATGCAGAAGTCGAACTCAATAACCTAATTGATTTCAGGATTTGGTCAAGTTGTGTTCTAATCCTGCATGGATTGGGACTTAACGGAATATCTTAATAAGGTCTGCGTGCGTGAATAAAGAACATCGTAGCACAAATCAGTCGATCCACCGAGTATCCCCAACGCATTTTTGATCGCCGGATCGATCAAATTGACATCCCGCAATAGCAAATATTTATCAGAATAATCATCCAATATACCGGATTCATAAATTTCTTCGGACTCTGACATTCTTTCGATGGCAACTAACTTACCTCGATATTTTTCGAGAATTGGCTCCCATGCATTGGGCACCATTCCGGTTAAATTTGACTGCATTTCATGGAATCGGCCATCGGCACCTTTTGCTTTCCCCAACCTCGTTTCTTTGCTTACCGTACCGATGATTGTTTTGAGGGCCTGCCCGAAAGAATCTCTTAACATATTGTAAGAATTTAAGGTAAATCTTTTTAAACGTATTCTCAGGGTAGGATTTAGGAGCATCTCTCTCTCTTTTCTCCATTCCACACCGGCCCGGGTATCGGGTTCAGGAGCTTGTCGAATCAATAAGCTAATTTCTGACACTTCTTTTGAAGGAATAATTCGCGAATTTACAAAACCGCAGGGAATTTGGTTCTTCTCAGGGCTAATTATCTCCAGTCCCTGAGCAAAAACTTCCAATTTACCACATATCCAATCTTTAGTGCCGATGGGCAGCAGGACTTTATTGCCGCTAAATCTTTTCAGGCAATGATCGCAAGATCTTCTCTTGATTAGGGCCCCAACTAGGGCGGAAAGAAAAAGTAAGAAAAGAGGCAACCAAAAAGCCAAAGTATCCATAACCAAAATTAAATATCCCAAAAGTAGATCCACTCCTATTCGAACTTGCAATAAGAACATTACCTTGTTTGCATATTAGTTCCCTACCCTTTCTGCCCATGATATCCCTTTTCCCTAATCGTCTGTTCTACCTATCTTGCTTGGTTCTTATCGCTTTTAGTTGTTCTGATAATAAGCCCGACGCTGAGGAACCTGTATCTCTCCCCCCCACTGTAGACGAGAAACCCGAACTTGCGACTCTGCCAACCAAACCTGTACCAGTAGTTTACATCGAGGAACTCGATCAGTATCAGGAATATTTTAAGGAACAGCACGAGACCAGTTTCAGTCATGTCGCCAAAAAGAACTGGTCAAGTTACACCGCGGGCAAAGATGGGATACTCACAAAAGTTCTTCTTTTTGGGAAACCAAACTACATGATCTCCGAACATTATGGTTCGAGCATGAGTGGATTTATCCGCGCAGACAATCCAGATTCTGGTCCGAAATACGGAGAATGGAGCCTAACTAGGGATGGTATAATTAATCAATTGGCATTACAGGGACTAACCGAGACTGATCGAGGTTGGATCACATTACAAATGAGAGGAGAGATTCCTCAACAGAAAGGGAGGTTATATTTTATTGTTTGTGACCAAATCGGCAACAAGCGTTCGTGGTTTGGTGCCTTTGCATTTGCCGAAGGAAACTCATATAAACAGGGTAGGTTTTGGTTGCATCCTCAACACGATCTTGTTTTTCGCACCTATGTTGGAAAGACTGCTGACCAGTTGGAAAAGGAACAAAAGGGAGAACCTTTATTTGATTCAGACAGTGCAACTCTTGTACCGACCAATGATATTCCTGAGGCACCCAAGCCCATGATTGAACTGAGTAAGAACTTTCAGCCTGCCCCACCAACCCTTCCCCAAGAAAAAAATCTCGAACAAAAGACTTCCATCAAAGAAGAAACTCTTTACCAACCAGCCACCCAAGCTTTTGAACAGGAACAACCCACTACAGAAGCTCCCAGCGAAGAAAGCGTCGATCAGATTATCGAAGAACCCAAGGAATTAGATTCCTCGGTAATAGAATCACGTGCTATTCCAGCCGAAACAAGTGAGCCGGTTGAAGATAAAGAAGTTCCAAAAGGTAGTTTATTCGAGCGTTTTTTCAAAAACAAAACAGAATAACCTCATTACCTGTACTTAGGTAATGGTACCAGGGGGCGGACTTGAACCGCCGACCTTCGGGTTATGAGTCCGACGCTCTAACCGCCTGAGCTACCCTGGCAAGAAAGAGGCAAACTATGAACTTCACTTAAGCCTCCGTCAACGCAAACAAATGATTCGTTAAATTTTTCGCTTTGAGCTTTACCCGCTTATCGATTGGTTAAAAATTAAAACCTAAACCTTTTATTTTGAAAACTGATAAATCAACCATTCTAATTATTGATGATGATGCGGAGATCCGCTACTCTTTGGAACGTGTACTTTCTCCAGACGGTCACCACATTATAACGGCTGATTCTGGCGAGAACGGAGTAGAAGTTGCAGAAAAGGAGAATCCTCAACTCATCTTCCTCGACAATCGGATGGAGGGGATGTCAGGCATCGAAACGCTCCAACATTTACGCACTGCAGCTCCAACATCACTGGTAATATTAATGACTGCATACGGAACCACTCAAACAGCCATCCAGGCGATGAAGCACGGTGCATTTGATTATGTACTTAAGCCATTTGACCTACCCAAGCTCAAGGACATGGTGGCAAAGGCCCTCAAGGCAAATGCAGACTCGGGCAGTACAGAAAATGTAGAAAAGCGTCTGTTAAACAAGGAGGATTTGGAGGAAGGCATTGTAGGTAGTGGCGAAAAGATGCAACAAGTCCTGAAGAAAATTGGCCAAGTTGCTGCCTCAGAGGCTACCGTAATGGTGACAGGTGAAAGTGGCACCGGCAAAGAACTGGTTGCCCGTTGCATCCATCGTTACAGCCATCGTTCAGATGCCCCCTTTCATGCGGTAAACTGTGGGGCCATTCCGGAAAACCTCATTGAAAGCGAACTTTTTGGACATGAAAAAGGGGCGTTTACTGGTGCCACCGATGCGAAGGCTGGACAATTTGAAGTTTGCCACGGCGGAAGTCTTTTTTTGGACGAAATTGGCGATATGGGACTGCCAACCCAAACTAAAATCCTCAGGGCTATCCAGGAAGGGGAAATTCAAAGAGTCGGTAGTACAAAGGTCAAAAAAGTGGATGTCCGCCTGATTGCAGCAACTCATAAAAACCTCGAATCCATGGTTAAGGATAAATCCTTTCGTGAAGATTTGTATTACCGGTTAAATGTTGTGCGTATCGAAACCCCATCTTTGCGCGACCGCATGGAAGACCTTCCCGAACTTGTCGATTTCATGCTCGCACGCTTGGACAAAAAGTTTTCCACCGGAACCAAGGAGATTTCCATCGAAGCGATGGAAATTCTCAAATCCTGCAAATGGCCGGGCAATGTAAGGGAATTGGAAAATGTACTCCACTCGGCATCAGTGGTATCCAAAAGTAAAAGAATTTTAGCAAAAGATCTCCCCGAAAATATCTCTTCTGTATCAAGCGCACCTAGCCTCTCAGAACCTTTACAAGCTAGTCATCCTCGGTCAGCTTATCAGACAGATGATACAGCTCCTAGCGATGTAACAGTCGTTACACCCCCTCAAAATAAATCTCTATTTGGCCAGAAGCCTCAGACTGTAGAAACGGTTCCTCATCAGAATCAATACGGTAATGCACAGCCACCTTCATCCATATCACTTGAGGAAAGTTTTAATATTTCCTATTCTCATCTCAGAGCAAAGAGTGCTAATAATTTACTCGAGAATATGGAAAAAGAAATTATCCAGCGAGCCTTGCAGGAATGTGGCGGCAATCAGGTAAAAGCATCTGCCTTACTCGGCATTACAAGGGCAACCCTGCGCAAGCGGATAGACAGCTACGAAATACGATATTAAAAATTTGCCTCTTTGGTAGCTTGCCTAATTTCGTTGTATGCTTCATTAATTAAAGACTGATTTTACAAATGAATCAACTTCCCAGAATTGTTCTCACCGGAATCGGACTAACATGTCCGCTTGGTAATGATTTGCCCACCTACCGAGAGGCTCTTTTGGCAGGCAAGAGTGGGGTTTCTTTATTTCCCGTTCGCAACATGGGCGAACAACCAGCCGGAGTATGTGATTTTGACCAAAAAAAATATCAAAAACGAAAAGAAATCCGTGTAGGTACAAGGGCTGGAAGCATTGCAATCTATTGTGCAAATGAAGCCATCGCCCATGCTAACCTAGATCTCGAAAAAGTAGACCCTTCAAGAATCGGGATTTACTTGGGAATCACCGAGCATGGAAATGTCGAGACTGAGACTGAGGTTTGTCAATTATTTGATCATTACGATGAAGATATCAAGTATTGGACCCATCACCACAATCCTCGCACGGTTGCCAATAACCCTGCTGGGGAGATTACGGTTAACCTCGGTCTGACTGGTCCGCACTACACGATTGGAGCAGCCTGTGCTGCAGGAAATGCAGGTATTATTCAGGGAGTCCAACAATTGCGCCTAGGAGAGTGTGACTTTGCTCTGGCTGGTGGGGTGAGTGAAAGTATCCGAGCTTACGGTATCTTTGCTGGCTTTAAAAGCCAAGGAGCTCTTGCCTCTCACGAGGATCCAACTCGGGCAAGCCGTCCGTTTGATAAAGGACGCAATGGAATCGTGGTTAGCGAGGGTGGATGTATTTATGTCTTGGAACGTTTAGACGACGCACTCCAAAGAGATGCAAACATCATCGCAGAGGTTGCAGGCTACCGGATCAATTCAGACGGTACTGATTATGTGCTACCCAATCCTGTAAGGCAGGAGGAGTGCATGAGGCAGGCCTTGAGTAATGCTAATATGCAACCGGAAGACATCGATTTAGTAAGCACCCATGCCACCTCAACTCCCCAGGGAGACGAGCAGGAGTGTAAAGCAATTCGTAATCTTTTCGGAGAAAGTATTGGAACGAAGGTCAATAATACAAAAAGTTTTATCGGTCACTCTATGGGAGCGGCTGGAGCTATTGAACTTGCGGGTAATATTCCCTCGTTTGAAGACGGAATGGTTCATGCCACCTTAAATGTTGATGAGATTGACCCTACTTGTGCACTTCCAGGTTTAGTAACTGGTCAGGCAATTAAAAAAGAGGGTGGAGTTTCGGTAATTCTCAACAATTCTTTTGGTATGCTTGGAATCAATTCAGTTCTTATCTTGAAAAAGTTTGAAGCGTAGGGTAGTATTCACCCCTAGCACTGATGGATAAAGATAAAGTCAAACAAATCGTACTCGATATAATTGCGGAAATTGCTCCCGATGAAGACCTTAACGACGTCAAGTCTGACGTTCGGCTGAGAGATCAGCTTGATCTAGATTCAATGGATTTTCTCGATATAGTCATGGAACTTCGCAAGCAACATGGTATTGATGTACCTGAACCAGAGTACCGTGAACTTGAGTCTCTGGATAGTTGTGCCAATTACTTGCTGCCCAAGTTTGAAGCGGGTGCTGCTGCCTGATTGAGTGGGGTCGGTTTCCCTGCCCCGCCCTTCTTTGTCCCTTTCAAAATCCATAAATTCGCAAGTTTCCTCAACCGAGGTTGCGATCATTGGTGCCGGGCTAGCTGGGTTGGCAGCCGCAGTTCGATTGGCAATGTTTGGAAAAAAGGTTATCCTACTCGAAAAACATTATGTGGTCGGAGGCTTAAATAGTTTTTATGCACGCAAGGGCAGAAAGTTTGATGTTGGGCTGCATGCCCTAACCAATTATCCCTCCCCCACTTCTGGCAAAGCATCCCCTTTGTTAAAGCTTTGCCGGCAATTACGGCTATCCATTGATAATTTAAAGCTTCTCCCACAAAGTCATTCCCGTATCACCTTTGGCGAGCAGTCCCTTCGATTCAATAATGACTTTCAATATTTCCTGGGCCAAGTGGAGGAGGTTTTCCCATCTTCCATGAATGCTTTTTTGAAACTCCTAAAAAAGATGGAGGATTTCCCCGCCTATTCTGTCCATGCGGAAGAACTTTCCACCCGCTCAATCCTTAGAGATTCAGGCATCGATCCATTACTTGGAGAAATGCTGCTCTGTCCCACCTGTTACTATGGATCTGCACGGCCAGATGATATTGATTTCCCTACCTTTATCATGTTGTTCGATGCCATCTTTAAACAAGGTTTATCCAGGCCAGAGGATGGTATCCGAGCAATCCTCAATCCCCTCACTGAAAAGCTCAAGGAATTTGGGGTAGATCGAAGAATGAACAGTGCTGTTCGCTCAATCCGAACCAAGGGAGATAAAGCAAAGGAAATCATTTTAGAGTCGGGTGAAACGATAAAAGTAGAAAAAATAATTTCAACCTGTGGTATTCGTGAGACCGAATCTTTGCTGCAAGAAAGCTGTATCGAACCAGATGAAGCCCAAACTGGACAGTTTAGTATTATTGAATCTATACGTGTATTTAAGGGACATCCAAAAGATTTGAGTTGGGACGAAACCGTAGTCTTTTTCAACCGTTCAAACCGTTTTGTATATGATTGCCCCAAAGGTTTAGTGGATTTGGAATCAGGAGTAATCTGTCTGCCAGACAATTATGGAACGAACCATCAGGTCGAAGAATCCAAACTGCGCGTCACTCATCCAGCAAATTTCCATAAATGGTCTGAATTATCTGAGGCTCAATACTTGAAGGAAAAAAACTATTGGGAAAAAACTATGCTTGATAATGCCCTCAGTTATTTACCAGATGGCCTGGAGCAGCGAGACCAACTACACCAACGCACCGAACTACTGGATACATTTACCCCCAAAACAATCAAGCGGTTCACCAGTCATATAAACGGTACCCTTTATGGGTCTCCAACTAAGAAAAGGGATGGCTCGACCAAGTACAAAAACCTATACCTCGCTGGTACAGACCAAGGCTATGTTGGAATTGTCGGTGCTATGCTAGGAGGAATTGCCGTGGCCAACAATCAAATCCTTCGAGCTGGTTAATACTGTGTACCCGGCTATGAGGCTTGTGCAATCAAGCCCTCTTGCACTTCAGCTAAAACCAAGTAGGCCAGGTAGTAAGACTGAGCGAGTTGAGGTTTTTGAGGTAAAATAAATCCCCCCGTCTCCAATTCTTCATCGCTAAAAGCATCCAGGTTGGATTTACGAATAAATAAACGAATTTCCGTTAACGCTCGCAAAACTAGTTCCATATCCTCATCGGGAATCTCGACATAACCATGAGCAAATTTTGAATCCTTCAACCGACGGGCAAGCCTTTGACGATCCTGAGCAAGGTCCTCTCGTAAACTTTTGGCCCATGTATCCATTAATTCTTGATCAGACTCTTCTGGATAGGGAAAAACTGGTTCTGCCGTTTTTCCACACTCTGAAAAAGATTTAACAATCAAAGGAACCACCGCCCGGGTAATTCTTGAATCGATTTGCAAACGAAATTCAATCATCCCGTTCCAACAAGGTCTGCAGGCGCCAATGCTGTAATTGATACGCATAATTTTCTGCTCTTTCACGATTACCAGACCAAACAACAGAACGACCGTTTTCGTGGACTTCGCGCATATGTTTGGTGGCTTTATTCTCATCAAAACCCAATACCTTGCGAAAAACCATCACCACATAATTCATCAGATTTACGGGATCATTAAGAACAATCACACGCCAAGGTACGTCCAGGGAAGTATCTTCTTCAGTTTCAGTTTTAATTATGGTTTCTAAGATCATTAAAGTTAAAACCTATATTCTATTCGAAAAACTCAGAGAAACGAGAGGATTTTTAAACTTTACGAGCTTGCCTGTTTTCTGAAAGCAGTTTTCCTAATGAGATGCTTAAAATACCATCCTTTATCCTTGGAGGAATCCTTATCTTAACTGGTCTTATCAGTTACATTGTTCAAGACCCCAGCCTATCCATTAAGCTGAAAGGTCCTTGGGCCAGCGACGCCGAGTTTGTTCTTTCAGACGGTAATCAGAGCGTAATGCTAGACTTCATGCCATGTGATGATTCTGCTGGAGAAAATGTCTGGTGGATAGTTCATAAGTTGAACGAAAGTCACGCCAAAGATATTAACCAAAAGAATTACGCCCGCAAAGCAGGCCGAATGGAGGGTAAAGAAGAGTCTTTTTGGTATGCCAGTTCATCTGGAGATACTCGTCGTGGCCTTCTTCAGGAGTCCGAAAATTACAGCAATGCTGGCACGGAAAATTATGAACCAATCGATTGGCCCAAAATTGATGTGGATAAGGCAAAAATTCGCTTTATTTATAACAATCTGGGTGACTCCGAAGGACCTGTTACCCTGAGTTCCAACAACTGGGAAAATGTACTCAATGCTCCTGAAAATAATAAATCTCTTGAATTCGGAAAGAGTTGGACAGCATTTATTCCAGGTATAATCGGTCTGCTCTTAATTTTATTGGTAGTTGCTGCCGATAAGGCACCCAATGCCAAAAAACATATCATGCATGTTGCTGTGCTCATTGCTTTACTTGGTTTTTTGTCCATAGCTAAAATGGTGGTAGGCGCTTTTGCTGAAATGAGTTGGTGGCGAAGCGAGCCATACCTAATTCACGAGGCATCAAGTTTAAAGCCTACCAGTATGCTTCTATCTGCGGGTCTTTTGCTCATCTATGTAATTTTGTGTATCGTTTCCTTCATTACCGCACGCAAGGAAATGGCCGCCCAAGCGGCTCGGGATGCTGCCAAAAAAGCAGCAGTGCTCAAGAAGGCTGCCAAGCGTAAGTCTATTGATGATGAGGCCAAGCCTAAGGAAGAAAAGTCCTCCGATTCCCAAGCAACTACCGAAGCCAAAAAGGATAAAACTGCACCCAAAAAGGATTCTGACAATAAAGATGCCACTAGCACAGAAACTAAGCTTTCTGATAGCTCGCCTAAGGAGTCTAGCAAATCCCCGAAAGTGTCCCCATCAGTCGAACCCGCCAAACCTACTTCTACCCCCTCCCCTGAGGATAAAAAAGATCAATCTCCAGCCTCTCCCAGTGAAAAGACTAAACCTGCGGAGAAAGTGACCGAGCAACCAAAGAGTCCCGCGATAAAAAAAGAAGATTCTGATAAGCCTACAAAATCCCCGGATAAAGCTTCCTAGTATTCTTAATCTTATATTGTCTGACTTGGCTTCAACCGGGGGGATAATGCAAAGGCATATCTAGCTTGCCTACAAACTACACTCAAACCAAAGGGTAACTCTCGATTACTCAACCGCAGGATTGGCGACTTTTAATCCTTTCTATCGGTATCCCAGGGCAAAAGGACAAAATTGATTGGTCGTTTTTATAGTTTAGCTGTGGCTCGATGATCAAGTATTCCTAGCCCTTTTCGATAAAGTTGATGTCAGCAAAACTATCAAGGGGGGGAATTGAGAAGTATATGGTACAAAATAACTCGTACTTATTTGCCACCCTTCCCCATCCGTCTGTAAGGAAACATACGGTGCTGCCACCAACGATCTTTCTCCAACGACAAAGAATAATCCAGCCTTTGATTGCACCTAACCGGGCAATATTGATATCCGAACCGTCAAGGTCATTGTACACAACCATCAACCCGAGAGCCTAATTTCCTATCGTCCACTGTGGATCGAGCACTGTAAAGTATGACCGGGCTTAATGATGATTAAAAAACTGAAAATAAGGAGAAACTAAACTTTTTCGTTATTTTAAGAAAACTGCTTCCAAATTCTCAGATCATTACAAAGCTCGTTTTTATCGTCAGGTTTGAATGGGCAGAATTTTTGAAGTTTTTGACCACATAGAAGAATAGCCTCCACCATACCATCTTTTTTTTGTTTCTTCCGAAACCCATCAAGAATTATGTCTCTGACTTCTACAAAGTCCTCATTGCTTAAATGCTTACTTATTCTAACATCCCCAAGGACAAAGACCATATGCTCGAACAAAGAGATGAAGATAATAACACCAGTTCCATCTTTTGTTTTACCTACACGCTGCAACTGAAAGGCCTGAATGGCTTTTTCATGCAAGCATGACTCCATTGTTTTGCGTGAACAAAAAAGCCGCCTTAGCCAACCTATACGACTCGCAAGAAAGGTACCTAACAAATAACCAACTACTAAAATAAATACAATTATACCCAAATCTAACTGCAGATTAGGGTTTTGTGCGGAAAGCCACACACCATCTGTTAAAACATCTTGAAAATTAAGCCAGCAAATCACCAGCGAGATTATAGCCAAAAAAAATCCAGCTAAATCTTCCGCACGTTCGTAACGACCACTGCAGTCAGTAAGTACAGTTACAATTTCAGCAGATGTAATAGATTCAGCCTCTGAAATGGCTTCCCGGATACACAACTTAGTATCATTATTAAAAAAAGTATCGATATTTTTCATGTTTTTACCAAGAACCTGATGCACCTCCGCCTCCTGAGCTCCCCCCTCCGCAGGATCCGCCAAATCCATTATCAGGGGTTAATAAAAAAAAGAACAGCCAAACCATTATCGCAAAAACTGCGGCCCAAAACACCCATGCCCAACCTGAACTACCACGCCTTATAAGAGAAACAATCGTAAAAATAGCGAGGACTACTAATAAAACCATCAGACCATAATGCCACCATGGTCTAGGAGGTGGCTCGACTGTTTCTCCCTTAGCCATTTGCGACAAAGCCTGTATTCCAGTTAGTATACCCCCCTGATAATCTCCCTTTCGAAAGAAAGGAATTATGTGATCGCTCATAATTGAACGACAGGTTGCGTTTTTATGCTGTAAGAAGCCACCACCCAACTCGATACGGGCTTTCCTATCATCAACAGCGACAAGAAGAAGAATACCCTTATTCCAAGGAATATCAACCGTTCTGCCAACACCACGCCCCTCTACAGTAATTCGCTCGTGCCCGATTCCCCAATGATCGTATAAACGACGAGCGTATGTTTCGATCGGCATATTACCTGCACCGTAAGCTTTCTGGTTTTGAATACTCACAAAAATGATGGGGATCGCAGTTTTTTTAAGTAGCTCATTGAGCTTAGGTTCAAGTTCGTTAACAGAACTAACGGAAAGCAAATTGGCTTCATCAACCAAAAACTTACCTTCGGCTGGTTTTAATGGAAATTGGATCTCTGCATCGGCAAAGGTATAGAACCCAACTATTAAGCTAACATATAAAAGAAACCTCATCGAGTAATGCTGATCATCCTGCCTGGCGGTGTTATGTAATTTTAATAACGAAAATTAGAACAAAATCATTGTTGTACAATATTGTACTATTTTAATAGTTTTAAATCTTATACCTGTAAATCAAAAAAACTTATTAATGGCATAAGTTTACTTAACCATGTATTAACAAAACTGGAATTAGCATATCCTTACATTGTCAAATGCTAAACCCTTTGTTTACCCCGTTCTAGCTCGGTTATGACAATTTATTGCTACTTAATGATCCTTCTTTACCCATACAAGAATAGAGATTGCTCTTCGCATCACTATTAGTCTGTTGGACTCTAATAACTTGATCAGATACCTTGTCTGTTTTGCATACATTTTTACACGAATGTTGGTACATTCAAGTTACTTACTTCCCAACCGCTATTTTCTTTGCCAAGAGTAGGAGCTTAACCGATAAAAGTGCAGATATATTCGCATGTACCATCGTTCACTTCGATGGTGAAACCACTCATTGCCGGAACATCAAATGAGTGATTCTCCTCGTAAGAAATCGGACCGTCCTTGCCATCTAAGGTTACCTTGCAGTTACCCGCAATGATCTCCATTTTCTCGGCAAGTTCGGTATTGAAATGATATCTTCCCGGGTAAATGAGTCCCAGCGTTTTCTTCGCACCATCTTCCATAATAATCGAGTGACTTACTACTTTACCATCAAAGTAGATATTCGCCTTGGCGTGAACGGTTACATTTTGAAAATTTGATTTACTCATATATCGAGGAGTTTAACAAATATCTTAAAATATCCAAGTATTCCGCGGGGCATAAGTACCTCGCTGTGTAAATTAAGGTTTTCTTCCCAAACGGGTTTAGTTTCCTTAAACCCACCCATCCATGATGTCTTAGCCTCCAAAACTGATCCCAAAACCTGCTTCCTTTTCTTTCCTTCAAACTCTACAACCACAACCTATTTTGTAGATCCACAAAATTACCCTTTTTAATTACTTCCTTCATGTGCTGCCAAGAGTGTCATTATACCGATTATCTTGTGGCCAATCATGAATTCTTGATGAGTAAACAATAAACAAACCCCATCGCTGAGAGTCTTTATTAAAATGGGATTTCCGCTTAATTAAAGTGGCACACCCGGAGAGAGTCGAACTCCCAACCTCCTGATCCGTAGTCAGGCGCTCTATCCAATTGAGCTACGGGTGCAAATTGCCAAAGGTTATAAAATACCCGACCTATCGTTTGGAGCAAGCGAATTTCGGTATCAACCGGCAAAAAAACCAGATTAATTAAAGTTACGAAAGATAAGTGAGGCGTTGTGCCCTCCAAAGCCAGAATTGTTACTCATCGCCACATTCACTGTCGCTTCGCGTGCTTCATTGGGTACATAGTCCAAGTCACAGTCTGGATCGGGTTCTTCGTAATTAATGGTGGGAGGAACCACGCCCTCCTCGATTGCCTTGCAACAGGCTGCTGCCTCAATGGCACCGGCTGCTCCAAGTAGATGCCCGGTCATGGATTTTGTGGAACTTACCATCAATCCATTCTTGGCGTAATCGGAGTATACATTCTTTAAAGCCACGGTCTCTGACCGGTCGTTGTATGGTGTGGATGTGCCGTGTGCATTCACATAATTCACCGAATTCCTTTCCAACTTAGCCTGATCAAGGGCCAAATTCATACATTCCGTAAGAGATTCACTGGAAGTATCCGGAGTGGTTACATGAAAAGCATCGCAGGTTGCTGCATAACCAATAAGTTCTGCATAGATGCGGGCACCGCGCTTTTTTGCATTCTCTAAAGTTTCAAGAACCAAAACACCAGAACCTTCACCCATAACAAACCCATCACGGTTTTTATCGAAGGGACGGGATGCACGGCTTGGCTCATCGTTAAATTTGGTACTCATTGCCTTCATCGATGAAAAACCGGCAAAACCAATTCGGGTAACCGCAGCTTCGCTACCACCGGCAAAGATAACATCAGCAGCACCACGCCGAATCATTTCAAAAGCCTCACCAATCGCGTGAGATCCAGATGCACAAGCACTGACCACTGAAAAATTGGGTCCTTTTGCACCTAAATCAATCGCAATAATTCCACCGGCAATGTTGGCAATTAAAGAAGGTATCATGAAAGGAGAAACCCGGCGAGGCCCCCTTTCAATCAAGGTCGTCATTTGTTTCTCGATGGTATCCATTCCACCAATTCCTGAACCCACAAGTACGCCAGTACGTTTAGGCACCAATTCCTCACGAGTTAGGTTGGCATCTTTAAGAGCACCATGCGCTGCGGCAAGTGCAAGCTGAGCGTAGCGGTCATTTCTTCTTACCTCTTTGGGGTCCATGAAATCTTCGGGATTAAAATCCTTGATTTCAGAAGCAACCTTGCTGGCAATATCCGAACAGTCGAAACTCGTTGGTGTGGTGATTCCAGACTTTCCTGCCTTCAGGCTGGTCCAGTAACTGTTTAAATCGTTACCGATGGAGGAAACTACCCCCATTCCTGTTATAACTACACGGGTCATGTGGAAAAAAATATATAAAAAGTCGGCTCGAGATAACCGAACTTCATTGTAAAGTTAAAGGAATATTAGGAAGAAAGATTTTTCTCAACATATTCGATAACTGATCCCACAGTCTGAAGCTTTTCGGCATCATCCTCAGGTATCTCGTTACCAAATTCTTCTTCCAAAGCCATGACCAATTCGACTTGGTCAAGTGAGTCGGCTCCAAGGTCATCAATAAAGCTGGCCTCCGGAGTAACTTGCTCTTCGCTGACGTTGAGCTGGCTAACAATGATTTTCTTTACGCGATCGGCGCTTTTGTCGGACATAATGAATTAAGTTTGGTTAGTTATTAGTAGAAAGTTTTTCCTCACATCACCATCCCGCCGTCAACCGTAAAAACTTGTCCGGTGATGTAGGAGGCTTTGTCAGAACATAAAAAAGCTGCCATTTCGGCAATGTCGGAAACCTTTCCGAATCGTTTAAGAGGAATGGTAGCTAAAGCACCTTCCTTCACGCGTTCGTCCAATTCAGAAGTCATATCAGTATCAATAAACCCGGGAGCGATTGCGTTTACAGTTACAGAACGGGCAGCAAACTCACGAGCTAGGCTTTTTGTCAACCCGACCATACCTGCCTTGGCAGCTGAATAGTTGGCCTGTCCAGCGTTACCGGTCAAACCGACCACCGATGCAACATTGACAATACGACCCCAACGTTTCCGAGTCATAGGACGTCCGAGAGCTTTAATCCAATGGAAACAGCTGGACAAATTGGTATTAACTACTGAACTCCAGTCATCCTCTTCCATACGAAAGAGCAAATTATCGCGGGTAATCCCTGCGTTATTTACCAAAACCTCAACATGTCCATGTTCCTCAAGCAGTTTATCACTAGCTTGGCGGATTTGCTCGCCTGAAGATACATCCACGGCTAGTGCATCAGCAAGCCCGCCTGATTCTCTGATTGATTCAGCTGCTGCACCACAGGAGGCTTCTGACTTACTCACGCAAATGACTCTCATCCCGTCGCGGGCCAATGCCTCGGCAATTCCGCGACCGATTCCGCGACCTGCACCGGTAACAACCGCAACCTTGATTCTAACTGTTTCTTCGTTCATGAAAAATATTCAGGTTCCCATCCCTGTTATTGACTGTTTCCCATAAATGATGGATTCGTAGTAATTAGGCAACATCAAGTTTTGCACATGTCCAAGAATACAAACCAATCTTCCAAGACCACACCTCCTCTTCCCAAGCTTCAAAAGTTTCTTGCCGATTCTGGAATCTGCTCGCGACGGGCGGGAGAACAATTGATTAAAGACGGCCAAGTTTCCATAAATGGAGAGTTGGCCAAACTGGGTGAACGGGTAAATCCTGAACGCGATGTTGTAAAAGTGGGTCAGAAAAGAATTCAGGCAAAATTCATCAAGCCAACCATCTTTATGGTCAATAAGCCAAAGGGATTTACCTGCTCGAATGACGACCCCCATGCAGAACGCCTAATTTTTGAATTACTTGAAACTCGGCACCGCAATATCCGCTTGTTTTGTGCGGGACGCCTGGATTTAGAGAGCGAAGGACTGGTTATCTTAACCAATGATGGTAAACTGGCTCATCGGCTTACCCACCCATCCCAAAAAGTCCAAAAGAAATACAAAGTAGAAATTAACCAGCCTCTCGAAAAGGATGCCTTTCAAGCCATGCTTGCAGGATTTGAGGATGATGGAGATTTTTTACAGCTTGACGAAATCCGTGCCAAGGCAGGAAACCCAGTAGGCTCAACCAAGCTAGAGATTACAATGGGGCACGGCAAGAAACGCGAAATCAGAAGGTGTATGGGCCGTTATCGCTACAAAGTAAAAAAATTACGGCGCACCAGCATCGGAGGCTTGAGGTTGGGCAAGTTACCCCTTGGAACCTACAGAGATTTAAAAGATTCAGAAATTGATTTGCTCTTTCCCAAGCAAATTTCCTAAATTCATAACCATGGGAATTTTTAATTTATACATCACCAAAATCATCGGGGGAATGGCGGTTTCCCTGATTTCTTTTTCTTCTTTATTTGGACAACCCGCCCAAGGGGGTTCCCCCAGCCTAGGTCAGGCATTCAATGCGGGTGCGCCTGAGATTGAACCCGTGGTAGTAGGAAGAGAAAGGTGGAATGCAAAACCTATTCAAGCATCCGTTGACATCTCGAATGAACCCGTGCAACAAACTGAATCATCAAGCAATTCAAATGATTCTGGAAGCTCGAGAATTGACGAACTTGATCCCTTAGAGACCGAGCAAGTAAAGCCCGCCCCAAGCACCCTTCCCTTAGATCCTCCCAAAAACAAGCCAGCTACACGGATTGTTCGAAATTTTGAAGGCACTCTTGTTTTTAAACCCCGCAAACTCGGTTTCGCTTACGACTTTCCTTACCAGTTGGAAAACTCAAAGGGTAAAAGACTCGCATTTATTGATATTGATCAATTAAAAGCCGTCGACCCCCAGCAATTTACTGACCAGCAGATCAATGTGCTCGGCATGCTCGAACCGATTAAGGCAGGGTCCGACAAATTGGTCATACGGGCACGAGTGCTGCGTCTTTCGAATTGATCCAACCCTTTACCTTTCACTAATTTTACCGGGTCATGGAATTGATCGACGGCAACCAAATTGCCAAGGAAGTATTGGATGAGTTAAGAGGCAAAGTTTCTGCCTTTGAATGTGGGAAGCCCAGCGTTACCTTTGTGCGTGTAGGTGATGATCCTGCGTCCATCTCTTATGTTAGGAAAAAGGAGAAAACGGCAGCTTCCTTAGGTATCGATGCCCGGTTACTCGTATTTCCCTCTACCATATCTGAAAGTCAATTGCTTGAGGAAATTGATCGTTTAAACGGGGATATCTCTGTACACGGCATCTTGGTGCAAGCACCCCTACCCCCTCATATTAATGATGTTCAAATATTCAACCGGGTATCACCCGCCAAGGATGTGGATGGATTTAATGCAGTAAACTTGGGAAAACTTTGCCAGGAACAATCCGATGCTTTCCGATCCTGTACACCCGCTGGAATTATTGAACTGATTAAGCGTACAGGCATTGAAACAGCAGGTAAACGGGTGGTCGTATTGGGCCGCAGTTTAATTGTGGGAAAACCTATTGGAATGTTGCTGCTTAACCGTTCGATACCTGGCAATGCAACGGTCACTTTTTGCCATTCCAGGACACACAACCTGCCAGCCCTTACCCGGGAGGCGGATATACTCATCGCTGCTATAGGAAAGCCTTACTTTGTAACTGCAGATATGATCAAGCCTGGATGTGCCGTAATTGATGTGGGAATCAATCGAGTGGCTGATAGCTCCCGTAAATCCGGTTACCGGTTGGTGGGTGATGTTGATTTTGAACAAGTGGCCCCAAAAACCTCTCATATCACACCGGTACCCGGAGGGGTTGGCCCGATGACCGTCGCCATGCTCATGGCTAACACGGTCCAAGCCTTTGAACAAAGCTTGAAGCAGCCTTAATGAACGAATCCCCCACCCGTACCCTCGATGACGAGGAACAAGAGAAAATCCCATCCGCCAGCCTCGAGCCAGCTCCTTTGCTCAAACGAATAATCGCTTTTGCGATGGATTTTATTTTGATCATCTTGCTTCTTCAATTAATGGCTCATTTTCTGCCCAATTTCTGGGGCAACAATACTCAGGATGAATTTAAAAGCTTGCTCCAACAAGCCACTCTACTTGCCCAGGAAAATCAGATGAATTCAGAAGAAATGTCTCAATTCATTGATCAATCCAGACTTTCTCCTGAAACCTATGAGATGCTCATGGCCATGGTTGTATGGGCCTGCTTTTTGCCCATCTTATATTTTTTCATCGGAGAGCGCTTCTTTTTTGGAAAAAGCCTGGGCAAAGCAACCTTTGGCTTGCGCACGGTAAGAATGGATGGAACTGATCTCCCACCTTCTCCTTTCAGGCAATTCTTTCGGGCCGCAGGCAAAGGATTAAGTTCACTCATTCTAATTACCCCATTCCTTCTTCCCGGACTAATGAATTTCCTTTTTTGCTACCTCAACCGACAACGGCGTTGCCTGCACGACATGATTGGTGGGACGATCACCATTCAAGAAACCAGCAAAAAGGAGGAGTCGGAGTGAGTCAGTCTCTTGGCTTCATTGGAGCCGGCAAGATGGTATCCGCCATCGTGCATAGTTTATTGCGTACCAATTCTTTTGCCCCCAAGCAAATTTCCTGCTGTTCGGCAAATGATGGAACTTCAGAAAAACTCTCCAATGACACTGGGATTTCCCGATTTGACTCAGTCGAGGAAATGTTAGCAGGTTCACCCTCCGTACTTATTCTCGGTTGCAAGCCTCAACAAATTAACGAACTTCCCCCCTCCGTTTCAGAAAAAAGTGCTGGCTGCCTGATTCTTTCAATTATGGCAGGTATTCCCATTGCCAAACTTTCCAAGGCTTTCCCGCAGTCGCGAAATGTAGTCCGTTCAATGCCTAACACTCCCGGGCAAATTGGGCACGGGGTAACTGGTTATTTGTTTGCACAGTCTCCATCTCTAGCCGACCAAAAAATGATTGAACAAATTCTGTCATCTCTTGGAAAAGCGTACGAACTCGGCGAAGAGGCGGACTTAGACCGAGTTACTGCCATAAGTGGGAGCGGCCCGGCATATGTTTTTGAATTTACCTGTGCCTTGGAAGAGGCGGCCAGAGCAATTGGACTATCCGGAAAGCTTGCCAAAGAACTTGCCCTGAGCACGGTTACGGGAGCTGCCAGGCTCATGGAATCTTCCGAATTAGGGCCCAAGGAATTGCGCGACCAGGTAACTTCTCCCAATGGAACTACCCAGGCAGCATTGGAAAGTTTTTCAGCTGACGAATTAAGAACTATTGTTCGTCATGCCGTGGAAGCTGCCCGGGCACGCTCGGTGGAACTTTCTCATGAGTAACCTTGCCCGTGGCACCATCGTGGTCACCGGGGGTGCCGGTCTTATCGGTAGTGCAATTATTTGGGGATTAAATAATCGAAACATAGAAAATCTATGGTTGGTCGACTGGGCAGAACCGAACAATTTGAAAGAACGCAACCTCAAGGATCTTTCCTATTCCCGCCGGATCACTCCAGAAGATTTTCGTAAAATGATTGCGGGTAACAGCGGAGAACTCTCCGATATCTCAACTATTTTTCACCTCGGGGCCTGCTCAAGCACCACCGAGACCAACGAGGCATATTTAAACGACAATAACCTCGGCTACACCAGCGAGCTTTGTGAATGGTCACTCAGAAATAGTGTTCGTTTTGTTTACGCCTCCTCGGCATCGACTTATGGAGATGGTTCCCTGGGCATGGACGATCAGGATGTGGATTTGAAAAAGTTCACCCCTTTAAACTTGTATGGTTGGTCGAAGCACAAATTTGATCTACTTGCACAGGAGAATGGCTGGCTCGATCAAATCGTGGGCCTCAAATATTTCAATGTCTATGGGCCAAATGAAGAGCACAAGGGAGGAATGCGCTCCGTAGTCAGTAAAGCCCACGAACAAATTGCGAGCACCGAAGAGATGACTCTGTTTAAGAGCCATCATCGAGAATACCGGGATGGCGAGCAAATGCGTGATTTTCTCTATGTCAAGGATGCCGTATTGATGTCTTTGTGGTTGGGAGAAAACCATGATGCTAACGGACTATTTAACCTCGGAAGTGGAAAAGCACGAACCTGGCTCGATCTGGGACGGGCAATCTTTTCCGCCCTAGGTATGGAACCGAACATTCGTTTTGTCGACATGCCAGAAATCCTCCGTGATAAGTACCAATATTTCACTGAGGCTAAAATTGAAAAGCTTCGTGAGGTAGGCTATGGCAATGAATTGTTCTCACTAGAGGAAGCGGTACACGATTATGTCGTTAAATACCTCAAAGCAGACCATCGACTTGGTGCCTGAATACATATTAGACCTACGATATTTTTTGCTTCTGTTATCCGATCAATAAAGGGAGTCGGACTGACCCGCTTTTTTTTCTTTGACGGAACCTAAAAATTAGAGAGAAACAAACTTGTGGAAGCTATGGTGGTGGACGAACGCAGGGAATTTCTTGGTGAATGGATAAATCAATCCACCCCTTATGGTGGTTGCGATTTGGAACTCGCCTCGGCAGATGCCAGTTTTCGTCGTTATTTTCGTATACGTACTCCAGATGGCTCACGGGTGGTAATGGATGCCCCACCAGAATTGGAACCCTGTGCTCCCTTCGTCCAACTTGCCAAAAAGCTAAAGAATTCAGGAATCCAGGTTCCCCAAGTTTATTTTCAGGACTTGGAAAAGGGATTTCTTATCCTTTCAGATTTCGGAGATTTACACTATCAGGAAGCCCTGGCAAGTGAGCGTAGGAATGATCTCTATGAGCTTGCCATTGAAGAAATTATCAAATTCCAAAAAGGCTTGGGCAAATGGGCTACTCAACTCCCTGTTTTTGATCGTGCCTGGCAAACAAAGGAACTTGAAATCTTTAGGGAATGGTGCCTGCCTGATGTATCCAGTCAGGAATTCGAAAAATATACCAAGCCACTGATTGATGGAGTCAATGCCATTCCACAAACCTTCATGCACCGGGATTTCCATTGCCGTAATTTATTAGTCACCGATGACGGAACTCCTGGAATTATTGATTTTCAAGGAGCTATGCTTGGACCAATTACTTACGACTTGGTATCCTTACTGCGCGATTGCTATGTTGATAACTCCGAGGACTGGATAGTCCGGCAGATCAGAAGTTTCCGTACTCAACTTGTTCAGTGTGGTTTGATTGGACCGGAAATCGATGAGAGTACCATAAACAGATGGTTTGATTGGTCAGGTTTACAGAGGCACCTAAAGTGCGTGGGTATTTTTCATCGCCTAAAAATCCGCGATGGAAAACCCGAATATTTAGCGGATGTTCCCCGTGTACTTGGCTATGTAAAACAGGTCCTCAAGAAATACCCGGAGCTTTGCGACCTCCAATCCCTGGTGGAACAGGCATCCTTACTTTCTCCCGACTCCTAAAAACCGATGAAGGCAATAGTATTAGCTGCAGGCTATGGCAATCGCCTACGCCCCCTGACTGACCATACACCCAAACCACTTGTGCCCGTAGGTGGAAAGCCATTAATCGTCCATCACCTCGAGAAATTGGCCGCAGCGGGATTAAGCGAAGTGGTGATCAATCTGGGACACTTAGGCTCTAAAATTCCTGAAGCCTTGGGCAACGGCTCAACTTGGGGACTTTCGATCTCTTATTCAGATGAAGGCCCGGAGCCCCTTGAAACCGGGGGCGGATTGGCCAAGGCCCTGCCCTTGTTAGGAAACGAAACCTTTTTGGTGGTTAATGGCGATGTCTGGTGCGACCTGGATTTTTCCACGATTCCTCATGCATTACCCCTAGATGATCAGGCTCTGCTCTACCTCGTGCCCAAACCTGACTGGCGGGAACGGGGGGATTTCTCTCTTTCCCAAGACCGTGTAATTGAACATCAGTCTCCAGAATACCTCTATGCCGGTATCGCTCTCTACCATCCGAGCATTCTTGACGGTGCAACGGTTGAAAAATTCTCCATTGTTCCGCGCCTCAAACAAGCAATATCCAGCAACCTTGTAGGTGGACGGCTACATCGAGGAGAATGGGACGATGTGGGCACTCCTGAGCGACTGGGGTCCCTGCACGCCCAGTACGGGGCTTAAAAAGCCTTCTCTGATTTCTTGGGAATCATGCGGTCACGCATCGAAGGAGCATCAGCTGGGCCGTATGCATCCACAACATAGGCAACCAGGTCACGCAAACTGCTATCTGTTATCCCTTTGGATGCAGCCGCCATTACCCTTCCGGACTCATCCAAGGGGTGGTACCCCCGGTCGCCTGCACGGAACTTGCGCATCTGTTCGAGAAAGTACCAACCTTCCAGACGATTAAGGGCGGGCCCGGCAAGCAAACGGTTTCCTTCCGCCTTTTCACCATGGCATGATACACAACGTGCCTCGTAAAAAAGTTTCCCACGATCCAAGTCTCCCAACACCGTACGAACCGCCGGCTTTGGTTCCTGCCGTGCAAACCAATCGGCCAAATAAGCAGATTCCAAGTCATTCTTTACTTTCTTAATTCCTATGCCCATTAAGTGCTCAGAGCGATTATCGGGATTTTGTCCGCGTATGCCTGAACGGAATTTTTGCAACTGGTCATAGATATACCCATATTCCATTCCGTCCAGAATGGGCCCGCGTTGGGCCTCTTCCACACCATGACATACCAGACACTCGCGGACCAATCCATCCATCCGTGCAAGGGATTCCTTTTCCATCGTCTTGGTAATCCTTTTAACCTGAGGAGCTTCCGTCTGACAGGCAGTGAAGCCAGCACCAAGGAACCAGAGGAGTAATCCTCCAAGTGTATGCCTGCAAATATGTGAACGCTTCACGAAACATATCCTATGTTTCCAGACCTCTATGCTCAAGCGACAAAGCTTTACCCTAAGCCATCCATGCTTAGAGTGGGTATATTTTAATGAGCAGTGCGATTTCATTTAAGCAGGTTAGCAAGACCTTCCCCCCGGATGTTCAAGCCCTAAAATCGATCGACCTCACGGTTGCCGAGGGCGAATTCCTTGTGGTGGTTGGTCCGTCTGGTTGTGGAAAAAGTACATTGCTTCGCTTAGTTGCCGGATTGGAAAATCAGACACATGGATCGATTGATATATTTGGAAAAGATTCCGTCCAACTCGCACCTCAGGAGCGGAACCTTGGCATGGTCTTTCAAAACTATGCTCTCTTTCCCCACCTCTCTGTCTTTGAAAATATGGCATACGGTCTGAAGGTACGTCGGGAATCAGCTCCTGAAATTCGGAAAAAAGTAGAAGGGATCGCCCAAAAGTTGGAAATCTTGGAATTCCTCAGGCGTAAACCTAATCAATTAAGTGGCGGACAACGCCAACGGGTTGCACTTGGACGCCTTCTTGTCCGCGATCCAAAAATTCATTTATTTGATGAACCCCTGGGCAAC
>JAQXCL010000051.1 GCA_029251885.1 Opitutales bacterium | reverse complement strand
CTTGATTGATCGGATTTCTCTGCTTCTCCTAGACGGGCTATGACTTTTTTAGGAATAACTAAAAAATGAACCGGGGCTTGGGGCTCAATATCTTTTATCGCGATACAAAATTTATCTTCATACAAGATCTCCGCGGGGATATCTCGAGCAATGATTTTTTCAAAAAGAGTGCTCATTTAAGAATATTTATGAAAATAACTTATTTGGATGTCCATATTCGTAGAGATGATAGATAAAAATCCTCCAAAGCCGTCTCGTCTTTCAAATTTACCTCCATAAGCCGGACATTTTTTTCCAAACAAGCTAAAACCCTTGAAAGTTTAATTCCTAGTTGAGGAAGAATTTGACGGTTCTCGTTCTGAACGACAAAGGAACGGGTAGCTTCCGCTAATTGTTTGAGAATCCGAGAACGAACACCCCGGCGTACTCCGGCATCCAAGGCATCCTTTTCTTTGTCATCCATATTTGGTGCTTCATTTTTAGCTTTCTTGGCTAAAGTATCAGCTTCTTCTTTGATTAGACCAAGCAACGAGGTTATAAGTCCATACGAGGCAAAAAGTGGGCTAACCCGATCTTTTCTCAGGCTTTCACGATCCAATAGTGCCAGAATCCATTGTTGATACCTAGACTTCCATGCTTCCCATTGTTCATTACCTAAAACGGGAGCTACTGTGGGCAATCGAGCCATGAGGCATCGACTTCGAATAGTTGCGAGTAAGGAGTAGGGTTTTGTGCTTAGCAGAAGTAGGTAGGTGCCCGATGGTGGTTCTTCCAAAGTTTTTAAAAAAGCGTTGGCAGATTCTTTGCGCATCCGGTCTGCTTCGTGAATGATTGCAACTTTATTACCACCTTGGTTGGATGTGCGGTTAAGCATGGCAATCAATTCACGCGTTTTTTCAACCGTTATGATCCGAGCCTTACCAGTTGGGCGCAGATTAAATAGATCGGGATGATCAAATCTCGAATTATCAAGGGATAATAAACATCGAGCCAGAGCTAAGGCTGCGTCTTGGTTTTGTTCAACTGACTGTCCAAGTATAAGGACAGCATGATGCAATCGATCCTCAGCAAATCGGTGCTGAAGTGCCTCGATAGGATCGATATTTGAATTAGGCATACTTACCTAATTGGCAGGGAAATAGTGGTGAACTAAGAATTATTCCTGGGAGTAGAAACGGGCATGAATTTCATTCCATATTTCTAACTCGATTTCCTCAGGATCTCCGTTTCCGTCAACCACAAAGAAGCGCTCGGGCAGGCTGCGTGCAAGGTGAAGGTATCCTTTTCGGACTTTTCCATAAAATTCAATATTTTCCTGCTCCATACGGTCGGGCATGTCAGATACACGGTGCTTGATCCTCTCAAAGCCAACTTCTGGTGGTATGTCTATAACGATGGTAAGATCAGGAATAATCTCACCAACGGCGAACTCGTTGATCATAGTTACAGGATCATCTGCAATTTGCCTAGCAACCCCCTGATAAACTGTAGTTGAATCAAGGAAGCGATCGCATAGAACAACTTTGCCATTTTCAATGGCAGGAAAAATGATTTCGCGGACGAGTTGTGCCCGGCTGGCAGCGAACAGTAGAAGCTCGGTTTCCGGTAAAATGCTTTTGGAGGAATCTGCATGCATCAGAAGATGTCGAATATCTTCGCCGATAATAGTTCCTCCGGGTTCTCGGGTGACAATTACGTCTCGGTGATCAATTTCTTCCAAGCGATCAGCGATACGGCGAATCTGGGTAGATTTACCACACCCTTCTGATCCTTCGAAGGAGATAAGGAGGCCTTTTTCGTGACTCATATAGTTTAAGAGTTTTGTTTAAGAAGTTCGATTACTTGTGATGTTGATGGGCTTTGGGCGGTGCGAACATAATGCCCAGAAGTGCAAGTTGCCAAAGCCAGAGATGTTAAAGGGGAAAATCCGCTTAGCCTGGCACTGCAAAAGCCGGCATTAAAGTGATCTCCTGCACCTGTCGTTATCTTCGGATTATCGCAAAAAGGACCCGTAGTCCACCAGGCACCATCTTTAGTGGCACAAGCGGCTGATTCAACGGGATGCAGGACAATTGTGGATATACCAAGTTCCCTTCGGATTTCAGATGCCATTTTCTTGAGGGAATCTTCGTCTTTGTCTCCACTCTTTAAACCCAGAACATCACACACTTGAAGTCCTTCGTTATAATTGAGACCCAAAGTTACCTCAGCATGAGCTTGGAAACGGGAGATGACAGTTAATACCTCCTTAATATCAGAGCTCGAACGTTTTGCAGGATCAGCTAAGTCAAAGAAAAAAGAGCGTGTATCCCGCGGCGGTAGGTTGGGCAAAATTTTATCAACCAACTCGACGAGAAAGTCAGTCATTTTGGGAATCATTGTCCAATTTACGATGGATATTAAATCTGCTTTGGATAACAGATCTATGAATTCGCCCTCTCCACATGCCCCGATGATTCGGGAGTAATCAATTTCTTCGAGGCTTAGGGTATTTCCAAGCATTACCTTTCCATCCTTGAATTCCATAGCGGTGGTAATTCCTGGCTCGCTTATAGAAATTGCATTAGTTTTTCTTGCGAATTCTTCAAAGACAGAATGGATGTTGGGGGTGCCCAGGGCACCAATGTAACGAACTCCCATTCCGAGAGAAAGCATTGCATTTGCCATGATGGGGCCATTGCCTCCCAATTTTTCGAACCTTGGATAGAGTTCGATGTTGGCACTTTTACCCGCAGCAGCCGAGATTTTAGCACCCATTTCTGCAATAGTGGGCACGGGATCAAAGTTATCTCCCAGACCGTGTCTCTTTTCTACGGGAGCAACAATTTTATCAACAAATCCATCCAAACCGACGATCGAGTTTTTCGAAGAAAGGGAAAATGTCGTTGAATTGATTTCATCTAGAACTTTTTGAGATACCTGCATAAGAGATTTTGCCTAAGATGCTTTGGATAATCGTGCAAACTTAATCGATTTCTCTGCCACACTTTGTGCAAAAGATGCGTTTTTCGTTGATTTTTAATCCTTTCGCCTAAAATTGGAGTTTGGTGTTGGATTTTTGAAATATTATGAATGTGATGGGAAACTTATTAAACGGATGTAACTTTGCGCCTTTGCTTGGATCTGCTGACTTATTTAGCTATTTTGCAGATTCTAACTTTGCGGGTAAAGTCGTTATATTTGTTTTAGCTTTATTAAATTGTTGGGCCATTTCGATCATGCTGAGCAAAAATTCTGAACTGAAACGAATTCGTCGAGCCAATGCTCGGGACGAAAAGAAAATTAATGAGCTTCCCAATATGGTCGATTACGATGATGCAAATTTCCCCGGCCAGTCGAGTCCATATCTTCGCGTCTGCTCTCGGGCGATGGCAGCCGCTCGGGCAAGTTCTAAAGATGGCAGGGTACGCATGAATTATGTTGAAAATGCCATTCGCAGGGCAATTACCGAATATGAAGACAGGTATGAAGAAAAGATGTATTGGTTGGCAACGATCGTTTCAGGTGCCCCTTTTCTTGGATTACTTGGTACAGTATGGGGAGTAATGGATGCATTTGGTACGATGGATTCGGGGGGGGCTACCATTGAACACCTGGCCCCAGGTGTGTCTGGGGCATTGTTGACAACCGTTACTGCTCTGTGCGTAGCCATACCCATTGTGTTTGCGTATAATAATCTCTCTGCTCGAACCCGGGGAGAAATGACAAAGCTAGAAAACTTTGCTAGTAACCTTGCTGATCGCATTGAATTGGAGACGAGTGCCTGAAGAAAGTATCGACGAGCATTCGAGACAACTTTGGATAATTAAATGGCAAGAAGTTTTACAAGAAGAAACAAGCTTTCAGTAATTTCAGAACTGAACGTTACCCCGTTAATCGATCTCGCTTTTTCTCTGCTCATCATATTCATGATCACCACTCCTGTGATCGAGCAATATAATCGGGTAAACCTTCCCGATCAGTCTAGCTCTGCCAAACAACCTCCGCCTCCGGTGGAGGACAAATATATCACGATTGATGAGTCAGGCGCTTACTTTTGGGGAAAAGTCCCTATCGGGAAAAAGGAGCTAGAAGACCGACTTGACCGAATTTCATTAGGGGAGGGGGTCGCTCCCACTATTCACATACGTGGAGATCGCTCTTTGCCTTATCAAAAGGTGATTGATGTGGTTAATATGTTGAAAGAGAGAAACTTGACCAAGCTCAGTTTAGATACCCGGGCAAGCTGATTCTTTTTCCCTACGGGATTTGCCTAAGCAGCTTGGTCAGGACTTTTCCTGGGCCACACTCAAGAAATTCATTCGCTCCATCTATTCGCATCTGCGTAATTAACTCAGTCCATCTAACCGAGCTATGTATTTGACGCACCAATAAGGGAGCGATGGCATCTCCATTGGAATAAGGGGCAGCCTCCACATTTGAGTAGACAGGGAATTTGGGGGATGAAAAACGAATTCCTTCCAAAAACTTCCCAAATTCTCGTGCTGGTTCTTCCATCATTCGCGAATGAAATGCACCACTAACCTTCAAGGGAACCACCATTCGAGCACCGGCTTCTTTAAGTGGAGTAAGTGTGGTTTTGATCTGGTCAGCAGGTCCAGATATTACGACCTGACCGGGGGAATTGAAATTAGCAAGGTCTACTTGGTCTGCACCGATTTGTTCAAGTGAGCTTTGAATCTTTTCGACTTCCATTCCGATTACTGCAGCCATACCTCCTCCGGTTACTTGAGACATGATATTTCCACGCTTTGAAACCATACGGAGCCCATCCATAAAGGATACGCAACCAGCAAGAGCTAGTGCGGCAAATTCTCCAACGGAATGACCAGCAGCGATATCGGGTATCTGCCCATCGTCGATTTTGGCTTTGCCTTCTAAAAAGCTGACCAAGTAGAGAGCGGGTTGGGTAAATTGAGTTTGTGACAGTTGTTCATTTGCATCTTCAAGGCAAAGATCACTTAGGGAATAACCCAATTCTTGATTGGCTTGATCGATAAGTTCAGGGTAGCGATGGAAAACATCGGTACCCATCCCTTTGACTTGGGAACCTTGACCTGGAAATAAAAAAGCGAGACTCATAAATTGGGTGGGTTAATTTGGTATTGCGTTGCGAGAAAGAAAAGAACTCCCTAAATCGAAGATACATTCCTTGATTAAAGAGCGAAAGAAATGCAAGAACATCTGATGATTGACGCAAACAATGCCATGCATGCAATGCCTGACATCGCTAGGGAATTGGCACGTGATCGAAACCTCGCAAGAGATAGTTTGTTAAGAATGCTTGAACCTTTGGTGGCAGATGGAAACCGAGTGACCGTAGTCTTCGATGGACGGGAGGGTAGGGGCTCTTTGCAAAAATACCGAAACCTTGACTCCTTTGATGTTGTTTACTCCTCATCCAGTGAGGGGGCGGACGGGGTAATTGAACGCATGGTTATGGCTGCGAAGCATCCGGGAAGAATTTGTGTGGTTACCAATGATAACTTGATTCGAAACTGTGCATACGCACATGGGGCATCCGCCATGCGGGTGGAGGAATTCGTCAAGCGTTTGGATCATTCGATTGATCAGGTAAGTCGTCGGGCAAACCTCAATCAATCGAGTTCGCGGAGTGAGCGTGAGCCTTTTCACAATCGTATTGAATTTCCCGAAGGTGATAAGTGATCCAAAAATGACAGAAGACCGATTAGTTGAGGAGGTCCCGGGGTATTATGGTTCGGTTAAAATTGAAGAATCAGTTGCTCAGCGTATTTGGGCGGAGCAGGATTTTTTTACGGATTCATTAGTAACCAGCTGTGGGAAAAAAATATATGTGGATTATGCTGGTGACTGGAATCTGTCTATGGAGGGTCCTGATTTTCATAATGCTAAATTAGTCATTGATGGGGAAAGCTTTATTGGAGATGTAGAAATTCATTTTTTCCCCGAAGGTTGGAAGTCGCACAAGCATCACCTTGATTCAAATTATAACAAAGTAATTTTACATGCCTGTATCTTTTCAGGGGCTTCGGGTGTGACTAATCAAGAAAGGACCAGTAATGGTAAGGCAGTGCCGTGCCTGGTCTTGTTACCAAGTTTGCTTCATGGAATAGAAGAATATGCGGAGGCTCATGCACTTACCCGTTTGTCCGGCCAAGACAGTTTGGCCGATCTTGCATTAGGTAATCTAGTAGGTATCAGTTTGGGTGAACGTAGAGAAAGAGCTCGTTCCCGATGGATGGCCAAGAAGGGATTTGCTCACTCACGTTTACTTACACAGGGGTGGGAGATGGCTTGTCATCAATGGTTTTTAGAAATCCTTGGTTATAGAAGAAATAGGACGCAAATGGCCAGGATTGCCCAACAATTTTCGATCGATCTGTGGAGGTCCGGTCAAGTTGATATCGATCTTATTTATCGATCACAGGGAGGTTGGAAACTCCGCGGCTTCCGTCCAGTAAATCACCCCTTAACCCGATTACGTCAGTATGCTGAGTTATGGAGAACATGTCCGCAATGGATTGAGGATTTATCTAAGCTTTGGGACACCTTTGCTTTTCAGGCTCTAGATAAAACTGGCAGTGAAATTGAATGCCCTAAGGTTTCTCAATTGTCGGGTATTTGGATCAGGCAATTACTGGGCGAAGTTTTTGGGCGTGGAAAGGCAAATACTTTATGGATTGATGCCGCATGGCCTTTACTTTGTGCAGCCAGAGGAAAAAATGGTTTTTCTCTTTGGATGTCTTGGCCAGCAGGAGATTGTCCGAAAAAATATAGAGACTGGGCAAAAAAGCTATCTTGGACAAATCCTTCAGGCAAAAAGCCTTTCACCAATGGATTGGTTCAATGCATTATACAAACTTTGTCAGTTGGTTCGTGCAGTTCTGTAAAGAAATCTCTAACTCAATGACTGGACGGATTGAAAAAGACTTGGTTTTTCTTAATGAACCCACCGTGGAAGGGTTGAGGTTTGCCAAATTATTTTTGGGCGACGAAACTTTAGCTCAGGAATTAGTGGAGCGGACACTTCTTCGCCTGGCGATTTTTAGGGATGGGAAGAGAAGTCGCGCTAAATTTTTTTGGGACCTGGAAAACCTTTGTTTAGAAGAAAAGAATAAGAGGGGTTCTTTTAAAGAAAAACAACTTGAGCTTTTCACTATTGAGCCAAGTGGGCAGGTTCGAAATGAGAATAAAAAAGATATGCGGGTTGCCCGTGCTCAGGCTCTGTTGTGCGGTGAGGACAGAGCGATTGTTGAGAGTTGGCAAAAGAAGCCGATCTTCGCAAATGAAAGTTTTCGGGAACTGGTTATCGGATTTTCAATTCGATTAAGGGAAGAAGGTCTTTTCGTTGAAAATAATATCCCAATCTCTCTAAGCATTGAGCGATATGAAAAGATAGCCAATTATTTACTCGGTTTCCTAGCTGAAAACGAAGCTATGGAAGTTGAACGGAAATGCCGGCTCGATCCGGATTGGCAAAAAGAAAAGATAACCATGGGGGAGGTGATCGGATGGATGGAGTATGCGTTACAGGTTTTTGACGCATCGGCTGACACTCGAGAAATCATTTTAAATGATGACGGGAAGAAGAGGGTTCTGGATGAATGGGAGCTTTCTAACCATGATGAAGTATTGATCGAAGGCACTAAGGAATTAGTGGAGGAAAAGCAAGGTTCACCAATCAAATCGAATGGATCATCGAATGTTCAACAAAAAGGTAAAACTCTCATGGTTTTTCTTTGCACCGGTTTTTTTGCGAGCTTAACTGGTTATGTGGGATGGATGGAGAAATTAGAGTCTGTTCCGCAACTAAGTTCAGATAAAAAAGATCAGTTCATTGTCTCAGATCAATTGGTGCATTCATTAAACGATGACAAGTGGACGCGACCTGCTCTATTTGCTGCTAATGAAAAAGCTAATTTAATTTTAGAGGATAGGTTGGTGAATGAAATTGAAAAGATGGAAGATCAGATCACGATCAACCCAAGCCTTTTAACCTTTAAAGGTTCTGATGTTGATATTACTAATCCGCCTAATTTTACCAAGCATATCGATCAAACTTTAAGACAGGCAAATTTTCCAAAGCTTAAAGTGTTTAAAACTGTCATCGATATGTCTGAGGGATATATCTTTCTTCCCGGTAAAGAAACCTTGGGAAAGGTAATAAATATTGTACGAAAAAATGGCATGATTGAATTTCAACGAGCAGATTGGCCAAATTTAGAGAAAAGTTTTGCTCTTGCAGTGAATGATTATGAATTACGCTTAGGTTCAATAAACCAAGGTTTTATAATTATTTTGGGTCAAGTTAGCCGGCTTGAATCAGAAAAAGAAGTAGTTTCCAGACTCAAAAGATATCAACTTATTCCAAGTGACGCATGGTGGTTGGATGCCAACCAATCTCGTCAAAGGCTTAAACTTGATCAATTATCAAAGTGATTTAGCTTTAAATTTTTAAAAGTTGATTAGTTTACTCTTACACTAGGGGCAAAAGCACTTGAAGAACCTGTTTCCTGTTCCTTCTGGTCCAATTAATACGCGTAATCTGTGCATACATTTTGGGCAATGCCCAACATAAGCTGTTCCATCTTTGTTTTTGTAAATTCGCCCGTAAGTGCCGCATTTAACATAATGAATACCCAAAAATGCCCGCCCGGGACTTGGCGTTGAGCTCTGTGGCGAGGGGGGCTCCCCGTTCATATCCTTTATTCTGATTGCCCGCGTTGCAGACCACGTACTAAACCGTCAACGCGTTGAGTTAAAATATTTGCTTGGACTGACAAACCATCCTGTCCCTCGATGACTTCGGAGACCCATGTTTTTACTCTTTCCTCAAAAAATTGAAGCTTTGCTTGAGATTTAGGGTCACTGGCAAGGGCAGTAAAACTAGTTTGTAAATCCTGAGTGGTTGAATTGTTTTGCCCGAGCATCTCTTGAATGGCTTGGAGGGAGGAGTGGACTAAATCCAAATTCACTTCATGTGTGGTTTTCTGTATGGGCTTGTAGTAATGGGGTGCGGAGGGCTGTTTGATTTGAGGTGCGTTAGCACCGGCACCTTCGAATAGAGGAAAGGAAGTATCGGCATCGTCCGAACTAAAAAGAGGTTGCTGGTTGAAGGAAAGGGTTGCCAGTGCCTTAAGCTGCTTTCTTAGCACCTTAAGTTTTTTGCGTGATTGAATTTCTTTCTCTTTACTCACCTTGCGAATTACATCTGCTTTCATGGTCGGTGCAAGATGTGCAATCTCTTCAAGAATGGAAATGGTTTTTTCCAGTGCAATTTGTTGGGTTTGTAAAAAGGAAATGGCACCCTGGAGGTACTCTTCCAAATTCTCTTTTGTTTTAAGCGGAGCTTGTTCCTCAGCAATTGGTAACTTGCTACGGGTTGTTTTGGAGAGTTTTAGTCGCATGATTCAATCTATTCTTATCTTGAGGATGGCAGGCAAATCAAGATGAAAGGGCGGAACGTCCAAATTTTGAAAGCGAATAAATACCCGACCCAATCAATTGCTCACCTTGGTAAAATGCAAGAATTTGACCCGGGGTTAGGGCACGCTGAGCGTCCTTGAATTCGACTGACCAACTTTCATTAGCTTTCTTAATTAGCCTGATCGGTGTGGATGGATCTCGGTAACGGGCTTTGCCTAGAAGGTTGATTTCAGTTTGACATTCAAAACGGGGACAAAGAAAGCCCACCTGCTCCAACCCAAATCGCTTTGCCCATAGAGTGGTTTCATTAGGACGATCAAAGGCTACGATTAATTGATTTTTTAATTGATCTTTACCGGTTACGACAAAGTTTTCATGGTCGGTGTTGGATGGCACCCCGATGCCTTTCCTTTGTCCTAAAGTATAGCGGTGTAAACCTTGATGGTTTCCAAGTACCTTGCCGTTCGTATCCACAATTTCACCGTTTTTGTCTTTGATAAAATGAGACAGGAACTCAGGAACTTTAACTTTTCCTAAAAAACAAATTCCCTGACTATCTTTCTTTTGGGATACGGGTAATGAAAATTCATGAGCCAGTTTGCGCACATCTGGTTTTTCCAGGGAACCTAGAGGGAATCTGGAATACATGAGTTGACTCGATTTTAAGCGAGCAAGGAAATAAGATTGGTCTTTGTTTTTATCTTTCCCCTCCCAAAGTTCTGCTTCTCCGGATTTGTTTGTTTTACGGATGCAATAATGTCCGGTTGCCAATGCTTCAAATGATTGCTTTTTGGCGTACTCCATTAGTGCACCAAATTTCATCTGTCGGTTGCATAATACATCTGGATTTGGAGTTATGCCGTCGGCATAGCCATGAACCATTGGGTTGACCACTTCTTGCTGGTAAAAATCAATAAAATTGACCACATGAAAAGGAACAGCCAACTGTAAAGCTACAGTTTCAGCATCTCTGAGGTCTTGTGCTCCTGGACAATTACCTAGGAGATCATCTTCATGTTCCCAAGTTCTTACATAAACGGCTTCGACTTCATGACCGGCTTGTTTAAGCAAAGCGGCGGAAACCGCACTGTCTACACCCCCAGACAAGGCGACAAGAATTCTTTCTTTCGGTAATCTTTGCACTTTAGGATCAACAATAATGATTGATCGGGGTCCAAGCAAAAGGTTTTTGGATGGATTCACAGAACCTTTCTCTGTAAGGAGATAGGCGATGGGATATCAAGGAGGTGGAAAACTATGGATAGAGCCAAAAGGTTTGGGGTGGGTCGCCTTGGAAAGAGATTGGGAAGGGGATCTTTTACCTCAGGATCTTGTGGCGGAAGCTGGTATTATCGGAGATGGGTTTAAAGTTGCAGAGCCCTACACACGGGCTTCTCTGGGCGGTTATGTGAAGGTAAAGAGTAAGTGGCTGTTTTTTTTCCCTGATCAATCAATTTTTTTTCATGGCATAAAAGGAGAGAAAATTTTTCTTTTGGGAGATTGTAATGATTGGAAAATTTCTTCTCGGTGGGAATTATCACCTGTTCAAAGAGGGATGGAACTTTGGATCGAGGATGAAGCCTTGAGTGAATTTGAAGAGTTTGAATTTAAGTTTTGTACCGAAAAGGGTAGATGGATTGATCCGCACGATAACTTTCCTGCTTTTCCGACTTCTGCTGGAAAATTTCGTAATGCTAGGTTTCATAAAAATAGAACTGGTAAGGACTTGGTTGAATTTAACGTTATTGAGCCCCGAGGAGTCATAGGTAGTGAAAAATGGATATCTTACCGACCGGAGGGTAGTTTCGGGTTTAGTTTTGACGGAGAATATTCATCCTTTCGAATCTTTGCTCCACGCGCTGAGGGAATTGAACTTTTATTATTTGAGGAAACAGCTGATAATATTTCTCAAAAAATACCGATGTTGCCTAAGGATGACGGAAGTTGGTTTGTAACTTTGCAAGCTTCATTAAAGGGGGTACTTTATAAATTTTCTATAACCCAATTAGATGCTCAAAGTAACTTATTTTCTAAAGAAATTGTAGATCCGTATGCTCGAGCAATGGTAGGTAGGGATGGACCCGGGCTTGCCCTGATTCCAGAATTTAAGCCTCAATGCAAGGCTTTCAACCCACCTTCAATTGAGGACGCTGTTGTGGTTGAGGCACACATCCGAGATTTGTTAGCTAATGCCCCATGTACATTAAATGATGGGGAAAGGTTAGGGTTTAAGGGGTTGGCTAAGTGGCTGGCTTCCAAAGATTGTTACTTACGAAAACTCGGAGCAAATGTTGTGGAGCTTCAACCAGTTCATGAATTTGATGCCAGGACAAAAGAACAATACCATTGGGGGTATATGCCGGTAAATTTCTTTTCTCCGGCATCCGTTTATTCAAGTTGTTCCAAGAATGACGCTTCTATTACTGAGTTTAGCCAATTGGTCGATGCCTTTCACGATGCTGGTATGGCGGTTGTTTTGGATGTAGTTTATAACCACATAGGGATACCTCAGCATCTAATTAATTTGGACAGAGAAATTTATTGCTCCACGGACAGCACTGGAAATTTGACTAATCACAGCGGTTGCGGAAACGATTTAAGATGTGAGTCGGAACCTGTAAAAAAGTTAATTATAGACAGCTTAGTTTATTGGGTAGAAGTTTTTGATGTGGACGGGTTTCGTTTTGATTTGGGGGAATTGCTTGGTCTGGAATTGCTTACTGAGATTGAAAATGAATTAAAGAAAATAAAACCTGGAATTCTACTTTTTGCGGAACCATGGAGTTTTCGTGGAAGATTGCCTGCCGAGATGAATAAAACGGGCTATTCACTTTGGAGCGATGCATCGAGGGAAGGATGGCTCAAGTATGCTAAAAACCAATCGGGGAAGGATCTAGCGATTAAGCTCTTGAATGATGACTCAGAAAATCAAAATTATAGGTCTTATCAGTCTCTCAATTATTTGGAATCTCATGATGATTATGCTTTAGTCGACCGTTTTCGAGACATGGGAGATTGGAGGGATGGCGATTCCTTACCCGAGGAAGTCGTTCGCCGGGTGATGGTTGCCTTGGGAATGTTAATGGCAGCTCCTGGTGTACCCATGCTTAGTGCAGGACAAGATTTTTTGAGACATAAACAAGGTATTAGAAATACCTATTTAAACGGTGATATAAACGCACTAAACTATAAAGACCTTCAAGTTTTTGAGAAAGAAGCTCTCTTTGTTCGAAAGTTAATAGAAATTCGATTGTCTGGAGCTGGTCATCGGGCTAGGTACCCTCATTCGGATGAGTGGACCTTGCATTCTTTCCCCGTTTTTTCAGAATCTGCAATTTGTTATGGTTGGGAGCATAAAAAAACCGAAGAAAAATTTTGGATTTCTGCTAACCCTTCCCAAGAAATAGCTTCCATTGAGTTGCCTGAATCTTGGATTTCAGGTGCCCAACAGTTGGCGGCTTACGGCTTTGAATCTTTTGACCCAAATGTAGTAAGTCCACTTTCTTTTTATTGGGCTGGTAATATTCCGGCGTCTATGGACTCAAAAAAATCCTGAACAATTCCGTAGCGTAAATTGTGAAAAGAATGAGTAATGCTTTGGGTACCTAGGAATTCCATCGTTTCTATGATTGTAATTAGTCCAAATGGAAATACATCTGCCCGGTCACTGGGTAGTTTGGGGAATCGGTCAACTCGATCACTAAGAGAAAGGCTGCATACCTCCTTCGCTAATTGTTTAATTTCAGAAAGGGTTAGGCTTCTGTTTTTCATGTACCCGTCAGGATTATTTAAGATAAGGCGTAAAAATACTAGTATACCTCCAGTGCCTACTAGGTGCGGTCTTTTGGCAGAATAAATTTTAAATTCTTTTTGAACTATTCTCCGGACGAAACCTCTAGTTTTAAGTTGAGTTTCAGGAGTTAGGGGCAGATTGAGGTTTGATGAATTTGCTAAAGCTACTGATACCGCTCCGAGTGGTAGGCTTTGTATGTTACTTACTCTTTTTTGTTCAACCTCCATTATTTCTAAGCTGCCACCCCCGATATCCAAGGCGAAATAATCTTCAAGATCATTAATCATTGGGTCGGTTTGCAGCCCTTTAACTACAGCTTTTGCTTCTTCTTGTCCTGAAAGAATTTTAATTTTCAGGCCAGTTTGTTGTTCGACGAAGAGTGCAACTTCTTTTGAGTTTTCGGCTTTTCTTAAGGCTTCGGTTGCAACAATAATCAATTCATCGGTTTGATGGGATTGACATATATTTTTAAATTTATTTATGCAACTTATCAGGCGGGTAGCCCCTTCTTTTGGAATTTTTAAAACTTTTTTTTCCGTTAGCGTAAAAATCCGACAGGGTAGGGATTTCTCTTTCAGGGTTTTAAAATTCTGTTGGTCTGGGTAAGTTTTTTTTTGAGCAATAAGTAATTTGCTAGTGTTTGAACCAACGTCAATTACACCGACTTTCATATTTGCTTACTCAAAAGAGTAACCGGAAGGACCAATTACTATAGTGAACTCTCCCTTGCCGCTTGATTGACTTTGTTCTTCAATAACCTGATTAACTGGTCCAGATAAAATAGATTCATACGACTTGGTCAGTTCCCTAGCTAGGCAAATAAATCGATCGGAACCTAGAATTTCAGAAATAGCATTCAAGGTTTTCTCAATTTTATATTTTGATTCGTAAAGAACGACTGACCCGTCAAAATCTTTCCATGACTCAATCGTTTTCTGCACTTGTCCCTTTTTTTTGGGTAAAAAACCAATGAAGACAAACTGATGAGTGGGGAGTCCCGATGCAGCAAGGGCAGTAAGGGCAGCATTAGGACCAGGGATTGGAATAATCTTGAGCTTGCGGGCATGGCATTCTCTGACCAACCGAAACCCTGGGTCGTTAATGCACGGGTATCCGGCATCTGATAATAAAGCTACTTTTTTCCCGCTTTCGATATCCAGGGCAATTTCTTGAGATTTTTTCTTCTCATTTTCTTCACGGTATGAAACCATGGGGATTCGAAGGTTTAAATGCTGTAATAGTTTGGCAGTTACCCGAGTATCCTCACATGCGATCATGTCAGCATTTTCAATAGAAAGAGCTGCTCTTTGGCTTAAATCACCAAGATTACCAATCGGAGTGGCAACGATAAAGAGGCAACCGGATAATTCTTGATCCGGACTCATGAGTAAGTTGGAGTTCTATCTATTGAAACCGCCGCGATCGAAGCCACCTGGTAAACTGTATTCCCAACTTGCAGGACGACTCTGAGGAATCTTTGAATCATCAGGTGATGCAGTGAAGCAACCAGTCATGGATGATACAAGGAAGATAAAAAATGATAATAGGATAATTTTCATAAAAAATTCTCAAAGGGTTTCTTCTATCTCTGGTACTACATGTACACTGTCTCCGGGACGTAGGTCTTGGGGCGACCCAAACTGTGGTAGTAAGTAAGCAAGGGAATACCCTTGGCTGACGCTTTGAATGCGGATGCGGGCAGCCTTTTTATTTTCTTTCCATAAGGTGTAAACATCACCTAGAGAAACGCCTCGTTCGCTACCTAGTGGGAGTAAAATCATCCCGGATTTACCATCAACCCTGCCCACGGTTGACGGTACCCCAGTTTCACTAATTTCCTTAGCTTGTGCGGCGAGCATAAGTTCAGATTGTGATAACTTTGGTGGTCCATCTTCTGTTGGTAGGAAAGGATTGACTGAGAGTTCCACGTCCGTTTGCTCAACCTCACCGCCTTGCTGCTTGGAAATCATTTCATCAATTCCTCGCTTGTAGCCCTCAGCGTCAGCTTTGCGAACCTCATCCTGAAGCACAGCAAGTTGTTCTTTTTGTTCGTTCCTTAAAGTATTAATAAAGTCTTGGTTTTCTTTCTCTACAATAAGTTTCTGCTCTTCTAAATTGGCGACCAAACGGTTGAGTTCAGACTCTTTTTCTTCTGCCGCTTGCCTTTCTCCTTCACGTTCTTCTTTTTCTCTCTTCAGGTCTTCTTCGAGTCCTGCAACTTTAACAGTTAATTCTGCTTCGATCTCTTCAAGTTCTTCCTTTCGCTCTTTCTCTTTAGCGTGGAGATTTTGGAATGTTCTTAAATCCTTATCTCTCTCCACAGTCATATTTCTAAGTTTGGAAATTTCTTTGATGTTATTATCGCGTTCCTTGTAGAACATACCAATTACTGTTCTCAAGCGGTTGGCTCGAGGTACTCCTCGAATTACAGTCCCATCTTCTTTTGTTATATCCTGCATGGGGACATCAGAAAAAGGATCTTGTAGGCTTGCGGGTGGAGATAACTTGGAATCTTGTTTCCAGTTTTTCGATTCAGAATTCCAGGTAAGAGAATCTATTCCGTATTCAAGGTTAAGGTTTAGCAAACTATCGCGGTACTCAGGACTTTTGAAAATTCCTTTTTCTGCAGAATCGAGAGACTCGGATGCAATACCTAGAGGGTTTTCATCATTTTGACCAACAGGGTCATTGGCATCAAATATTTCGAAAAAAGAGTTCTTTTTTTCTGCAATGTCACTCCATTGCTTATCTCTTTCAGATTGCAGGATGGTGTAGGCATCTGAGACAACCTCATCCAAAAAAGAATGGCTTTGAGATGTGAAATTGTCCCATTTTAACCAAATAACACCAGCTAGACCAGCTAGGGAAAAAGTAGCTAACAATCTTAAAACTGTAGCGAAGGCTTTCATATACAATTTTTAATTAATGCTGTATTGGAAAGAAAATCAATCAATCTTTGCCACATAAATTTTATTTCATTCATATAAGGCAATCCGAAAGACCTGTGCCCGATCAAGTCCGTGGGTTGATAATATTTCCAATTCTATGGATTTTATTGGTTGATCTTCAAACAGATGAGATCGGTGGGCACTAAGATTTTCCTGAACTTCAATCAAGCAGCTAGATTTTCCATTTGGGTCGGTTGAGTAGATTTTATAATCTTTAATCAAGGAAATTGATGGACCACATCTTGTTGGCTGAGGGTGTGGGTAAGAGTTGTATCCAAAAGAAGGGTCAAAAAATAAATCTATCCTTGAAGCAGATATCGGGGTTGTCCAACTAAGCTCAATAAATTCGGGATAGGAAAAATTGGTGGGTCTCGAAATCCAAAGTCCCGGTGTTTTGTAAGGACGAGACGAATCTGTGATAACTTCATTAGCTTGGTAAATGTTTTGATTCGGAGTTATTTCCATAACTGGACAGTTATGTGGAGATGGATCGTAATTGGGAATCGGACAATAATTAGAATACTGATTTTCTCCGTCGACCTTGCTCAACTTCCGGGGGTATTGAACATTAAAACCGACTGGAGCGTTGCGGGCTTCAATCAAACAAAAATTTTGTACAGAACGAATTTCAAGAAAATACCAACTTTTAGAAGGTAATTGAGTATTAAAATTAAATTCGATCCATTGCTTTCCAGCTTTGGCTACTTTAACAGAGTCAACCTCCAAGCAAGTACCTAGAATATTTTTATTTTCATTAGAGCCTGACATCAAACGAACATCAAAGTTTTGAGGACTACGGCATGATACGAGAAATCTAACAGTCTCTAGTTTATCAGTGATTATGGGAAATTGAACCAGGCAGGCTGTCGTTTCAATACCGTCTTCGGTAGGAAGTTCTTCTATGTTGCGTGCAGACCAAGTGGTTGAAGCTAGTGCAGTTCCTCGAACGGCTAGGTTCGCTTTGTCTGCAAATGGCAAAATGCTCGTCCGGTGATTTCTTTGGGCTAGTTGCTCCCTGATTTTTTCTATGTAACCTTCCTTGGCCAAAGTTCTCGGTAATCTTTTTTGAGCGATACATTGGGCTGCACAAAATCCAGTGGCGACGCCCATTTGGGCTGCTGTTGGAGGATGGGAAAGATTAAGGGAGGTAACAGCGTCACAAGATGCGTGTCCCCCTGTCCATAAAAGATTCCTTACCTTTTTGGAATAAAGGCAGCGGAGCGGGATTTCAAAGGCTTTTGGGAGGGCAAATTTACCCGTGGAGGAATAGATCAAAGAATTATTTTCGCACAAAGGGGAACGTCCAACTGCAACTGAATCAGAGTATGCTCTACCTGAGAGTAAGTCCTCCTTAGTTAAGGTATAATCTCCTGAGCCACGGAAAGTATTTTTGGGGGTGGAAAGTGGGATGACACGCTTGATTAAAAGTCCTTTAGCCAAATCTTTTAAAGGGGAACGGTTTTTTAAGTAGTCCCAGGCAGTCCAGCAAAGTTCCGAAGCATTTGGAACTGCTGAATCCTCAGAAATCCATTCCAAATGGTGAAAACCACAAAGATGGCGTTCTAGTGACTCCATCCAGGCGGTGCGGGCTGAAATAGAGTTTTTTTCCCACTTTATGTTTATCCATTCGGGACAGCAGAAATGGGTGGGTTCCGTGCTTTTATCTATTTCGACAAGGGCGGCGGACCGAAAAATTGTTTTATGATAACCTTGAGTATCCGGTATTGAATTTACACCCGTTTCCCCGGGTGCCCCTGCCAATTTTGCGAGGTGACCACGGTTTGATGCATCAATAAAGTACTTTGCACGAAACAGTACTTCATTCCCCTCCTGGAGGTTTATTGCGGTGCAAGTTTCAATTCTATCCTTATCAGGACTAAGAGTTGCACTTAAACAATGGTATCCTAAAAAGGTGGATATTTTTGGTTCGGATTTTAATAGAGTCGTAAGTGCCCGCGATTGCCCAGCATAAGTACCTTCTTGATTGTCTAATCTAAGGTGAGAGATAATTTCTTCAAATATCCCCGATTCTCTGAAAAAAATTTCATTTGAGGTGCTTGGAGAATCAACTGGCATTTGAGTAAACTCACCAATACTACCTCCCCATTCGTCAAGTCTTTCAACTAAAGCTACTGTAGCCCCTTCACGAGATGCTGCTAATGCAGAAGATATCCCGGATAAACCTCCTCCGATAATTACAATATCTGCTCTTTTAGGTTTAGGTTTCAAATTTTTTATTTACAGAGGAACATTTACTTCCAACACAAAATTTGTGCTTAAACGATGCTAAATAATCCTAATGAATGGCATTAAGTAAATTTAATAGGTAGTAGTTAGCTTTTTTAATATTGTACCGGAGGCAATCAGTCGATAGCAGAAAGATTAGCCCGTTTTTTCTGAACTAATTGTTAACCAACTCATAACCCACGCTCCTCAATCGCCCAATGAGAAACATCTTTCCAAGCTGGTCTAATACCATCCCGGTTAAGCTGATCTTATCGTTGGGAATTTTGGGTGGAGTTGTTACAGTTGGCATTACTTATTACGCGACTCCTAAATACACCCGCGTCGGTTACCAACCTACGCAACCTGTTTCTTACAATCATGAATTTCATGCTGGTGAGTTGGGCTTAGATTGTCGTTACTGCCACACTGGTGTAGATAAATCGTCCCACGCTAACATTCCTGGAGCAAATGTATGTATGTCCTGCCATCAAAACATCAAGGGAGATTCCCCGTTGCTTGAGCCGGTTCGTGCTTCATTTTATGGAGAGGATTCTGATAAGGATGGCAAACTTTCAGAAGGAGAAGATGTAAATGAGGATGGTATCCTCAACGCCGGTCCGGCCATTCCCTGGGTTCGCATTCACAAGGCTCCGGATTATGTATATTTTAACCACGCCATTCATGTTAATCGTGGAATCAGTTGTGTTGAATGTCATGGGCGCGTTGATCAAATGGTTGAAGTCCATCACGACAAACACTTGAGCATGGCCTTTTGTTTGGATTGTCACCGAAACCCAGAAAAAGCCCTTCGTCCATTGGATGAGGTGACTAATTTATCTTGGCAGGTAAGTGACGAAGAGGGAGTGGATCCTCTGATCGCCCAAGTCCATGCCGGTCTTGAATTGAAAGATAATTGGGGTGTTCATCCACCCCTCAGTTGTACGGGGTGCCACCGATGATCATGGAAAATAATCCACCGGAATTGCCTGTAGGCAAAGAGTATTGGAAAAGTTTAGATAGCTTGGCTGAAACCCCAGGTTTTGAGGATTGGGTCTCACGCGAGTTTCCTGAAGGTGCAAGTATGCTTGATGGAGTACAGAGGCGTAGTTTTGTTAAGTTAATGGCCGCATCCTTTGGTTTAGCGGGTTTGGGCATGACTGGTTGTCGTCGACCTGAGCACGTAATACTTCCATATGGTAAAAGCCCAGAAGAGTTAATCTCTGGAGTGCCTGCGTATTACGCTACCTCTCAGCCATCTTCCCGAGGCTACATTCCTTTAATTGTCGAAAGTCATCAAGGTCGACCAACCAAGGTTGAAGGGAATCCTTCCTATCTTCCTTATGGTGGAAGTACTGATATTTACTCACAAGCAAGTGTTTTAGATTTGTACGATCCGGATCGGGCTCAGGGAAGTTTTGCCCGTCAATCATTGAAGAGTGGTATGAATCGGTGGAAGAAAGTATCCACTTCTTCTATCCTCGAGTCATTAACTGATGAAGTTTCTAACGGTAAGGTTGCTTTGCTCGCGAATCATTCGCACTCCTTAACTCGTCAGTCTTTAATCAAAAAGGCCAAGGCCAAGGGAATTAAGTTTTTTGAGCATGATGTTGTGGACTACTGTTCTGCTGAGCGTCTACTCAGTAAGGCATTGGGTGCAAAATTAGGAATGCGTGCAGTTCCAAAACTGGTCTCAGCCAAGCGAGTTCTTTCACTAGATAACGATTTCCTTGGCAATCGTGAGGCTAACGAATTAGCAAATTCCAAGTCTTTTATGGGCGGACGCAAAGTCCTCAACCCAGGTGATGCCAAGAAGATGAATCGTCTCTATGTTGTTGAGGCTGACCTTTCCCGTACTGGTGGGGTTGCCGATCATCGCCTACGGCTTGACTCTTCTGCTATGACAGCATTTGCAAGTCTTGTCGCGGCTGAATTGTTTTCAAGAACCAAGACGGCTGATGAGGGCTTACTCAATCATCTTAAAAAACTTGGAACTGGGGCACAACAACATCAAGCATGGGCATCGGAGGCAGTTACCGATTTACTTTCTCGACCCAAACAATCGGTCATTCTTGCGGGTTCTCATTTACCTCAGGAGGTACAACTAATTGCCTATGCTATGAACCGTGCACTCGGCTCAATCGGGCAAACCATTGATTATATAGAGACTAATCATTCCGATGGTTCTATTGCATCTCTAGCCAATCTTGTAAATGATGGCGAGATTGAGAGATTGATCATACTTGGTGGTAACCCTGTTTATCACACCAAGGGATTTATTAATTGGGGGGAACTTTCCAAGAAGCTTAAGTATGTTTTGCGCTTGGGCTCATCCATCGATGAAAGCTCTCAGATTGCCGATCACCACCTGGGTCAGTCTCATTACCTTGAAAGTTGGGATGTTGGTCTGACATGGGACAAGTCTGTTGCGGTACCTGTACAACCTTTACTTGCTCCATTATTTGATACCATTTCCGAGACATCTTTACTTGCCCATTTAATTGGCGATAAGGCGGATGATTATTCTCGCGTTAAAGACCTTCACAAAAATCTTTCACCTGGGGCAAAATTTGACGATTTTTTGCGTCTTGGTTCTCTCGACTTCAAGGCAGTCAAAGCCAACGATGTTGATCCCAGGTCAGCGATTGTTGCCATTAAACCAAAACAGGCGAAGCCGGCAACCTTGTCTGCTGATCAGTTAGATGTTCTCATTATCCCTGACTTCCATGCACATGATGGTCAGTATTCCAATAATGGATGGATGCAGGAGTGTCCGGATCCCATTAGTAAACTTACTTGGGATAACGCCTTATTAATTAGTCCTGTTTTAGCGAAGGAATTGGAGGCTAAGCACGCAGGTATCGGTCTTCTGCCTAAACCAACAATGCTCAACAAGAGTGGTCAGATTGCTCCAGATGTGGCCCAGTTTGATGGTGGTAAACAAAAAGCTCCTATCGTAGTTGTTAATTTGGGCGATCGTAAGATCGAGGCACCCCTTTATGTACAGCCTGGCTTAGCTGATTATACAGTGGTAGCAACACTTGGTTTTGGGCGTACTCATGTCGGTCGAGTAGGGCAGGGCACAGGTTATGATTCTACTCCTTTGTTGGATGGTTCAGGTTCCTTGACACTAAAAGGAGCTTCCTTGGAGCCAACGGGTCGTTTTCAAATTTTGGCAAATGTTCAGGAGCATTGGTCGATGGAGGGTCGGGCGATTGTTCGCGAGGCCAACGCTGATGAATATATTTCTGATCCAGAGTTTGCTGATCACATGGGTGCTGAGTCTCATTCCCCGCCAATGTGGGGAAAAGACCAAGATAAATCTCTTGAGGAAAAAGCGACTTCCACCCCCCGGGGGAATTCTGCTTACGAGCATCCAGATCATACTTACGAAAAATCTGATGTCTTTGGTATCCACCAGTGGGGAATGACTATTGATTTAAATCAGTGTACTGGTTGTAGTGCATGCGTAGTTGCCTGTCAGAGCGAGAATAACATTCCCGTAGTTGGTAAGGACCAGGTTCTTCGTGGCCGCGAGATGCACTGGATTCGTTTAGATCGCTACTTTAGTTCAACTGCTCGTGATGGAGCGGAGATTCCATCTGATGTTCAGGTTTCTTTCCAAGGCATAGCATGTATGCATTGTGAAACGGCACCTTGTGAGAGTGTTTGTCCTGTCAACGCAACCGTGCATGACGAAGAAGGTTTGAACGCGATGGCTTACAATCGTTGTGTTGGAACTAGGTATTGTGCGAATAATTGTCCTTACAAGGTCCGCCGCTTTAACTTTTTTGATTGGAATAAACGTAATACTGATGAGCTCTATCAAGGGCCTATTGGAGAAAAAAATGATTCCCTTGTGGACATGGGAAAAAATCCTGATGTTACGGTTCGTATGCGTGGAATTATGGAGAAATGCACTTACTGCGTTCAACGAATTCAGGAGTCCAAGATCCGAACCAAGGTAAATGCTCAGCACTCTGCTAAACTCGAATCTGGTAAGGATGGAGCAGGTATAATACTCGAAAAATCTGATCTTAAAGTACCAGACGGGACTATCAAAACGGCATGTCAACAAGTTTGTCCGAGCGAAGCGATTGTATTTGGTGACATAAGTGATCCGAAAAGTGAGGTCAGTAAATTGAAAAATAATCCAAGGGACTATTCAGTCCTTGGTTATTTAAACACACGTCCTCGCACTACCTTTCTTGCAAAAGTTCGTAACCCTAATCCACGGATGCCAGATTTTGCAGTATCACCTCATTCTGCTCGTGAATACCACGACAAAGCACATCCCTCGCATCATGGAGATGAGCACGGAACCCATTAAAAATGTCTGAGGTGAAAGAAGTCGAAGAACACGAGATCTTGAAAAAGGTCGACCCCGCTCCTTGGAAAGATGTTCCCTTAGTTCTTAACAATCGGGATTACAAATGGGTTACCGATAAGGTTTGTGGAATCGTCGAATCAAAGACCCCAACTTGGTGGTGGTGGTGCTTCATTACTGCACTTTGCATTGCCAGTTTTACTGGAATGGGTTTGGTCTACCTTGTATCTACCGGCGTAGGTGTTTGGGGGAATAACAACCCTGTCAATTGGGGTTGGGCGATTGTTAATTTTGTTTTCTGGATCGGTATTGGACATGCTGGGACTTTGATTTCTGCAGTACTCTGTCTACTTAAACAGAAATGGAGAACATCTATAAATAGAGCTTCAGAAGCCATGACGGTGTTCGCTGTTTTATGTGCAGGTATTTTCCCACTCTTCCATGTGGGTAGAGTCTGGTTTGCCTGGTGGCTTTTTCCCATCCCAAATGCTAATGCAATATGGCCGCAGTTTCGGAGTCCACTTGAGTGGGATGTTTTTGCTGTATCTACATATGCAACAGTTTCAATACTCTTTTGGTACATGGGAATGATTCCAGATATGGCGGTACTTCGTGATCGTGCAACCGAGACTTGGCGTAAATATTTTTATGGATTTTTTGCAATGGGTTGGCGGAATGCAAACAATCACTGGCGTAATTTCGAGATGGCTTACCTTCTTCTTGCAGGCCTTTCTACTCCCCTCGTTCTTTCGGTTCATACAATCGTTTCATTTGACTTTGCTGTGGCCAATTTGCCAGGTTGGCATACCACAATTTTCCCTCCCTACTTTGTTGCCGGAGCGATTTTCTCTGGCTTCGGAATGGTTTTGACTCTCCTCCTCCCAGTTCGTGCGGTTTTTGGTCTGCGTGATTTGATCACACAAAAACACATTGATAACATGTGTATGATTACGCTAGCGACAGGTAGCATTGTTGGATATGCGTACGCAATGGAGTTCTTTATTGCTTGGTATGGGGCAAACTCCTACGAGGGTTTTGCCTTTATCAATCGTGCATTCGGCAATTACTGGTGGTCCTACTGGATAATGGTATCATGTAATGTTATTTGTCCGCAGTTGTTCTGGTTCAAAAAGATTCGTCAAAACACACCGCTTGTTTGGATTATTTCCATCTTCGTAAATGTTGGTATGTGGTTTGAAAGGTTTGTTATCGCCAATACTACCTTATCCCGTGACTTCTTGCCTTCATCATGGGGTTATTATTCGCCCACGGTCGTAGATATTTTCACATTTTTTGGAACCTTTGGATTCTTCTCAGTTCTTTTCCTTCTTTTCTTGCGATTTTTACCTCTCATGCCCATGTGCGAAGTAAAGTCCGTCATGCCCCAAGCTGATCCCCATGCTGATCATTAATCATGAGTGATATTATGGACATCAAATATGCAGCAGCAGCGACATTTTCTTCCGCCAAAGAACTGTATGATGCTGCGGGTAAGGTAAAAGAAAAAGGCTATTCTAATTGGGAATGCTTTTCTCCTATCCCTGTACATGGCTTGGATGCTCAAATGGGTTATGCGAGATCCAAAGTACCTCGATTCACACTTGCTGGCGGGATAACTGGCTTTTTTACCGGTATGTTAATCGTATGGTTTATGAATGCGTATGATTATCCGTTAATCGTAGGAGGTAAGCCATATTTCAGTCCCATTTATCCTTTTCCAGTTTTTTATGAACTGACCATTCTATTTGCCGCATTCGGTACTTTGTTTGGTATGTTTTTTCTGAACCGTTTACCAAGGCACAATCACCCCGTTTTTGAACACCCAGATTTTGGTCTTACCGGTGATGATAAATTTATGATCGTTATCGAAGTTGAAGATCCAATGTATGATGATGAAGAAACGGCCAGTTTCCTTAAAGAAGTTGGTGGTCAGTCTGTGCAAATTATCCGCGAACCCATAGATTAAAAAGTGAGATACATCATACCAATCTTTGCCATTTTGGTTATTACCATTGTCTCAATCCTTGGGTTTCGGGGTGATTATTCAAAAAATACTCCAATCGAAGTATTTCCTGATATGGATAGGCAAGCAAAATTCAAAGCTCAAACAGCAAATTCTCGCTTTACAGATGGCAGTGCTGACCGGTTACCCGTTGCCGGTACTGTTTTACGAGGAACTGCGATTGATCCCCATAATGTTTTCTCATCACAACCGCAGTTTCACACCGACGCTTACACTACCGGTAAATTACCGAACGGTGAGTGGGTTAAGAGTGTACCAGTTCCGGCTGGTCTAAATATGTCAACAATGCGTTTAGGTAGGGAAAAATACGACATTCATTGTTCCGTTTGTCACGGTGATTATGGGAATGGTTTAGGTGTAACTGCCAAATTTGGTCTTAATCCAAGAAACCTTGCTGATTCATCAAATGCTGGTACTTACTTAGAGTCCGCCGCCGCTTGGTCTGATGGACAATTTTACAATGCCATCTCAAATGGCTCTGCATCCGGAATTATGCTTGGTCTCAAAGACAGGCTTTCTCCTGATGAACGTTGGGCTATTGTACTTTATCTTCGTGCCTTACAAGACTATGTAGGGCAGGCAACTACTTCTCAGAAAGGACAAGGATCATGATGGACGAATCCTCCACCAAGGACACTTCACCAAAGGGTCTTTCCACAAAATTATTAGCTGGATCTGTGCTTGGCCTAGGCGGTGGGTTAGTGGGACTTTTTCAAGGTCTACAGTCTGGTGATAAAGCTCCTTTTCTTGGTTGGTTATGGGGTTGTTCTTTTTGGCTGAGTATAGCTATCGGCATGCTCATGCTGATTATGATTTTTCGTATTTTTAATTCAAAGTGGAGTCCTGTGGTTCGTAGACAACAAGAGCATGCACTATCTGCTTTTCCGTGGTTGGGCTTATGTTTGCTTCCTCTTTTACTTGTTGCTTGGTTTGGTAAAGATCAAGCTGGTATCCTTTGGTCATGGATCAATCCTGCCAGTCCAACGATTGAAGTCAGCAGTATTATATCCGTAGAGGAAGATGTTCTTCATCAAAAAAAAGCTGGATACCTAAACCTAAACTTTTTTACTCTTCGTCTCATCGCTTACTTTGGTATTTTCTGTGGGATTAGTTATTGGCTTAGAAAAGCTTCTTTTTCACAGGATAAAGATGGTGATCCCAAGTGGACGCATCTTGGTACTAAGGTATCCGCAATTGGAATCCCTGCCGCTGCATTAGCCCTTACTTTTGGTGCTTTTGACATGTTTATGAGCCTGGAATACCAATGGTTTTCTACGATGTATGGAGTGTGGTTTTTTGCTTCGGGCATGCGTGCTGCTCTTGCGATAACTATTTTAATTTGTGTTTATCTTGTGGCGAATGGCAAGCTCAAGGGCCTTTTTAAACAAGCTCACCAGTATGATTTAGCCTGTTTGTCTCTGACTTTCACGATATTCTGGGCTTATGTGAGTTTCTCCCAGTATTTTTTAATTTACAGTGCAAATATACCCGAGGAAACCTTTTGGTTTACCATTCGTGAGATTGATCCTAACACTGGACTTCGATCTGGATGGTTTTGGGTAAGTATGGGTTTAATATTTGGTCATTTCTTTTTCCCTTTCTTATACTTGCTTTTCTACAGAACTAAAGTCGATGTACCCAAACTTGTTTTTATTGTTTGTTGGATTTTGGCCTTTCACCTCCTTGACCTTTATTGGAATATTATTCCAGGTCGTGAAATTGTTCCAGGTGCATTCGTTGGCTATGAAGCCCGCCCTGTTATTGGGTCTCACTTGTTGTGGGGTGTGTTCTCTCTAGTGGGAGTTGGTTGTTTGTGTGCATGGGCCGTTATTCGCAGTTTTCAATCTGGCATAGCTGAAATTATTCCGATTCGCGATCCCCGCATTCGTGAATCTATTAATCATCATGAGTAATCCGACGAACCAACGGGCAGACGGATGCAGCGTCTTCTTTACTTTCTTAGTATTAGCACTATTGCTCTCAGGCTTTTATTTAGCTCAAAGATTCTTTGAACCTGAAGCACCTGCATCTGTTAACGAGGCAATAGACTCAGTTCGCACAGCAAAAGCTCAGGCACACCGAGTGCAAAACGAAAAGTTCTTATCCTTGGTTGATGATTTTCATACTGAGCAAAATACTACCATTGAGTCATCGATGAAGAGTGTTCTCCAAACTTATCGTGCCACTAGCAAGGCCCAACCTCAACCATCCAAATAGGTTCGCATGCCAGCAGATTCTCCAGACAAGGTTATTGATCGTTCCGCGAAGTTGGTTTTTTCCTTCTTTCTTTCCTCAGCCGGTCTTTGGTTACTTATGGCTGCATTGCTTGCATACTTAGCTGCAGCCAAGCTCACTGATCCGTTTTTCTTATCATCCTATGAATTTTTGACCTACGGAAAAATTAAAGTAGCTCAGGCTAACGCTTTTGTTTACGGATGGGGAGGTAACTCGATATTTGCTGTATCTCTGTGGATATTGGCTCGTTTGTCCCAAGCTGAAGTACGCGGATCCGTCTTCCTTGTTTTTGCTGGAGTTATTTGGAATTTAGCTATCACATTTGGATTGTTAGGCATCATGGATGGACATATGAGTGGGCACGAAATGCTTGAAATGCCTACTGAAGTTTGGCCTGCCATGCTTATTTCTTACCTGATTATTACTTTCTTAGCCTTAGTCATCCATCGCTCCCGTCAAGTGCGTGAAACAATCGCTCCTCAATGGTTTATTTTAGCTGCATTACTTTGGTTTCCGGCGTTGTTTTTAATCGCATGGAATGGGTTGGAGATTAATCCTGCTCGGGGCACATTACAGACGGTTCTTTCGATGTGGTATGGACAAAGCCTTGTATGGTTGTGGTTAACTCCCGTAGCTTTAGGTGCAGCTTATTACCTTATCCCTGCAATTCTTGGTCGAACAATTGATAAGTATTATTTAGCTATATTTGGTTTTTGGTGCATAGCTGCTCTTGCTCCTTGGTCTGTGGTTCACCACTTGGAAGGTGGACCCGTACCTATGTGGATCCCTGCAGTCGGCACGGTGATGAGCATAGCGATGGTATTCCCTATTGCTGTGGCATCAACGAACTTTCACGCAACAGCTTTCATGGATATTGGAAAGGTTTGGCACAGCTTACCCCTCAGGTTTGTTATTTTTGGTACACTTTCATACACTATATCCAGTTATATCGGCGTGGTTTTCTCGTTACCTGCAGTTGCCAAGATTACTCAATTTACAATCATTAATGAGTTTCACTTTAACCAAAGAGTGTATGGTTTTTTTAGTATGATTATTTTTGGAGCTGTCTATTTTGCCCTTCCTCGCATTACTGGTCGAGAAATTCCTAAGGCTGCAAAATCTTTTCACTTTTGGACCTCCACACTTGGCGTTTTGATGCTCTTACTTGCCTACTTAATTGGCGGTCTTACCCATGGGGTTCTTGCCGGACAGCCTAGTCTGCCTTGGTCATCATCAGTTATTCATTCCATTCAACCCTATTTCTTGATCACCAAATTCGCTTTCATCATTCTCGCATTTTCCCAGTTCGTATTTGTGGTCAATGTTTGGAGAATAATTTTCCCAAATCCATTTGTTTATTTTTCTGCTGAGAATAAGGAGGCTAGCGTATGAACAATCTAGCCAAATTCACTATTGGCATATTTTTTACCTTAGGAATGGCATGGCTTGCTTTTGTAGTAGGTGCTCGATCTCAATTTGGAGACTTGGTTCCAACTTCCGAGGTATTGGACGATGATGGCTCAGTTCCTGAAGACGCAGAACTTTTTCCTGTCGATATTTCTGGTATGGCTAAACAAGGTGCTGAAGAGTATGCAGCCCTTGGTTGTGTAACTTGTCACACCCAGCAAGTGAGACGAGTTGAAGCTGGTTTTGATGTGGAAAGAGGGTGGGGAAAGCGACCATCTGCTCCGCGAGATTATGTCTTACAAGAACATGTGCTTCTAGGAAATTCGAGAATTGGTCCGGATTTGGCAAATGTTGGTCTACGGAATTATTCTGATGAATGGTTACACCAACACTTATTTGAACCTCAGTCGATTTTCCCTTCTTCTCTTTGTCCGCCAAGCCCATTCCTTTATCAGTTAGTTGATGAGCCTGTGTATTCAGATATTGGAATAGCACCAAAAAATAATATGGATAAAAATCGTACGGTTCGCCCATCTATAAGAGCTAACCGTCTTGTGGCCTATTTGCAGGCATTGAAGCAAGATTATGAGTTGCCCGAAGTTTCTTTTATCGAAACTGAAGAGGAGCTCGTAGAAGAGGAAGTAATTTCAAGTGCTGGTGGTGAAGCACCAAAATGGTTGCAAGATCAAATAGATACGGGAAAGGAAATTTATATGAAGGCTGCACCAGGTGGAGGAATGTGTTTTGCATGCCATCAACAAAATGGAGAGGGTCTTGCGGGTCAGTTTCCTCCTCTTGCTGGGTCTGACTGGGTTTTGGGTAATAAGGAAAGGCTCATCAAGATCTCGATGTATGGACTGATGGGAGAGATTGAAGTAAATGGAGTTAAATATAATAATGTCATGGCTCCCCCCGGTATTCCTCCTGGATCTTTGACTAACGAACAGATTGCCAATGTTCTTACTTACATTCGAAACGATTGGGGTAATTCTGCATCTGCAGTTTCAGCAGAAGAAGTTGCCACCGTTCGAGCATCTTTAAAGGGAAGGGCCCCCATGCAAATGTTTACGTCTGCCGAGCTTACCACTCCTATACAATGAGCGATGATTCAACACACCGCGGCAACTTGCCAAATGACAAGGAATTTTCTGATGAAGAAATTGTCAAATCTCATGTCGAGCTTTCCAAAAACAAGCACGAGCCTACGGCAAATTTCCTGTTGGCTCCTTTGGTATTCGTGTTCGTATTTGGTTGTTTGATTTTTGTTTGTTCAATCCAATTGTCTCATTCTACCAATTCATTTCAACTCCATCCACCTGTTGAATTAATTGTACTTACAGCAGAGGAAAAAGAAACCTTACGATTGGATAGGAAGATTTCTTCGGGAGAAAAGATTTTTGCCGCCCGTTGTGCTTCATGTCACCAAGCTAATGGTTTGGGAATTGAGGGGCAGTTTCCTCCTCTTGCCGGTTCCGAGTGGGTTTCTGCAGATCCAGCAGTTATTGCAAATGTTATTTTAAAAGGTCTAAAGGGAGAAATTATGGTCAAAGGTAAAAAGTATGGTACATCTGCAGCCGTTAATATGGCTGCTGTGCCAATTACTGACCGTGAAATTGCTAATGTTTCCACTTATGTCAGGCAAGCATGGGGCAATTCTTCAACTGAAGTTCTCGAGGATGAGGTCAGTCGTTTACGGGATGAATCATCTGATATGCAAGATCAGTGGATTGGTTCTGAGTTACGCAAGATGTTTTCGGACTCGTTTAGCCAATAATTGTTTTTCAACAAGCTTCTGTCTTTTTGGAATTGTCCCTGTTTTTAGATTGTTCCATTGTGGTGACTTGAAAAAAGCATATTTATTTTTTTTTCTCAATACTTTCATTAGCTTAGATTTTTTTGGTTTTGAAATTCCAAAAAATGAAAGACCTGAGTTTTTTTTTGAGGAGCTTGTTCAGGTTTTAGAAAAACTTAATGATCGTTCGCCAATTTTAAAAAACAAAGAATTTGATTTGGATATTGCCCAAGCTAATCAGGTAATTGCCAAGTCAGAACAAGGCTTTAAATTTGGGTTAAAGGTTTCTGGCCAATCAATTCACGAAGATCGGCCAAGTGAAGATTTCTACCATCGTTATCGCACTTTTAATCAAGCCTATCTTACCAAGCCAATATTCCATTGGGGAGCACTGAAAGCACGAGAACAAATTGCCAACCTAAATATATCTTGGATCGAAGATAGTTTCTCAGTCCAAAGAAGAACTCTTGCAGGCGAGGTTCGGGGTGTATTTCTAAAACTTATTGCCTTAAATTATCGTAGCCTCATGGCAATTGAGCAGCTCAGGATTGCAACACAATATGTAGATACAATTGAAAAGAGGCTGGAGTTAAACTTGAGCACTCCCCTTGCTTTAGAAGAGGCTCGTGTTGAGCAGCTCAACCGAGAAATAACCATTGCTGAACTGCGAACTTCACTAGAAAGAAGTAGATCCTATTTTGTAAGTCTTTCCGGATACAACAAGCCTTTGTCTCTTAAGATTACCAAGGTTTTTTGGGAGTTTTCGAAAAGTCATAATTTCAATCAGGAATTTCCCATACTTATTGGTTCTCTAAGTAATATAGAGATAAATAGATTACAGACCCAAGTTGAAATTGAAGATGAGCATATAAAAATTGCTGAAGCTGAACTAAAACCCAAAATTAATCTTACTGGTGCATACTTCCAGGATCAGGTTGATCTTGCAGAGGGTAGAAGCAGTTTAGACAGGAATAATTTTTTAGTTGGGTTAGAGGCTAGTTGGTCAATTTGGGATTCCCACAAGAGTACGGGACAAAAAAAAATTGCTTTGGCAAAGAAGTTGAAATTAGAAAATACAATAGAGAGCCAAAATCGTGAACTGCGAGATAAAGTCCGTTCCGTGGTCAGCGAACTTAAGTCTTTAAAAGAAAGAATCATTTTGGGCCGAAAATTAATTTCAGTAGCCGAAAACAGGCTTGAGAAAAGCAAAATCGAGTTACAAATGGATCGTATATCACCCGCAGACCACTTTTCTGCCAGGGTTGCCCTGGATCAGTCTCAATTGCAGAATTTGGAAGCAGTCTGTCATTTTATGGTCCTGCTTGACCAATATGAACAGATTGTAATGTTTGAAACCTTTATCAACTACCCAAATTCTAAATAAGTATGAAAAAAAGTTCTCTAGCTTTATGTTGTTTTATACTTTGCCTGATTGTTCTTTCTGTTTTTTTTATTTTCAGGCAAGTCGTCCCCACCGTTTTGGTTACCCAATCTAAGACTGGTACGATTCGCGATTCTGTTACCGGTAATGTCCGCGTCCATGCAGCTGCAACTTATGAGCTACGAGCTCAATCAAATGCAAAAGTAGATTGGGTCGCACTTTTGCCATTGGAGGGGACGCTCTCTGTTGATGAAAACCAAACATTAATCCAACTCGAACTTGATGATCTTGACCGAAGAATGGATCGGCTCATTTTGGACAAAACGCAATTTACTGAAAGAAAAAAAGCGGGGTCTCCACTTGGTATACTTTTAGAGATTCAGGAGAAAGAACTTCTCTCAATAAATGAATTAGCCAAGGAGGAAAAAGTTTCAATTCATAACTTGGAAAAGAAGCAAAATGAAGTTCAGCGGATGCGAGCACAACGAAAACTGGAGGTATTAGCAGATTCTCATTTTTTACAAAACTTCGACCTTTCTATGGATACCCTCGTTGCTGAAGTTGAAAAACGGGCAATAAGGAGTCCAATTAAAGGAGATTTCTCTTCCTGTTTTGTTGCACCTGGTAACCAAGTTTTTTCTGGAAACATTGTTGGGAATGTTCATTCCCCTGAAAGAATTATCGAGGTTTCTTTAAATGAAGAAGAGTTTCTTGGCTTAAAGGTAGGTCTCTCAGCAGGTGTTACATTTTTCTCTCAAGGAAAAACTATTTTTGATGCAAATGTATCTGCCCTTTCCTCTACGGTGGAATCAAACTCCGGGATTCGAAAACTTTATTTGAGGTTAGATAATAGTGATGAAAAAATTCCGGTTGGAAGTTCTGGACGGGCTGAGATTATAAAATCAGAGAAAGAAGTTGCGTTGCTTATACCACGTAAGGCACTAATCGGTGATTTTGTAGTAGTTGAGCAGAGCGGTGTGGCTCAATTTAGAAAAGTTTTGATCGGTTCTAAAAATTTGCGGACTGTTGAGGTCTTAAAAGGATTAAAAAAAGGTGAGAGGGTTGTGGTTGAAACACCGCACTTATTAAAAGATGGCGAAAGGATCAAATCTACCATGGTTAGTTTTTCCAACTAGATGGTAGAGGATGTCATCTAATGCTCTGTTTCAAATTAGCTTGGCGCTTCGTAATTGCTCGAAGGAGGCCGATGTTTTTATCTTTAGCTGGAATCGTATTCGGAGTTTCTTTTTTTGTAGTCACCCAGGCTCAAACCTCCGGATTTGAGAAATTTTTTATTCAAACAATCTTAGGTACTAACGGCGCACTACGTATTTCTGACCGTTTTCAAGATACTTATGGAACCGTTGAACAAGTCGACGATGATGGAGATGTAAGGTTCCTTTTTCACTCCCGTGAAGGTTCTCTATATCATGAAGGTATTGACCAACCTTCATTGATTCGAGATGCCTTAGATGACTACCCTGAGCTCCTAGGGGTGTCTGAAATTATTGAAGGTAGCGCAGTTCTGGATACAGGCTTTCGTCGAAAGTCTATTGTGCTGAATGGTATTCGCTGGGAAGACCATCTCCAATCATCTGACCTGAATAATCAAATTATTCAGGGAACTATCAATAACTTTTCTTCTGACCAAATGGGAGTCATATTAGGTTCCAGAATCTCTCAACGCTTAGGTCTAAAAATTGATGATCGGGTTAGTTTGGTAGGGGGTACAGGCAATCTGCACCTTAGAGTTTCAGCTATCTTTGAATCTGGTGTTAGCCAAATCGATAAAAATCGAATCTACATACATTTGACTACAGCCCGGTCTTTCCTTGGTAGTGCCTATGGAGGTTCAGTCTTTCAGATAGCTTTAAATGAACCTGAGCATGCACCCGGACTTGCAGTCCAATTGCAATCGGCTCTCAATCACCGGGTTGTTAGTTGGCAAGAAAGAGAAAGAGTCTGGCTTGATGTATTCAAGGCACTTCGTTTTTCCTCGGCAATTACCGTGTCTTGTATACTTCTTCTGTCTGGTCTTGGCATGTTTAATGTCTTTGCAATTCTTGTGATCGAAAAAACTCGTGATATTGCAATCTTACGTTCAATTGGCTTTTCGAGAATGGATATTTCTGCAATTTTTTTGTGGCAAGGCACGATTGTTCTGGTCGCAGGTATAACTATCGGATTTTTGTTTGCGGCTTTGGGAACTTATCTTATTTCGATGATTCCTCTTCGAATTCGGGGCATATTTTCTACTGATAGCTTTGTGGTAAATTGGGATCTTAATCACTACCTTTGGGCTAGTTGTATAGCTTTTTTATTTGTGGCTGTAGCGACTTGGATTCCTGCTCGTCGTGCTGCTCGTATAGAACCGGCAAAGATTATTAGAGAGACTCTGTAATGGATTTTTTTCTTAAAAATAATGTGATGCCTAATGGTTCCATGAGGGTGGAAAATTTGTTTCATTCTTTTTCGGAAGCGAACGGAACCGTACAAGTATTAAATGGAGTTAGCCTCGAAGCTAAACCAGGAGAAATTACCTCTATTGCTGGACCATCTGGTTGTGGTAAAAGTACCCTGCTTTATTTAATGGGGCTTTTAGATCGTCCAGATTCAGGAAAGGTATTCATGGGTAATTCAGAAGTTCAAAATTTAGAAGATGATGAGCGAACTAAAGCCAGGAATCATTTTATAGGATTTGTTTTTCAATTTCATTTTTTGATTAAAGAGTTAAGTGCAATTGAGAATATTCGCCTACCTCTCTTAAAACAGGGCAAAGACGAGGATAGTGCTAATCAAAAAGCCAATGAGCTTTTGTCTGAACTTGGTCTTGAAAGTAAGGCTCAACGCCCCGCGTATAAATTATCTGGGGGCGAACAACAAAGAGTGGCAATTGCTCGTGCTTTAGCTAATTCACCAAAATATTTACTTGCAGATGAGCCAACTGGGAATCTGGACAGTTCAAACTCAGAAGGTGTATTCGAATTGCTTGACCGTATGGCTAAGCAAACTGGTTTATCGGTCATACTTGTAACTCATAACGAAAAACTTGCCGACCTGTCTCATCAGAAATATTGGATGGAAGATGGTAGAATAGTTATTTGAATCCACGAGCTTCTTTTATTTTTTCGTAGGCTAAGTTTACTCGTATGACTTGTTCTTTTGCCAAAATAATTAACTCTTCAGGTAAATTTTTACTTTCTAATAGATCTGGGTGAAAGGAGCTAATTTTTTTTCGATAATATTTTTTGATTACTTCATATTTTGCGGTGGGGCAGACACCTAAAATATCGAAGCATTCTTTAAGTCGGTCGCCTGCCTCGCTAGGCGGGGTAGTGATGTATCCTCCAGCATACCACGAGCGAATTGTTCCGGGAGGCATTTTGAAATATTTCTCCCCCAATAGTAGGCATTTTATTTGTGCTTTGCTTGATGGAACTCCATCACATGTGGCAATTTCAAAAAGTCCGCCCATGAAGGAATAAGCAATTGATTGCTCATGACGAACGAGCTTGGCACACTCCTTAAAGTCTTCAGATATATGTCTCGAGTTTACCTTGCTTTTACGAAATATATCTTTGGCAAATTTATCCAAGTTAGGTGCAAGGCTCATTTTTTGGATTAAGTTTTCAACTTTCAGAATTTCCATTTCTGAGATGCTTCCATTAGCTTTGGCTACTTTTGCTGCAGAAGAAAAAAAATAAGCGTAGTACATTAATTTAGCTCTTTTTTCTTCGGCAGGTTCTCTACTTCTATGATCAATCAAGTGCCCTATAGCACCTCCAATCAATGCGGATAAAGGACCAGCGAGCATACCTACTCCCGATCCGACAATTTTGCCCCACCAATTCAAGTTTTCTAGTAGGTTGAAACCTTGGGAGTTTACCGTTGCCGGTAGGGGTCAGGATTAGGCCCGATTGGGTTTCCTGTATTGGGTATAACTTGAACGCATCGATCGTCCCATAATTCGATCATATCCATATCTTTGGCATTGGTTACCTCTAACTGTGGAAGACCATGCTTTTCTAACCATTCTAATATTGGTGGTATTGCTAAGTCAGGGTTTTCTGCCCGTGCGGTAACAATTTTAACGCGGTAACCAAGTTCCAACCAAATCTTCAACCTTTTTACCATATTGGGAACTGGCTTTCCGATATGGTCAAAACCTTTCCATGCTTCAGCTTCAGCTAATGTACCATCTAGGTCGACTCCTATCCATTGCTTGGATTCCGCCTCTTCGCCGTATTGATTCATGTCGGTAAGAGGTAATCCACGAGCATGAGGCACCCGCACTTCAAGTTTTTTACTTGAGAATACTTGCTTAAAAAAACGAAACATGAATGATCATTCAACAATCCGAAACCTTGCATCAAGCACCATCCTGTATCAATCCTTTTTCTTTTAATTTTAAATCTTTTCCATGTCATCCATTGATTATTTTAGCTTGAGCGGTATTCCCTATGTATTGATTGCTTGGGTTGGAATTTGCTTATTTCGTCCGTTGGCAACTTTTTTTCACGAACTTGGCCATTCACTTGTTGCCTGTTTTTTAACCTCCGATGAGGTTTTGCTTCGAGTCGGCAGACTTGGCGGGAAGTTTTTCAGGTTGGGAAAGAATTTATCTGTTGAGTTTTCTCTTAGACATGGTCAAGAGGGCTTAACAACTTTTTCTGTTCAAGGTTTAGCGAAGTACAAAGTTTTTTTTATTTTAGCGGGTGGGCCTTTTTCGACCCTGCTTTTTGTTCTTCATTCAGGTTATCTACTTTTTTATCAATCTCATGGACTTTGGGTAGAGTTGCCGTTGATCAGTTGGTTTTGTTGCCATTCACTTACTTTCTTTCGTTCGGTTATTCCAATGCGATTAAAACCTACAGAGTCATTTCCAAAAGGTCCTCCAAGTGACGGTTTACAGATCTATATCCAGTGCTTTAGTAAGAAGAAAGAAAGCTCCAATAGCTAAAATAATTTATTCAGTCTGGTTATCGAACAGTGTGCGATAAAGATGGCAATTTTTGTAAACTTCTTTGTGTGAACCGTCGGCAATTATCTTTCCAGTTTTCATCACTAGGATGCGGTTTGCCAAGCGAATCGAACTAAAACGATGGGCAATCATAATAGTGGTCTTACCCTGGGTCAGCTTCTTCATTGCTTGGTGTATATTTTCTTCACTTTCTGTATCAAGTGCGGATGTGGCTTCATCCAAAAGCAGGATAGGGGAGTTCCGGTAAAAAGCCCGAGCTAGAGCCAGTCTTTGTAATTGACCTCCTGAAACCCGGCTGCCTTTTTCCCCAATTTTCTGTTTAGTTTTCATACCCATGGAGGATACAAATTCCCAGGCATTTGCATTTTTAAGTGCATCTTCAACTGTGCCTGTTGAATGAATAGATTGTCCAAGTCTAATATTTCCCTCGATAGTATCGTCAAAAAGAAAAGGTTTTTGTGGAACGGACGCAATTGCTTCCCTGAGTTCCACAAGTGCTAGATCCCGAAGGTCCTTGCCATCCAGGAGCACACTTCCTGATGTTGGGTCGTGCAGGCGGTTGAGTAACCCGGCTAAAGTGGTTTTTCCTGCACCGCTTGGTCCAACGATTGCCACTACTTCACCTGGTTCAATCGTCAAATTAATGCAATCAAGTGCTGTTGTATGCTTTATTTTTCCTTCTTCAAGTAGTGGGTAATGGAATGATACATTATTGAACTCTAGTTTTCCATTGATCTCGTTTAGCGGGGTGGGGGACTGCGGTTCAGTTATCGTTTCTTCTGCATAGAGCACATCATGTAATCTTTTAAGCGATGCTAAACCCTCTTTGATCGTATTGTGTATAGACCCTAGTTTTTTAACGGGCTCGTAAGACATGTAGAGAGCTACAATTACTGGAATTACCGCATCCAAATGAATAGATGTGCGGGCGGCTTGGAAAATAGCTACGGAGATTCCGGTAGCGGTGATGATTTCGATTAAAGGCGTTAGGAGATGAGAGTATTTGACGACTTTCATTCGAGCAGTTAAGAATTTTTCAGATTGCTCACGAAAGCGCCCAATTTCACGATCTTGTAAATTAAGTGAGCGAATTTCTGCGGGACCGGATAGGTTTTCATTTAAAACCGAGGATAAGCCGCCTGCTCTTTCTTGAAGATCGAGGGCTTTTTTCATCAGCAATGAGCCAATTTTTCGAATAGGAAATACGCAAAGAGGAATCGCCACTAAGCAAAGAAGGACGAATGCCATACCTTCGCGTTGGAAGGCCATAACGGACAGAGCTGTGATCGCACCAATAAAGGTTATGGGTTGACGGATCAAATCATTGCTAACTGAAAGAACGGCAGATTGGAGTTGAGCGGTATCTGCAGTAACGCGGCTGAGCAAGTCTCCAGATTTGTGCCGTTGAAAAAAGGCAAGGGGGAGGCGTTGGATTTTGGCAAATACTTCAATCCGTATTTTTTCCAACACTTTCAGCCCACAAAAGTTAATCAGATAAGAGTTAAAAAAGCTGCTCACCCCACGAATCAGAAAGACTAAAGGAAACCAGCAGACATAAATGAAAATCTCCCAACTTGTTAGCCGGATGGCATTTTCATTGGATGGAAAAATTTGGGGGAATATTTGATCAGTCATGAAGGGAAGTCCAAAACCACTTGAAATTCCATAAATTACCCCAAAAATTAGTGCACCAGTAAAGGGGATCCAGTAAGGCTTAAGGTGTGAAAAATAGGGAAGCAAGCTTGATATCTTGGGATAATCTGAACTGGCTTGCATGTCTTTTTTCATCAACTTAAAATTACAATACTACCCTAGCTTCTCCCTGAACCTGTCTGCAAGAATAGCTTGCTCTCGGAGGTAATCGCACGAATGGTTTCTGAGGTTGGAGAATTGCTCATCCGTCATTCTCCACTGCCAGTTTCCGCAAGGTTCACCGGGAGTATTGAGTCGGGCTTCACTTCCTAATGAGAGTAAGTCTTGTGCCAGCACTACAACAAGTTGAGAAACGCTGCGGTAGGCATGCCTGAGCATATCCCAACCAGGGGTGGATCCATCGATATTAAGGTAATTTCGAAAGAAGGAACGGGTATCTTCATCGGTCGAGTTATACCATCCGCCAGAGGTGTCGTTATCATGGGTGCCGGTGTAGAGGACAAGATCTTTTGATAGATTATGCGGAAGGTAAAGGTTTTGTGGGTTTCCATCAAAGGCAAATTGAAGTACTGCCATACCTGGTAACCCAGAAGAAATCCTTAAGTTTCGGACCCCTTTGTTGATGTCACCTAAGTCTTCAGCTAAGAAGGGAAGGAGGGGGAATGATTTTTTCATTTTTTCCCAAAACTTCGACCCAGGGCCTGTTTCCCATTTGCCCCTTTTTGCATCTGTAGATCCTTCAGGGATGGACCAATAATCATGAAACCCTCGAAAGTGATCGATTCTTACAACTTCGAAAAGATCCAGTTGATCCTGAATTCTATTTACCCACCAATCATAGCCATTGGTATGCATGTTTTCCCAGTCATATAAAGGGTTTCCCCATAATTGACCGGATTCATTAAAATAATCAGGTGGTACGCCGGCAACAGCTTGAAACTTTCCATCTTTACCTATTTGAAAAAGCTCAGGGTTGTTCCAAGTATCTGTAGAATCCGGAGCCACATAAATGGGCAAGTCACCTATGAGTGATACCTTCTTGGATTTTGCATAATGGTGAATAATTTCCCACTGAGATCGAAAAATGAATTGAATGAAGATATGGAAATCATACTCTTCAGTCCATGCATCGGGAATTCGAGATTTAGTAGCATTTTTATCTTCATCATCCCACAACCACCATGGCTTTAAATTATTCTTGGTCTTGAGGGTTTGAAATTTTGCAAAGGGTTCAAGCCAGCTGGCATGTAAACTTTTAAACTCATCTAGGCTGCCGTATTTTTTTTCCAGTGGAAGTGTGTTTTTAAGGAAATTGTTGTGTGCAACCCGCATGAGTGGAAAAAAAGTTTCCCATAGAGATCCATAATCCACTCGGAAAGGTGAAAAATGATTAATCGGATGCAAATCTTCATTCGTTACGTATCCAAGTGAGATTAATGGCTCCCAATCTATAAAGTATGGATTTCCGGCTGAGGAAGAAAATACTTGGTATGGTGAATCTCCAAACCCCGTCGGTCCCACCGGGCACATTTGCCAATAGGAAAAACCTGCATCCGATAGAAAATCAATCCAATCACGGGCAGATTGACCTAGGCAACCAATACCATATCCACCTGGTAGAGAACTTGGATGCAGCAGTACACCAGCTGCTCGATTATTCAACCATTGGGGTAAATTCTCAATAGAGGGCACTATTGATAAATCCCTATTAGACATAATGTATATTGTGCGAACTAATCACTTAAGCCCCAGCGTTTAGTGAAGGGATAGTAAACAAATAGTGCTCGGCCAACTAATTCATTTTCAGGAACAAAGCCCCAGGCTCTTCCATCCAGGCTATCTGTAGAATTGTCGCCCATCGCAAAGTAGCCATTTAATCCAGTTGGATTCTCAGAATCATTTTTATGAGGTACTTTTAAAATGGATCGGTTTGATAGAAGACCATCAGCCCGGTAACCTGGATAACCAGAAATGAGTTCATCTTTGAATGATTCAGCAAAGTACTCGGTTTGTTTTCGATTTTGTTCAAATGCATTGCATCCATTTATGTGCTGACCATTACGAAATAAAATCCCAGGTACGCCTTTTCTAACATCCGTTCCATTGGTGAAAATAGACTCAGGCACGCGCATTTCCAACTTATCTCCAGGCTCGCCAACAAGTCGTTTAATGTAATATTTGTCTTCTCCAATCTGAGAAAAAGTTTTGGTTCCAAGTTCATAGTTAAATCGATCAATGCTGGCTGTTCTGAAAACAATCGGGTCTCCAGCTTTGGGAGTTATGAAGTTGTAACTCATGCGGTCAACAAACAAGGCATCTCCAAGCAACACATCAAAAGCTAGTGGAATTTCTCCCTTTACAAACTTTCTTTCTGAAAGTTTCAATCTACCTCGGCTAAGTGATTCATCCTGGGCAATTACCATGGGTAGATCTCGAAGATTTTCTATGCCGGCAAATTTCTTTGATAATAATTCATCCATATCAAACTCTGCTGGTACTTTGATGGAGTGCTCTTTTCCCCCAATTTCAAAGACATATTCTCGTACCATCGTGGGAATAATGAAAAACCGCCCGTTTGGAAAATTTGCCTGAACATAACGGTGGCTTGACCCATTTTGAAGAACCAAATAAAGGGTGCCTGAGGATTCTGCTTCCATTCTGTAGTGAGAGGCACCAAGTAGAAGTTTATCCGCTCCCCGTTGAAGAAAGTTTGGTGTTTCATCCTCATAAATATGAGGCGTCATTCCATAAAACGAAGGATACATCGAATTCGTTGGAATAATAAAAGGCTGAACAAAAAAGCTGCGTATTCCTAAAATAACAATTGCGGCAACAAGGAACATTTCTACATTTTCAACCCAATTCTTTTTGTGATAGTAGTAACCACCGGACTTTCGAAGTGCATCATCCAAAATTCGTGCTTTCTTTTCTAGCTCCTTCGAGCTTATAGCCTTGGTTTTGATGGCATCGCGTAATCCTTGGTTGGCAATTTGTAAGGCTCTTTCTTCGATTGGAGGTAATCGGTCCTTTCGATAAAACCATACCTTTAAGCCGATACGCAAAAGTTCTTTGGCCCCCTTTTTTTCTCTGCGGTTTGCTCTTCGGTCTTCGTTCATAACGGTCATTTGTTATTAAAATGAGAAATTCTAAACTATCACTTAATGTTAAATGAAAATTGGATCAATTTGAACTCTTAAGTATTTGTACAAACGCTTCCTGGGGAATGTTTACATTACCGATTTGTTTCATCCTCTTTTTTCCCTCTTTTTGTTTATCCAATAATTTACGTTTTCTGGAAATATCACCACCATAGCATTTTGCCGTAACATCTTTGCGCATCGCACTGATAGTTTCTCGGGCAATTACTTTTCCACCAATTGCTGCTTGAAGGGCTATTTTAAATAATTGCCTAGGTAAAATATCCTTAAGTTTGGAGCAGAGTACCCTACCCCTTGATTCAGCCTTGTCCCTGTGAACAATCGTTGAGAAAGCGTCAACGGGTTCAGCATTTACCATTATCTCCATGCGGACTAAGGCAGATTCAGAATACTCGTCCATGTCGTAATCCATGGATCCATACCCATGAGTCACACTTTTTAATCGATCGTTGAAATCGACTAAGATTTCGTTAAGCGGCAGATGGCAAGTGAGCATGACACGGGTTTCGTCAATGGTCTCTGTGTCGGTACAAGTTCCTCTTTTTTCTGTGACTAGAGCAAGCAAATCTCCTATGGATTCATTGGGAGCGTGGATACGGGCAACTATTGTGGGTTCTTCAATCTTTCCAATCTCGGAGGGATCCGGCAGTTCTAAAGGATTATCCACTTCAATAGTCTCACCTGTTGTTAGGGTTACTCGATATATTACACTTGGATAGGTCGATATAAGATCGATTTCATATTCCCTTCTTAGTCTTTCTTGAATAATTTCCATGTGGAGTAAACCAAGAAAACCGCAACGAAAGCCAAACCCTAAAGCGACTGAGGTTTCTGCCTGATAACTAAAGGAGGCATCGTTCAACCTGAGTTTACCCACGCTGCGCTTGAGCTTTTGGTAGTCCGAAGTATCCAAAGGGTATAAACCACTAAATACCATAGGTCTTACTTCTTTATATCCAGGAAGCATTTTGTCTGATGGCGTATCCGCAAGAGTTAAGGTATCACCGATCTTTATGTCTGCCACATCACGGATCGCAGTGACTACATATCCTACTTCTCCTTCACCAAGCGTGGGCTTCGGGGATGGAGTTGGAACAAAAGTTCCCAATTCTTTAACTTGGGTTTTCCTTTGATCACTCATCAACAAAAGTGAGGCATTATCAGAAAATGTTCCAGAAAATACCCTCAGGTAGCAAATAACTCCGCGGTAAGCGTCGTATTCGCTGTCAAAAATAAGGGCTCTTGGTTTTGTATGGTCCGTCCATCTTGGAGGAGGAAGTCGGTGGACAACCGCTTCGAGAATATCATCCACTCCAATCCCAGACTTTCCACTGGCAAGGATGATTTCTTCCGCTGGTATGGCAAGAATCTCCTCTATTTGATTAGAAACTCGATCCACATCGGCACTTGGTAAGTCCACTTTGTTGATAACCGGTATAATACTGAGTCCCTGAGCATCTGCCAGTTGAGCATTTGCCAAAGTTTGGGCCTCCACTCCCTGTGACGCGTCGACCAAAAGCAGGGCACCCTCACAAGCGGCCAAACTTCTTGAAACTTCATATGCAAAGTCTACATGGCCTGGAGTATCTATGAGATTAAAGGTGTAGTCATGTCCATCTTTAGCCAGATATTTCATGGTTACTGGATGACACTTAAT
>JAQXCL010000046.1 GCA_029251885.1 Opitutales bacterium | reverse complement strand
GTGATGGTGGTGGAAAAAGTACCAGCTGCCTGATTGGTCGAAATAGTAACCTCATTATCCCAGGCGGTGCTGGGCGTGACAGCAGCACCACGATCTTCATCGCCCCAGCGTATCTTAACTGTTGGGTTCTGCCCGCCCGTACTATTGAGCACCCCAGTGAGTACGGCCGTCTCCCGGGATGGTTGCGTTACACTCATCGAACCAAAGCCTGCTGGAATGATGGTCTGGGCGAAGGCAGGGCACCAGGAAAAGAGCATGGTGCTTATGGTAAGAAGGGTGGCGTAGGTTGGGGGTAATCTCATAATCTGGGTCTTCGGGCTAATACTTTTGGGCAGCTTAAAAATTTAAAGAGAAGGGCTGGTCTAAAAATGGGAGAAGATGGCTGGGTTGGCTTGGGAATTCCTAAGGGTTGGTAAAATCAAAATTTAATGGGCAGGGGGGGGCAAAAGGGTTGGGGTGGAGGAATTATTGACCCCAAAAAAATGCAGAGCCCACCCCCTGTTCTACTGCTGTTTGCCCCACTTGTGCTATTTATTGATTGTTTTAACATATAATTTTCGATAAATACATTTATTAACTTAATTAGTATACTATACTATTAGCGTTAAGTTCTGAAATGATACAAAAATTTACGAAGAAAAATAAAAATTTAGGGAGTATTACCAAACAGCCATGAAAGAACGAATACTGGCTGGGCTGTTGGGGCTAATTTTAGGTGGGCAAATGGGCGGGAATTTTATGCAAAGATTGGACTGGTTTTATGAATCGTCCTTTGTGGTTTGGGTATCGTTACCTTTATCTAATAGGCGGATAAGGGCCTCCACTTCCTTTTTGTCCACATAATTGCGTTTCGAATCCGGTAGTTTATATTGCTTTAAATGATCTTCCCGGATTAATTTTTTTACCACCTGGTTTGTTTTGTATCCGAGGATAGCAGCCGCTTCAGTAAAATTAACAAGAATAGGTTTTTGGGTGCCTGAGTCTTCTTTCACAATGGTTTTTTCGTATCGTTTCTTTTAGTTGCAGTTGCCGGTAAATTTTTTGGGTCTTCCACGCTTGTTTTTGGAAGGGGGAGAAAGGGCATCCGGTTCATCGATAAATCTTTGTCTGAGAAGGATTTTATTGATATCGCTAAGTAACACCCGCTTCACATTTTTGTGGGGCATTTTGTAGAGTTTTAATTGTCCGCGGGCATTCATGTGATTAACAGAGTTATAATTTGCAAAGCCCATGATTCTGGCCGCTTCAGAGATTTTTACAAACCGGTCGAGGTTCTCCTTATCCGGTGGAGAAAGATCCTCCTTTTTACTGATCATCCTTGGGTGAACTAACCGTTATCAGATTGAGGACATCATCATTGCGTACCCTTAACCCTTTAACATTCGGTAATTGGTAGGCCCGTATTTTCCCATCTCTGACAAAATTCCGAATACGCTCGCCCGTTCCTGCGCCCAATAGTTTCACCCCATCTGTAAAAGTGAGATACTTTACATTATTTTCGTAGTCTTCGTTTAGTTTAATCATTTCTTTGGGTTCTTTTGCTTTTGTTTACTCTTAAGTTCGATTGAGGTGGGCAAATTCATTACATCGTGGTAGCGGACCCTACATCGATTGGTCCCTGTAATCTTGTAGGCTTTTAAATAACCGGCTTCGATCAGTTTTTCGGTTTCTCGGTAATCGGTATAACCGAGCAAATAGGAAGCCTTTACTAGATTGATCAGGTGGTTTGGGTGGTCCCTAAAGGTTAAAACTTTATTCTGCATCGGCTATTTTGGGTCGTGTGCGAAGGGCAAGCACCTGCCTTTGGGAGAGTAACTTTTTGTTCAGTCCGATAATTTTATACTCATCCAGTTTTCCCCGCCTTATGTAATAGTTCACACTGTTTAGCTGGGAAAAACCGAGCATACGGATGGCCTCGGATTTACTGATTAATTCTTCGCCATTGAATTGAATTGTCGTTTTCATTTTTGAACAAGTTCGGGGGAGAATAACTGGTAGAAGGGATACCCCTGGTGGTAATCTGCTTCGATATCCTTTTTGCTGAAGGCCTTCGCCCAGAGAGAAACCTCATCAATTCTACCATCAAAACTGCTAGAGATTTGGCCGCTCTTCACATTTCGGGATGCACCCATAAAAAATCCATCCATTTGAATATTTTTTACATGTTTAGGAAAGGCCGTGTTGATTAAGTTTCTATTCAAATAAAGTTTGCTAACCACCCGTCCGTTTTCTTTTCCAAAAGTGTAAGTCAATAGTTGCCAACCGTTGCCAATCTTGTGATCGAGGTTGCGATTCTCTTGAATACTTGATTCCCCCCACAATGATTGATAGGGGTTTCCATTTCGATTTATTCGGATACACATTCTTCCAGGGTTGTCCCAAAGTAATGGCTTGATTAGTAAGTTAGTGGGTGATTTCAACTGGTGCGTTTGTAGCCATGCCTGCAAGGTGAATTCTTCGTATTTTCCAGTTAATTGAAAATAGATAGCACACCACTTGTTATTGAATCTCAGAGACTTTGATTTATCCCCTTCCCAACGGCCGTAGGATCTGCCGCAGTTTCTTATGATACCATGACTGGCGATACCGCTTTCTGCACGGTTAATAATCAGATCTTTGGGATTTTTTATATTAAACCTAGCGGGAAGACTTTTAGGCAGATTATAGAGAGAGTTTTCGTAACTGAGATTAGCATTATTGTTGTTCGGGACTTCAAAAGTGTAGAGCCCGAGCAGGTCTGGGTCTTTTAATTTTTTTGTAATCAGGTCGTTCCATCTGGCGAAGCCTGCTTCACCTGGGAGGTCATTGGATAAATCGATAAGTGCGAATGGAGCGTTCTCCAGGGACGGATAATTATAAGGTGAAAATTTACCGAAGGAATTAACTCTTTTACTGTCCTTAACTTCCACCAGGCCTTCGTCCACTTCAAGCTGGTCCTTGGTGTTTGGATTAATATTTAGAGAGAACTCAGTGCCCAAGTCTATATAATTTGCACTGGGGGTACTAATGGTAAATTCATGGCCCCGTTCATCATGCACAATCGTTCTGATATTTCCTAGTTGTAAAAAAATTTCTTTTTCACTGAGGATTTCGAAAATGGATGCACCGGTAAAAATTACATCCACCGATTCTCCGAACCTAAGGTGTAGTTTACCACTTTTAATTTCATATTCTCCAAGTTCAAACTGGGTTTGGCCCGGAATGAATGAATGATGAGCTTCATGCAGTCCGAAAAAATCAATTAATTGTATGCTTGGTGGTTTCTCGGAACTTACCGCAAGTCCATGGTCAGTTTCCAATGTCTTTTGAAATACAAAGTGGTTTAGGCAAGACACCGCAAAAATAATCGAAGCTGCGATCGCCAGCCATTTTCCGCCCTTATTTTTAGAGAAGCGGGTGGTTTTTGAGTTTCCGAAATAGTGGAGATTGTGGACTTGCCTCGACTCATCCAGGTTTTCCACCACCGATGCATAAGTGAGGAAGAAGGAACGAGCTTCCTCACTATTTAGCAATAATTCGTTGAGCGATGAGATATCTTTATCGGAGATGGATTGGGCAAAATAATTTTCAATGAGTTTCTTCTCTAAAAGTTTCATGATTGTACAGCTTTAATTTGTAAATGTACACAGGAGGTAAGGGCAGTGCGGATACGATTAAGTTTTTGGTAGAGGGATTGGGAGGTTTTATTGGTTTCCTTGGCAAAGTCCTTGATTGAGGTGGAGGAATTATAGGCAACATCGAGAAGTTCCCGTTCCGCCGCTTTTAATTTTTGGGTGCATAGTTGTAAGGCTTGCCAATGCTCTTTTCCGGAATCGTATTCATTTGCACCCTGGTCCAAGATCTTTTGCATCACCTGATCGCAGATAGGCACATCCATTTTTTGGGCTTTTCTGCGGAAACTCATGATCTCATACTTGGCGATCACCATCATCCATTTGCCAAAGTTTTCCTCCCGGTCCTTAAATTGATCAAATTTATTCCAGGCAATGATGGCTACTTTTTGCATCAAATCAGCCACATCATGATGGTTGTATAACCCGCTTCTAACATAGGCACGAATGGCAGTTTCGTGCTTCGTGTAATAAGCCAAAAAATTGGTATTTTTTAAATTTGAGTTTGGTTCCATTAAATAATTACTTCATAAAGTGGAAAAAACTAACGGAAAAAAAAAATTGTGTACAAATTTTAACATATAATATGAAATATTATAATAAATATTTGTATTTTTCAGTCAACTGCTAGATGCCTTAAACGCTTTTAAGCATCCAGCGTAGGACGAAGAGTGCAAAATATCACCTGATTTAACTGGTTGATTATATGGTTTAATTCATTCTCTTTACTTACAGCATGGAGAATTTTTGTATTATTAAAATTAAAAGAATTGTCCATATTTATAAAAATTTTATTTAGGCGGAACAAAACCGAGGTCGGGTGCCCGCCCTGCGTCAAATCTGGGGGAAGGGTACCTAAATGGTGGGGAGTCCAGCGGAAAACCCTATAAATACTAGGTTTTTCGCTAAATAACTGCCATTTTTTCGGTTTTTTGCTCTGTTTTCTCTTAGTAACAAGCAGGTCCAATGTACACTTTGCTTGATTCATTACTTCCCCCGGGTTCCAAGGATAGATTACAAGCTTTCAGCAATATCCCGGAAGATCTTCTCGAGCTCAAGAATCCGATCTGCCAATTCGCTTATGATCTTTGTCCGTTCTGGCAATGGATCTCTCTCGATAACTTCGTAAATTTTATTAGGTGCCTGTATCTTGCATTTTTCCCAGCCCTGTTGGGCGGGAATTACTCCCTCATCAATGCCCGAGTTGCGGAATGGTAGACGCTGCGGACTAAAATCCGTTTCACCTAGTGAGTGTGGGTTCAAGTCCCACCTCGGGCACTCTTTTGCATCATGTGGCAAAAGAGTGCTAGGTCAGTAAATATAAGTGCTATACCCTTTATTTTTCTTATTGTAAGAATGTAGCTGCTTAAACAGATTTTGTCGCCTTGTTGTAAAAATTGGCACCTATTAGTAAAAAAAAACTTTAGCAATTAGTTAAGAAACTGTTTCCATGAATTTGTTCTGTGATTTCGCTTATATAGTTTAGGGTTTAGTATTTCCTTTAAACTTTTTCTTTCATACAGGAAGTAGAGCGTTTGTTGCTTATTTAGATCGACCTGTGCAGGACTTTAATTGGGTTTATTTACCATGCAAACCTGATTGGTGCTCGATATATTCTTTATCTTTGTCTGCACCCTAATTCTTGTCTTCATTCGATTCGATGTGTAAAAGGGGACGTATGTGTTTCAGGGCCCTTCATTTTGGACTTATTATTATGGCAAGCGTTATGGGTTTGGATTGCCTTGCTGAGGAATCATTGATTCCGGAAGACCCCAAAGATCGGGTCGGTCCTGGAATAGCAGACCTTTTCGAGCGCGATGGTGGAATTCCCGTTTATGAGACCACCAGGGACCACTTGCATGTGGGTTTTCGCTGGCAACCCTATCCGGGGCGGCCCAAAAATTCGGAAGCAGATATCGAGCGGGAGCTCGGGAAAGTGGGAAGCTATGCGAGTTTTTGGTATATGTCCCTGCACACACTTCCGAGCAAGAAAAACTTAGATTATGCAAACCATCCCTCAAAGGAGGCTCAGGCCATTCGCCATGCGGTGAGATTGTGCAAAGCTCGTGGAATTAAAACAGAGCTGGTCATTTGGCAGGTGCCTTTGTGGATGAATGGTGGTGAGGAATATGCGGATTTTAACATGCTACCCCCTGATAATCAGGCGATCTATGACATGGTTAAGGCAACGGTTGAGTGGTTTGGCGAAGATGTAGACTATTATGGTATATTTCATGAAGCGAACCATCCAAAGTATTGGGAGGGTTCGTGGGATGAATTGATGGAGTTGTTTATCCTGCCAGCGGCTCGGGCGATTCGGGATTATTCAGAAGAGACGGGTGATACCAAAGTAGTTTCTACTGCCGGGCTGTCACCCTCGCGTGATTGCAAAGAGTGGTATGATGTTCAACTAGAATACCCGGAATTGATGGGGATGATTGATAATTTCGCCCTTAATCTTAGTGATTTTAATAACGGATGGGGTGGTGGCCTTCTTACATGGGTAACTTCAGTCTGGAGCCAGATGGAATATATGGGGCGTCGATTAAACGAAGATGGCTATGCTGATAAGGGATTGGTGGCGGCCGAAAGTTGGATTTGCTGGGATGGTAAACGTACACCGCATGGTCCTGAAGGAAGTGGGGATACCGTGGAGTCGACTTTGCGAATCTTTGGAGAATGTATCCAACGTGGATTGAGCCTGACCAATCTACCATGGGCGGATAACCATAGTGCATGGACGATGGGGCTGACCAAGCGATTGGATTACAATGGGCAGTTAGCTTTATTAGGAGAAGATTTGACCCCGAACTTCACAGGGGGTCCAGCGATTGCCACCCGTAAATTAAACCTTTGGGGCGGCGACGAAAAAACTCAGATAAGGAATGATTCTCCTTCCTTTGAAGGAAGCGAATTTGGTGCACCCTATGCGGTTCCGGACGATCCCAATCATACCCATTATTATATTTGGCGCTGGTTTGCTCAGTTATCCGCTGGGCAGAATGAGTGTATTCATCATGCCATTGCAGGTGAGGAAGAAAATGACATCATACTCACCGGGGTAGACGACGAGGACTTTATGCGGATGAGTTCCTATGACCGTACTGCCAAGCGATTTATTGTGCTGGTGGCACGGCGCGATGTGGATGAGGACCCACAGGATCTTACTGTGTCCATACCGGCGACCATTCAAAAGGGAGAGAGGTACAACCGGAACGAGCAGTTTGTGGGCGAAGGCTTTGCCGAGGGGGAAGAGGTACGGGTAAGATGGATCACCGAGGATGTCGAACCAAAGACCGGTTATCGTAAGAACAATGTTTCGGGGGAATCGTCTCTACTAGTCGTTACGGAAGGACAATTGATCTTCAATATTCCCGATGCTCGTCGCCTTACCTCTGTGGTTTTTGAATCGGTAAAACCCTGAATGTAGAGCGGCTCATTTTGTTGTCTGCGAGCCCATTCCAGTTTAGGCACAACGGTCTGACACAGGAGTTGCCTAAAGTTGATTTCCTAGATTCAACCACGGGTGTACAACCCGTGACCATTTTGTATAGCCGGTTGCATTTAAGTGGAGATTATCTGCTCTCCACAAATTTTTATGAAAAGTCATGTCGGACTTGAGCAATGTTTTTGAAATATCTACAAAATGTAGCCTTTCTTCAGAATGAGACAATTGCTTGATTTTTAGGTTTAGGGATTGATACGAGTTCCATTTGGAAATCCTTTTGGGCGAGGGCTTGCAGGATAGGTAAACCAAATCTGATTTGGGCAAACCTTCTTTAATTTTCAGCCACAGGGCAGAGAAATCACCCTTTACCTGATCTACAGGTTTTCCTGACCACAAATCATTCTCGCCACAGTAAAAAATGATGCGCGCTGGCCTGTACTTTGGAAACAGTTGATCATAAAAATATAGAACATCTGAGATATGAGCCCCTCCAAATCCTCGGTTGAGGAGGTTTTTTTGGGGAAAGGAATTTTCAATATCCCAAAAGCGTATACTTGAACTGCCAGTAAAGAGAATGAGCTGGTTTTGCTTTGGCTCCTTCATTTGGTCCTGATTGGAAAATTCCTTAAAAGACAGGTTAAACCTGGCTGGATCCGGGTTTTCAACTTCTGCACTTAGCCGTGGTAAGTTTGCAAGAAGTAATAAAATTGTAGAAAGTAAGACGGTGATGATTTGATTCATCGTAGTTTTTTTATCGGGTAATTAGATCCGATATTCCTGTATCCCAACCAAGCGAACCGACTTCTTGAAGATTACCCCCGGGTAAAATGTGATAAGCATTTAAAGATGAGCCTAGGGTGGCGGAAACCATCAAATATTTCCCGTCCGGAGATAAGGTTAAACCCCATGGTATTTTTTCCGCCTTGGTCAGGCCCAGAAACTCAGCACGACCATCTTCGAGCACTCGATATCGAGAAATATGGTCAAAGTTTTGTTTATGACCGCGCAATCCGGCAAAAAGAAATTTTCCGTCTGGAGTAATCAGAAGGTCGGATGCACTCAGCCCGATTTTCGACATGCCTTGTGGGAGAATGTTGATGTCTTGCTTAATCTTTAATTGTCCATTTGCCTGCCGGTGATACACCGACAATCCAACTCCCTGCTCATTACTAAAGTAGACCATGGGAAGGGTGGGGTGATAAGCCATATGGCGAGGGCCCGTACCCTCGGGCGGATTCGCGTTTTGGGGTTCCAATGGGATAATCCCCCCAGAATCGCCGTCGTAGCTATACTGTAAAAGAGCGAGGTTGTCTTTTACATAGGGAATGTAGAGGTTCTTTCCATCAGGGGGTAGAAGCACGCAATGGGCCTTGTTCATTCCTGCATCAATTGTTGAGACTGCTTCACCGGGAATGCCATGGGCATCAAGCGGGTAAACATGTAAGCGTCCGCTTCCATAACTTATTCCGAGCAGATGCTTACCTTCATTGTCCAGGCTTAAAAAGCAGGCATCATTTTGAAAATGAATTTGTTTATGACTTTTGTAGAAACCATCTTCACTTAAAAAAATAACTGCTCCTGGTACTTTCCCTACTTCACCCCTTGTAGAGATTACATAGAGCAATGGTTTGTGGGGATGCTTGGTGATTACACGCCCGGGAAATCCAAGGTTCACTTTGTCGATGACTTTAAGTTCGAATTCCTGATCGCCCGTATGGGCCTTTACAATCCAAAGGGTAGAAGTTTGTGCACATGGGGCAAATACCTGAAAGTCAGCCAAGAGTTTAACACATAAAAAAAGTTTAAGACCCAATAGGAATGATATTCGTATTATCATTGTAAGAAGTAAGGATTAAATCTTACCCCAGATTTTTTCCATCAAGGCAAAAGTATCTGGATCGTGTTCCAATAGTTCGGCCCGAACAAATGGGAAGAAATCGTTCACTCCCAAATAAGCCTCTGTCATTTCGGCAAAGAACTCCTTGTGGTTGGTACGGGCATAATGTGCCGATTTTTTTCCGTTAAATAAAAGTACTCTTTTATAAAGGCCTTCATCTTCAGATTTTTGATAGGCTTGTAAAATTTCTTTATCATCAAAACCAAGAACTTGGTCGTGAAAAGAATGAGCAAGTTCGTGCAAAATAACATATGGATGCTGTGCCCATTGTTGCCTACTTAGTAGTTGCCTCGCTCTGGGGATGTGCACTCTTTTTTCCAATGTTGGATCGTGTCTGTTGTTTATGAGCCACCGTTTACTGGGATGATATTGCATATTATCCAACCTGTAATTTAAATCTACTCGGATTAATAACTTTTGTAACTGGGCGGCTTTTTCCAGGGAAAGAATATAGGTGATTCGTTGGAGGTGATTACCAAGTGCCTTCTTGACCGCTTGGAATAGTTTTTGGTTTTCTGAAATTTTGAAAGCGTTGCTCCACTCGACTACCCAACCCTCGATGCGTTGTGTGAAGTGTAGCGACTGATTTTCTTGGATACCCCTTGTCGACTCTGTGATGGATAAATTCTTTGCTGCAATTTTTGCCCTATCAAAGTGCAGAGATGATTCAGTTACATCCTGCAATGATTCTTTTTTTTGCGCCAACTCTTTTGACTGTAAGGGACCATTAACTCCGCAAAAAATTAAAAGAAGAATTCTTATAAAAAAATGGGACGGTTTCCAATTGGATATAAATTTCAAAAAATACAAAATTTTACTTCTCCTGAAATTCATTCCTCTGATTGTTGAAAAGAAATGAAATAATACACAACCTCAACTTAATAAAAGCAGACCTGGAATTTAAGGAATGTTGAAAAGTTTAGATCCTACAATCGCAAGAATCGTATCCTGAAAGCCAAGTTTCTCATTGTTTACTCTCTCAAGATTTTGATTAATTCCAGGGCGGACAGCATGCCCCTGCGTCCTAAATAATTCGCATTGTGAAAGATTTGTGCGAATTTAAATAACCCCAAAAAGATTACTCCTGATTTTAAACTGAGTAATTCAAGAAAGGCTACTTGCCTTTCTTCGACGAGCATTCCTGTTTGCACTTAGCTTTACCGGAATTTTTCTTATTCTTACAGGATCCTTTGCTCGATGCAGAATCATTCTTTTTCCAACCCTTCTTTTGATCGGGTTGCTTCTCAGAGTTGATTTGGCACTGACTCTTTTTTGGGGCTTGCTTATTGTTGTGCTGTAAATGCGGAGGCAATGTTCCTTGGTTTATACCTCGATGCATTTCATTCTTGGTCCGACGATCATGAGGATGTCTAGGGGAGGTTCCATGGGGCGGTTTGGTTCCTGATCTTAAATGGTTCCCAATATCCTTTTTCATAAGCTCCATCCGAGCGTGCATTTGCATATCGTGAATCGTCCATTCTTTGCGTTCCCGTTCGAAGTCGTGCTGCATACGTTCCATTTGGTGCTCCCATTTGAGCCTTTCAAATTCATGCTCCTGCTCTATTCGTTCTAATTCAAATTCCATGGATCGAATTTCAATTTCATGCTCCAACTCATCGATGTCATCCCAATCATCAGCATCGTGTTTGTATTCAACTTCCTCGTGGTGTGCATGTTGGCGTTGTACCGCACGCCACTTTTCCCAACCTTCTCCTTTGGATATCTTGCCCGACTTTACCTCCTGTTTAATGCGGTTACCCATTTCGTGAAGCTTGGGTTTGTGGTCCTTTGCTTGAATGGAAACGGCAGCAACAAGAAAAATGCTTACATAAAAAAACGGGCTATTCAGGTATTTCATAGGTAAATAATGTTCTATTATGTAAAATAGTGAAACAGTAAAAATACATCACTATTTTTCATGAAATAAAGATTCGTCTAACTTAATTAAGGATTGGAAAGACTCGATATTTATTCGTTCTGACGCCAAGATCTGGAAGTTGGAAGGTATATAAATTCCCTTATGTACAAATTTTTTCCAATGTCCAAAATAGATTAAGAGATGGGATGGATTTGAGTTCCCTCGCAATCTTTCTTCAATCACTATCAATAGTCATTTAAAATATATATCCCTATGAAACTGATACTTCTTATTTCTTTTTCCTTTCTTGGATTGCTTTTAAATGCTTACGCCTTGGAGCCAGCAAAACATATGGTCATTGCGTCGAAGAGGTTTCTCCAGTCCTTAGATGTAAATGTAAAAGAAAAGGCACAGTTTGAGTTCCTGGATGAAGAGCGCGAAAATTGGCATTATTTTCCCGGTAGATTTATCCAACCCCATGGAAGAAAGGGGTTGTCCCTCAAGGAGATGACCGCCGATCAAAAGATTCTTGCTCATGGATTGCTTGGTTCTGCGCTTAGCCATCGAGGGTTGCTGGAAGCGACCGATATTATACTGCTCGAGCAAATCCTTTTTGAGAGAGAAGGTAGTACCTTCCGCGACCCCGAACTGTATCACATATCGATATTTGGTACTCCTGCCAATGTGGGGACATGGGGGTGGCGGTTCGAAGGGCATCATCTATCCCTCAATTTTACCCTTGTAAATGGTCGGGTCTTTTCGAATACACCAAGTTTTTTTGGGGCTAGTCCGGCGAAAGTTTTCGAGGGTAAGTATGCAGGTTTGCAAGTTTTAACCGATGAGGCAGAGAAGGCTCACAAACTGTTCCGTTCACTCTCAGTATCGCAAAAGAAATTGGCCATTCTTTCAGAGAAAGCTCCTCGGGATATCCTTTCTGGTCAAGACAGCACGGTGAACCGAAAATCGTTTTTCCCACCAAATGGGCTACCGATTACCAAGTTAAATCCAAAGCAAAAAACTTGGTTAAGCGAACTTGTCTATTTGTATGCAGTCAAGCACCGCCCAGAAGTCATTAAGCAAATTTCAAAACGAAAACCTCTTATCGATCCCCAGGGAACTTATATTGCCTGGGCAGGTAGTTTGAATTTGAACGAGGCACACTATTTCAGGGTGCAAACTCCTGATTTTCTTTTTGAATATGCAAATACCCAAAATGACATCAATCATGCTCATGCAGCTTGGCGAGATTTTGATGGTGATTTTGGACGTGACTTTCTTGCTGATCACTACCAAACGGAACATAAGACACAAATGTTGGACTGAAAAAATGATCTAGTCATTAAACCATTCAGGTCGAAAGAAATGACTGATCCCATCAATCAGGCAAGCGGAAGAACAATCGACTCAGAAATATTTAGCCAAGGTTTATAATGCCTAGGAAGGCATTGGGAATTCAAGCGAACTTTGGGATTGGCTTTGTGCACAGTTAAGCGAGTAAGAGTGCGCCAGCGGAATTTGCTTTTCCCTTTTCAGATGTATTTTCGTTAAAATCTCCCCTTTGATAATAATATTAGATGTGCAAGTAATGCCTTTAGATCTACCCAAATCAAAAGTCGTAGAGTAATTAAACGCTCCCAGCTATTTAGCGGGTAACACGAAGGGTACTTCAAATAGCATGTACTTTGCCTTTAAGTACTTTTCCCAGAGTTTATGTGGGCGATACTGTAAAAGTGTCGTTACCTGGCTTTTACTCTGACTCTAATAAACTGAGTAGTACCAGCAGAAGTGGCTGCCGTTGTGCGATAGACAACACGTTCCATACCACCGCCCAGATCGACCGATGAACCAACCTGTTCAATACCGGATGAGGACCATGTTCTACGGTCTGTACTTTTCTCGACGATGTACTGAACCCCCATGGTCGATTGGTAGTCAGAATCGTACCTGGTAAAGGATAAGTATTCCTTACCATCGTTGGTTTTGACTGGGGCGGG
>JAQXCL010000075.1 GCA_029251885.1 Opitutales bacterium | reverse complement strand
TCGGGGGGCATCGGGTCTTCCTCATCAATAATTCGATAGAGTAATTCGCTTTCTTCTAAATTACTTGGATCAATTGCATGATAGTCGCCTAAGTCTTTCTTGGCCAATTCTTCAAGGTCGAGTCGAACAAGATCTTTCTTTTTCGTATCTGGACCATGACAGGCATAACACTTATCAGACAAGATGGGTAGGATTTCTCTAGCAAAATCGACCTGTTCGCTTTGCTTAGAATATAAGCAGGCAGAAATAAAAAGGGGGAGAATAGTTAACGATTTTGAGAAGCACATATCGAGGTATTTTATTAAATATAGATACAGCCTAACACTACAAAAATCTCATTAATTTGCCAACTTTACGGAATCGACCCTTAGACTACATTTAGAGGCATCAGTTCAATTTTAAGGAAATATATTCCCATATTTACACCCTCAATAAAATTAAAAATATATCTGAAAAAAGAGGAACCTCTTGCCCAAAGGACCCTCATGTATTTTTAAGCAAGGTTTACTCCTGATACTCAGTCTTAACCTTTACGCCCTATGGTAGATATAATAGACCACATTCTCATCTCTTCAAAGAGCTTAAAGTAACCATTTGGTAAAATGCCCCTCCCACTTTAGTCATAAGCATAAAGTTTTATTATTTTTTAACTCGGTTGTTGTTATACACATTCCTGACCAATTTTTATTTTTATGCCACTTACTCGCCCACCGAGGCTGTTTTTCTTACTGGCGGGTATGCATTCTCAACTTGGAGTGATTGGTGAACCGAAGATTATGACTCCCCCATCTATATGCCCAAGCTCGCTTTAAAAGTAGCCAAGAATAAAAATGAAGGCGAAACCCCGTATTGTTCTAGGTAAATTCGCTAGGAGCCTGTTTGGGCCATCATCACCATCACATAAACAAAATAGCTGAACCATGCGCCGCTGGATAAACAGGCCATTGTCGCAAGTATCTTAACTTTCGAAAAACCCTCTTCTCTACTTTTCCAAAGAAACCATCCACTGGTGGGAAAACAGATCATGCAGGATAGAAGTTGTATAAGGTGGAAAGGTTTTTGCACCTTTCCCTGGCTTTCCAAATATAAAATTGCCGGTATACATGCCAATGCAATGAGACCCGACATGATAAAGATGTATAAAAGAACCTTTCTCATTTTGATTGGCTAAATATCCAGTCGTAAAATTCTTCGCTCGTGTATACGAGCTGCCTGGCATTGTGTCCGGCCTCGGGAAATACTTTAATTTTTGCCTGCTTCCCTCCAGCTTTGCGAATTTCTGCAACCATACGTTCCGACCGTTCCGCGGGAACTACCCGGTCTTTTCCACCGGCAAATGCATAGACTGGAACTTTGGCGAGGTTCTTTGCCCAATTCTTTAAATCGGGGGTTACATCCTTGGGACCACCCGGTCCTATTCCTCCGACCACTGGAGCAATCGCGGCCAACCGTTTAGGGCTATGTCCACCCCAGGCCCAGGATCCATAACCCCCCATACTGTTTCCAGTCAGATAGACCCTCTTCGCATCGATAGGAAATTTCTCCAGTAAATCATCAAGAAGAAGATTTAGGTCTGCTGGTTCCCAGGTCGCACGCTCTCCGTTTTTGGTTTCTGGCAGACATTGGGGAACCACCACATAACAAGGACCCTTATCAAAACGTTCAATTCCCTTAAGCAAAGCATTTGCCTGCATACCCAAACGATTAAGCGGAGGCCGCCCGCCTCCAGCACCATGCAAATAAATGAGTACAGGAGACTTCCCTTTGGCAACTGCGCCTAAATCGAACACCAGGTATTCGGAATTGATGGAAAGGGAACGATCGGACCGCTGTTCGGATAGTTGAGAGGTTTTAGCGAGGTAAGGCTGAGCATGCAGAAGTGTACCACAGATTAAAAAAGTTAAAATATATGGATAGATCTTCATTTTGCTAAGGTTTGAGTATCGCGATCGTCTACAAATTCATCAAATACTTTTTTGTCGTGATTGATTGCCCGGTATGTACGGACATTGTTTTCAATCACCACTTCGATGACATGGCGGGTGGGTGAGGCTTGTTCGACATACCATAAATTCTCCGATCCGATCCCCCGCGTTTTTACTCCCCAGGCACCATCCCCGATATAGAGGGTGCCAGAATCATCCACTTCCCCACCCTTGATCAGCTTGGACCGCTTGTACACATGGTGATCGTTTTCAAATGCGGCATCCAAGCCATATTTGTCAAATAGAGGAGTCCAATGCTTACGCATACTCTGAGAGATCGGATTTTCCAGCCCACCCTTGACAATTCCATATGCCGGAAAATGATAAAGAGCAAAAAGATGCTTCCGGGTTTTTCGCAAAGATAATGCCTGCTCGATGAATTCAACCTGATCTTCCACGGGGCGTGTATGATTAGAGTTTAAAACCAGCACCGATAAATCTTTGTACATGTCTATAATGTAGGTTGCATCATTTTCCTGAGGAAAGGGAAAGAAGTTAAAAAACAAAGGAGCTTTTTCGGGAATCTGACCATAGCCACCGATGACCTCGTGATTCCCGATCGCAACCACAAAGGGAATGGATAGACCATCTGAACTACGGGCGTGATCTGCATAGACTTCGATCCAATCGAGCCAGCGCTTCCAATCTTGTCCATTGGCATAGGCAAGGTCCCCCCCAATCAGGGCAAAATCGGGCGAACGGGAAGCCATCGCTTTGACCCCGTCCTCGTGCCACTCGGGTTTGTGCATCATATCGCCTCCCGTAACAAAAGATATACGATCGGGTCGCTTTGCAGGTAAAGTTCGTGCCTTGAATTCTTTCTTTCCCAATTTCACGCAATAAATCGTGTCTGGTTGTAACCCAGTTAATTGAACCTGGCAGACTTCAACATCTGCATTTTTTAAAGAAGGTAAAGAGAATCGACCATTTTTCACATCCAGGGCAAGTCCCCAGAAAGAAAGAGTCTTTTCGTAAAAAGATTGCCGTTTGATCACCGCATTTCGGTTGATTTCACCCCCTTGCTTTCCCCATTTAAAATCGGTGGGATCATCCTCCTCCACTAACCAAATCACATTGAGGGTAGTCGAGGGGGAATCAGTCCAGGTAAAGAGAGCTTCCTCAATACCCCG
>JAQXCL010000072.1 GCA_029251885.1 Opitutales bacterium | reverse complement strand
AAACCGCCTGTCCAGATTTCGTCGAGTTCTCAGAATAGGGTTATTAAGATTGATAAACTGGGTCTTCTTAAGCGTGGGGAGATGTTAATCCTTGATCCCAAGGCCTTTAAAAAAGGCCTAAGTGGTGGTAGTTGGAAACTGGTTGGATTAACGGCTCGAGCATACCCTCAAGAAAACTGAGGGTTAACTCATTCGAGTTGGGTAAATGTTAGCTACTGTAAACCTTTATTTCATTACTATTATTTCTGTTTGTTAGGTAAAGAGGGAAGCTATAACTATAATAAAAAATATTATGAACCGTAGAAATTTTTTACAAAGTACTGCCTTATCTGCAGGTGCTCTAAGCTTAACCACGCTAGCTGGCGCGAAACCCTCCATTCTCCCAAATGGATATAAATATTCCTTACCTGGATTCAAACAGGATGAGCATCTTTTATTCATTGGAGACTCGATCACCGATATGCAAAGAAGTCGTAAACCAAATGGTTGGGACCAGAACCATCTACTCGGGCACAGTTATGTCTTCCTGATTGCCGCCCGTTTAGGCGTTGAATTAGGCAGTTCTCTACCCAAGATTTCTAACCGTGGAATCTCTGGTCATAAGATTGCCGATCTTCGTCGACGTTGGAAGGCAGATGCAATCGAACCAGAACCTGACATGCTCAGCATTCTTATCGGTACCAATGATGTGGGTAAAGATGTTAAGCCTATTGATTTTGAGGGGGACTACCGCTTTGTCTTGGATGCAAGCCGCAAGGCAAATCCAGCACTTAAAATCATTCTGATCGATCCTTTTGTCCTGAGGTCTGGTAAAATCGGTACGGATAATGCCTGGGCCAAGCGCCGTTCCGCGACCGATGAATTGCGAAAGGTGGTTGTTCGTTTAGCCAAGGATTATGATGCTCTTCACTTACCTATGCAGGATATTTTTGATCAAGCCGCAAAGACCTCTTCTCCTAATCATTGGATTTGGGATGGCATCCACCCCTTGCCTGCCGGGCATGAATTGATTGCCCGTTCATGGCTCGATGCGGTCTCTACCCGTTGGCCCGCCTGAGTACATTTATGAGTGAGACAAATTGGAACCAAAGGTATGTGGATGGGGATACACCCTGGGACAAGGGAGATGCGGCTCCAGGCCTTATCGATTGGTTGGTGGAAAATGATATAGATCCTGATTCCCGCATCCTTGTTCCCGGTTGTGGATGTGGGCACGATGCCCACGCATGGGCAAGGGCTGGGTTTGAAACGACCGGAGTTGATTTATCAGAGCTTGCCCTTAATCAAGCAGGCGAAAGATACGAGGCGATTCCTGGCCTTGCTTTTTTCCCAGGTAATTTTTTACAAGATGCACCACAGGAACCCTACGATCTCATCTTTGAGCACACCCTGTACTGTGCCATCGATCCGGCACGGCGGGATGAATATGCCAAGGCAGTGACGCGTTGGTTGAAACCGGGTGGGCATTTCCTCGCTATTCACTTTACCTTTCCTCTGACCGAAGAGGGCCCACCTTTTGGCGCAAGTAGGGAGGAGATCATCGATCGATTTTCGGACAAATTTGAACTGATCGAAGAATGGGAGCCCCGAAACTTTGAAGGTAGGGAGAGAGAAGAACGGATGTTTTATTGGAAACGCAAATAACCTTTTCTTAACGGTTCCAATCTTTTGCGGGTAAGCTTTGAGGCTTAAGGATCTCTAATCCTGACCAGATTTTATAGGTATCTTTTTTATCCTTACCTTGAGTAAAGGGACCGAATTGGTCGTCTATGTTATTGATGCGGTTTTTACCAAAAAAATCCTTTTCCACTACATAGGGACTGGGGAAACTTCCCTCTAAGGGTTTCCTGAGGTTGAAAATAGCCATTTCCTGCTCATTCTCGTCGTATCTAATTTTACAATCTGGGGAGAAGAAACTGTTCAGGTCATTTTTCTTACCTTTGTTTTTCCAGAAAGTTTTCCACTCATCCATATTCATAGAGACTTTATTTTTAAGTTTCATCCATTCGGGAGGAGTTTTCCCGTAACCAAGCTCTTTAACGATTAAGTCTTGAAAAGCATCTTGTTTCCATGGATAGGGCACATCGCTTTTATTGCTAATTAGAAAGTTTCTATGGTCCTCATTGAATCCATAACTATTGAAATCAAATCTTTGCAGGCCGCTTAAAAACTCAGGGTAATTGGTTTCGATCTTCGCTAATCTACCCACAAATAAATTATGAAAAAAGCTGTGATTTGCGGTACTTGCCCGGTGGCTTACTTGTTGAATTCGAACCAATTGCCCACCGCTTGAAGGGCTGGAAGAATCAGAAATTAAATTGTGAGAGAAGGTGGCTCCAGAGGCATCATGTATGTAAACTGCATCCATCTGGTTTTCGAAAATTAGATTGTGATCCACCAGTAATTGATCGAATTCATAATTGCTCATTTCCAGAAAGATACCGTGCGTGCCGTTATGGTGAATGATGTTTCGACTGATTCGACTGTCTGGGAATTCATTATCGAGCCATATTCCCGGAGAGTAAGCATTGTGGGCGATATAGTTTCCTTCAATTTTTCCCTTTTTAAAATGATGGCATTTGATACCGCCATGCTCCCATCTCTTTTTACCAAAAAAATTTAGGGTGTTATTCCGGAGGATCACATTGTTGCGTATGGTTAAGTTTTTTGATCCATAACTGAGGATTCCTGCAGATCCATTATCAATGAAATAATTTCCTTCAATTAGGTTGTCATGCGAATATCCATTGTAGGGAGTATTCCCATCCACTCTGCCACAATCAATCGCGGTAGTTTTGGCATAGCGAACGAGATTATTCCGAATGATCCAATGGGAGCCAGCTTCCAGTCCAATCGCACCTTTCTGAGCATATTTATCTTCTTTCCAAAAATTGGTGGGATATTGGTTGCCGCAATGCTCAAAAATAAAGCCTTCCACAATGATATGACCAAGTCCCCGCTCTATGGGAGCAAAAAGCCTCCTTCGGGTAGTGATTTCTATGTTTTGTTCTTCAGGAATTAAGCCACCAAAGTGAATCCATATTCTTTCGGTTTTTTGATCATACCACCATGTTTCCGAAGCCAGTTCTTCTTTCAATGGAACTTCCATCCATGGGAGATCATTTACAATAATTTGTCCACAAGTGTAAGCAATTTCATCGTCGGTTTCACCAAATCGGTTATCTCCTTCTTTTTTACGTTCAGCTTCTTTTTTTCCTTCTCTGCGATATGGAGTGGAAGCAAGTAACACTTTAAATGGATTATGGTTATCTAGGTATTCGGAACTTCGGTCATCAAACAGACTATCCTCTGGTCTTGCTGAGTAGATTCCCTTTCCTTCTTTGCACCATTTGGGTGTCCATATTTCCGAGCCTCTTATAAATACCCGTTTCCCTCTCTCTGCCCGATAAGTAATCGGAATACCGGGTCGACCACCTCGGATGGGAGTTACTCGTTCCCGATAGATTCCTTCCTGTACCAGGACGGTATCTCCCGGCTGAGCCCTTCTTGCACCTGATGAAATAGTCTGAATTGGATTTTCAAAGGTGCCAGGGTTACCATCGTTCCCCTGTGGCGATACCACATAGGTGCGGGCATCTAGGTGAGTAAGCGTTACCCATACAATGATCCAAAACCTGAGAATTTTCATTCGCAGCCTATGATCAAATGAAATCAATCAACCTTGCAAGGTGTAAGAATCGAGGGA
>JAQXCL010000063.1 GCA_029251885.1 Opitutales bacterium | reverse complement strand
GTCTTATTCATAGCTTTCTTGCCAAAAAACAAAGTAGGATTATAATTGTTTCTATGAAAAAATTCCTTTGTATCTTATCTCTTGTCCTTACAGTCTTACTTCCCACCTACAGTTTATCTGCCCACTGCCAGGTGCCGTGTGGTGTTTACGGGGATTCCTCCCGCTTTACGCAGATGCTCGAAGATCAAACAACAATTGCCAAAGCGATTGATCAAATATCCGATCTGGCTGGCAAGAAAGATGTAAAATCTGCCAACCAATTAAATCGCTGGGTTGCAGCTAAGGAAGATCATGCTTCCAAGATCCAAAAAATTATCGCCGAATATTTTCTTAGCCAAAGAATTAAATCATCCTCGGATAATTACGACAGTTTACTCAAAGGTGCGCACACAGTTATGGTGGCGGCGATGAGGTGTAAGCAGGGAGTAGATGCTAAGAGTGCTGATTACCTAAAGGCGGCGATCGAAGGCTTTCAGATGGTATACGAAAAGAATGGCTAAAAAGTTTTTTCTCGAATCTCAAGCATTCTTCCATAAGCCTCATTCCACTGAGTGGTTTGATTGGGCTCATATCTTTTCGGTTCGAAAGAGTTTTCAATCAATTGCCGGGCGTCAGCTAATGAACTTAATTCTCCCGCTGCTATCATTTGCACGACCACATTGCCTACCCCAGTCGCTTCGATGGGACCGGCCAACACTTCACAGCCTGTAGAGTCAGCAGTCATTTGGTTGAGCAATTCATTTTGTGTCCCTCCCCCTACGATGTGTAATTGATCAAGAGACTTACCCGTTTTCCGACGCAAATTCTCGAGTACCTCCCGGTATTTCAGGGCAAGTCCCTCAAGCGAAGTCCGTACGATTTCATTTTTGGACTGGGGAGCAACCTGCCTAGAGGCAACACATCGCTCGGCAATTTTGCTAGGCATTTCACCAATGCTAGAAAATACGGAATCATCAACATCTAAAATGGCTGAAAAAGGACGGGCTTCCCGAGCCATGCTGGTGAGCTGGGCATAATCGAATTCCTCTCCTCCCAATTGCCAGTGTCGACGGCATTCCTGAACGATCCATAATCCACTGATGTTTTTAAGGTAGCGAACATCTCGACTGACTCCGAATTCATTGGTAAAACCCAGCTGATCACTCTCGGCATCGCAGAGCGGTTGATCAAGCTCCACCCCCATTAGCGACCAAGTACCTGAACTAAGGTAAGCAAAGTCAGACCCACTAGAAGCAGGAACTCCAGCAACCGCCGATGCGGTATCGTGCGATCCAACGGTAAATACAGGCAAATCTTGGCAGCGAATTTTATCCTGGGCACACCCCCTGACCGTTCCAACCAAATGCCCGGGCTCCCATAACTCCCCGAGCATGTGAGTGGGCAGGTTTAAACGGTCGAGTAGTTCGAAGTCCCAGGCTCGCGAAGATTGATTAAGCATCTGGCTAGTACTGGCCATGGTAATTTCATTTCCCTTTTCTCCAGTTAACCAAAAATTAATCAGATCCGGTGTAAACAGGAGGTTTTGTGAGGCATCCAAACATGATTGGTTAGCCTCCTTTTCTGCCATCAATTGAAAAATCGTGTTTATAAGCAATGGCTGAATACCAGTACGTGAATAACACTCCTCTCTTGGAACCATGGAAAAAAGTTTATCCAGCATAGGATGGGTACGTTCATCCCGGTAATGATAGGGCAAGCCCAGTAAATTTCCTTTTTTATCCAAATGACCGTAATCCAACCCCCAACTATCTACACCAATGGATTGTAGAGAGGTTCCATATCCCGCCTGGGCCATAGCAAGCCCATTGACAATTTGTTGGTACAACCCAACCGTATTCCAGTGAGTCGAACCATTGAGCGCTACTGGACCATTGGGAAAAGAATGCACGACCTGAAGTTGCAGTTTTCTTCCATCAAATTCACCTGCTAAGACTCTCCCGCTTTCTGCACCCAAGTCTACCGCAAGGTAGACTTTTTTAGAATTGGACTGTAAATCAATCATTGAATAAGAACCCTATCGGTACTTTCAGACGCTTGGACTGTCGAGAAAAAGATAGCATTATAAAATTTCCTGCAAATGGGCACTCTTGCTTGAAGAATCAAAATGATTTGATATCACGAAAAGTAGGCAGATTCAAATGTTTGATACGCTTTTAACTGAAACCCTTATTAAATATGATTTTTGATCCAGTTTATCTTCTCGTTATTGGGATTGGCATGGGGCTCAGCTTTTATGCTTCCAGTATTACCAAGGGACGTTTTCGTAAATACAGCAAGTTTACCACCCGTTCACGACTCACGGGTGCAGACATTGCCCGGAACATTTTACAGGACAACAACATAAATGATGTTAGCATCGAACGTGTTCCTGGAGAATTGAGCGATCATTATGACCCCCGAACCAAAACGCTTCGGCTTAGCCAATCCGTTCACGATTCGAACAGCATGGCCGCCTTTGGAGTAGCAGCTCATGAAGTTGGCCATGCCATCCAGCATGCAAAATCCTACACATTGCTATCTTTTCGTTCGGCTTGGGTGCCTGTTGCCAATCTTGGAGGGGGACTTTCTATGATTGTGATCATGCTCGCCTTCTTCCTTGGAGGTGTGCAAACCGCAACTGGAGCTTCTTTGTCGTGGCTTGGAGTTCTTTTGTTCGGGTGTACGACCTTGTTTACTTTAATTACGCTGCCAGTTGAATTTGATGCAAGTAGCCGGGCAATAGCCTGCCTGCAAAAAGGAGGGTATGTCACCGAGAAAGAATTGGACGGTGCCCGAAAAGTTCTCAATGCTGCAGCCATGACATATGTTGCTGCTTTTGTCACATCCCTCCTCACCCTCCTGTATTGGGCATTTCGCTTAGGTTTACTGGGTGGACGTCGCAACTAATTTGTGGTGAATCCCCTTCCCTATGTGCCTCAGCCTGTCACCCTTTACTCCAAAGTTTTAAAGTAGTCCCAATTCCGTTCATTCGGGCTATTATGAATTGTCTTTTCTCCATAATTTGGATACAAAACTTTCATCTTTTTGCCATTTAAAAAAATGTTCAATTTCATGCCTACATTCTTCCAAAATTTAAACGGACGAGTTTTTTCGTCTCTATTATTAGGTCTTTTTCTCCTAATACATTCTTCGACAGGGAAGATTGCTCTACAAAAAGAACATCGTATTTCAATGATCGGTGCTGGGATGGGATCAAGAATGGTACATTACGGTCATTTTGAAACCGAGGTTCAATTGCGCTTCCCCCACCATCGATTGGTAATTCGCAATATGTGTGACGAAGGAAACACCCCTGGCTTTCGTCCACACCCAGGCCGCGGACAGGAGGAGCAATACGCTTTCCCCGGAGCCAAAAATCTTGTTCAAGCAAAATTTCAGGCTATCACCAAGCCCTCAGGCTTTTTTGAAACTCCTGATCAGTGGCTAACCCGATTGAGAACTGATATAATTCTGGCATTTTTCGGATTCAATTCTTCCTTTGATGGACCGAACGGACTGGAAGCTTTCAAAAAGGAACTGACTGCCTTCCTCAAGCATAGCCTTAGCCAGCGCTACAATGGGGAGTCCCAACCTCTTTTTGCTTTGATTTCCCCTACTGCAGTTGAGCCCACACCGGGAGTAACCACTGGTGCCTCGCAAAATAAGAACCTCGCATTGTATGTCGATGCGATGCAGAAAATTGCCAAAAAAATGCGTATTACTTTTGTGGATGCCTATAAACCCTCGCTGCAATGGTACAAAGGGGAGGACATTCACACCGTAGATGGTGCTCTTTTGAATGATTTGGGAAACCGCAAGCTCGCCAATCTCCTTTGCGATCGAATTTTTGGCGAAGGCAACCCTAAGAAAAATAAACGGGAAGCTATCCACGATGCAGTGATGGATAAAAACTTCTATTGGCTTAGTGATTTTAAAATCCCCAACGGTGTTCATGTCTACGGAAGAAGATATAATCCACACGGCCCTAAGAACTACCCCTATGAACTGCAGAAAATTAGGCAGTTTACTGAAATTCGAGACCGGGCAATTTGGGCAGCCAGTATCGGATCGGGAACCCGTTTATTTTTTGAGGACAAAGCACCCGGCAACAGCCGCTTATCTGCTGGGTGGAATTTTGTAGGTGCCCCAGAACCAGTTCTTTCCGGCAAAGCCTCTTTATTAAGACAAGGAAAGAGAAACAGTCAGGTAGTGGTCGATCAATTCCGTCATCCTCACCACATAACAGACAGGGAAGAGGAATTTTTTGCCTGGGTTTATTTAGATCCAAAAAATCCTCCCAAACAAATCATGCTGCAATTTCATAACGGAAATTGGGAACACCGGGCTTTCTGGGGTCAAAACCTTATACCATATGGCATTGATGGAACAGCAGGTAGAAAAAGATTGGGCAATTTACCAAGCGTCGGGAAGTGGCATCGATTATCCGTCAAAGCTCACCAGATAGGATTGGATGTGAATTCAAAAATCTACGGCATGGCCATTACCCAGTGGGACGGAAAATCTTACTGGGATCGTACAGGCGTTCATTATGGGTCCATTAACCTTGCTGAGGAGGACAGAAAAACCATCAAACTGCCAAAGGTGGCAACCAATTATCGGTCCGATAATATAAAACACGGAATATTGAGTTACACTCCGGGTGAACAAGTCGTGAGTAAACTAAAGACCGCCCCTGGCTATAAAGTACAACTTTTCGCGGATGAAAAAAGATTTCCTGACCTGGCCAATCCGGTGCAAATGTCTTTTGACAATCAAGGCAGGTTATGGGTGGCAACTATGGCAAGTTATCCGCACTACAAAATTGGTGACCCTAAACCACAGGATAAGTTGATCATTTTTGAAGATACCAACAATGACGGTGTGGCCGACAAACAAACAAACTTTGCAGATGATTTGCATATTCCCATCGGCTTTGAAATTTCTCATGACGGAGTTTATGTTTCGCAAGGAGCTAACCTTATATTACTCAAGGATACAGACGGTGATGACCGCTATGACCAAAAAGAAGTCATTCTGAGTGGTTTTGATGATCACGACACTCACCATGCAATATCTGCTTTTTGTGCCGATCCTTCCGGTGCCATTCTTATGGGAGAGGGAATCTTTTTGCACAGTAATGTGGAAACCGTATTTGGGGCGATTCGTGGGACAAATGGCGGATTCTTCCGCTACTCTCCACAAAATAAAAGTTTAACCAGGCATGCCCAACTAAATATTCCTAATCCGTGGGGAATTGCTGTGGATTCTTTTGGTCAGGAATTTTTTCTTTTCACTTCAGGATCTAAAGTTGGATGGATGCAACCTGGTTCAGTCAGAGCAAGGTATGGAGCAGCCCTAAATTCACCCGACCTACTCACCTCCAATAAAGTCCGCCCGACTTCCGGAATCGAAATTATTTCCAGCCGACATTTCCCCGAAGATGTTCAGGGAGATATCCTGATAAATAACAACATTGGTTTCCTTGGAATAAAACAACATCAATTAATCGATCAGGACCCTGGTTTTACCTCTAAGTATCGACAAGACCTGCTCTATTCTACGGACACAAACTTCCGACCAGTTGATTTGGAGTTTGCCCCTGATGGTTCGCTATATGTGGTGGACTGGCACAATGCACTTATTGGGCATATGCAGCATAATGCACGGGATCCAAACCGGGATCATGTCCATGGCCGAATTTACCGGATTACTTACCCCGGGCGCCCTCTTGTGAAACCTGCCAAAATTGTCGGTGCATCCATTCCCGAGCTCTTGGAAAACCTCAGGCTCCCCGAACTTCGTACGCGCTACCGTACTCGCAGAGAATTGCGTGCCCGCCAGCCCAATCATGTCGCACAATCTGCAAAAAAATGGGCAAACGAACAAAAGGATGATCGCCTTAAACTCGAAGCCCTATGGGTAAGTTGGGGAGTTGATCGATTAAACAAGGAACTTCTAATCGAATTACTCGATTCCAAAGATTACCGTGTGCGTGCAGCTGCGGTTCAAGTTTTGCGAAATAATTTCTTCAACTTTGAAAATGAACAGGAGTTACTGATGAAGGCAGCTCAAGACGGGCACGGACGGGTACGCATAGCTGCTGCAACATCAGCTTCTCACTTATCGCCTAAAGAAGGTCTCCCCATTGTGAACGCTGTAATTAAAACTGGTATTGGTAAGGATTACGAAGGCAGTCTAAATTTTGCCAAGAGTGCTTTGGAACAAAGCAACGAACCCTTTGTTGAAGAAAAACACCGAATCAAGGTACCGGAACATCTTTCCCTGGCGGAAGGAAGGCTGTACACCAAAGGTGCTGAGATCTACGAGAAGGAAGGTTATTGCGGTACTTGCCATCAGGAAAATGGCCTTGGGTTGCCGGATTCTGGCTTCCCTCCCCTCGCTGATACAAATTGGGTAAACGGTGACCACAAACGTCTGATCAAACTTACCCTTAAAGGATTGATGGGACCGATTGAAGTCAAGGGCAGGAATTATCCCGGACTGGTTCCTATGACTCCTTTTGAAAGCTTGTTAGACGACTACGATGCGGCTGCTGTACTCACATTCATTCGAAATTCATTCGGAAATAAATCCGAGCCAGTTCTTCCGTGGCAGGTAAATCAAGTAAGGAACGAAATTAAGGAAAAGATTGGATTTTACAGCCCTGCAGAACTCCTGACAACTCATCCGAACTAATTAAGCCGAACGGCTTAAGCTACCTGCCCCAAGGCCTTTTTCTAATCAGGTTTCGAAGGAGTGATTTCCTCAGCCAAGTCTTCCAAAGGATAAGTCCAAATTTCGGATAAGGTCGGATGGTACCAATCTGCCTTTAACATATCATGGACTGTCGCCCCCAACCCAACGGCAACAGACATAGAATGAATGAGTTCCCCAGCATCCTTGGAGGCACATTCAGCCCCTAATATCCTCCCTGTATTCTTGTCTGCATGAACAGCCACATATCCCCGCTTTGCCTCCATAAGGATAGATTTCCCATGATCATCAAAAGGGAAAGATGCAGATGTATATAAGCAGCCCCTCTTGGTCATCTGTTCCTGACTAAGACCGACCCTGGCAATTTGTGGATCAGTAAAGACCACCGTGAGCAAGGAATCATATGTCATTGGATTTACCGACTGTCCAAATGCATGCTTGGCCACGGTCTCTCCCTGCCTGATGGCCACATGAACGATCTCATGCGGTCCAGTGCAATCTCCAGCAGCGTAGATATGGGGAACATTGGTTTGTTGATACTCATTGGCAGCTAAATGTCCGCTTGACCGAAGTACAAGACCTACCTTTTCAACTCCAAGGCTAGCCGTTGCAGGTTGGCGACCGAGAGCATTGAACAAAAACTTGGTTTCTAAGGTTCTGGATTCTCCCTCATGCTCAAAATTCACCCTAACTCTTTCTCCCGGACGATCTTCGAAGGATTCAAGCGAAACATTAGTCATTAAATTAATCCCATTGTCTCGCAAGGCCTCTGCGACGGTTTCAGAAGATGCTTGAGCAAATTCTTTTAAAACATGCGAACTTCTCTGTAACTGTACGACTCGACAACCGACTCGGGCAAGAAATTGAGCAAGTTCGCAGGCGACCACTCCGCCTCCAAGAACAATGCACTCTTCAGGCAAATAGTTTAAGTCCAGCACATCGTCGCTTGTTTTGAAAGAACAACCACGCAAGCCCGGTAAGTCCGGGGTTTTGATAATTGATCCTGTAGAGATTAAAATCTTTTCTGCCCGCAAAATTTTCCCATCAGACAATTCAACGGAATTTAGGTCTCGAAAATGTCCATAATCCTTAAAGAGCGAAAACCGACCATCCTCCAGCTGCTCTTTTCGATATTCGGAAAATTCCCGGATCACTTCCCGTTTACGCTGTTGCATTGCTTGCATGTCAGCTACCGGATTGCCTCCCTTAAACCCGAAAACATCTCCCTGCTGAGCAAGATGAAGAACTTCGGCGGAATAGATTAAAGTTTTAGAAGGCATACATCCCCGAAGAATACACAAGCCGCTAAGTTCCGCAGCTCCATCGACAACTGCAACTCGCTTACCAAGGTTATGGGCAGTTCGAGCAGCAGCATACCCAGCACTTCCACCACCTAGTATTAAAAAATCAAATCCTTCCGTTTCATTCGTCATGAAAGCTTTTTAAAACGGACTTATTGAACTGTCGATTCGCATTCTATTCCCAATTATACTCCTCCATTATTCCTTATCTATAATTGAATTGATTCGAGGGCTCTTTTTGCCAAGTATGAAAGGTCTACATGATTAAACTTCAAGAATATAAAGAAGGAGAGGTTGTCTTACCTGAAGGACAGCTTGGTACAGGTTTCTGCATTTTGGAAAGTGGCACTCTAGAAGTGATTCGTGATAATAGAGTTCTGAGCGAGATCGATATGAAGGGAGCGATTTTTGGCGAACTCAGTGAGATCCTTGGTATGAAAAGGGATGCGGCAATTCGGGCCAAAACTGTAGCCCAAGTTAGGCATGTTGAAGAAAGTATTGCTGATATTGTAACCAAAAACCCGAAAGTAGCCCTAAAATTAATCCGTACACTTGGTCGCCGTCTGTACCGGATGAACAAAATTGCCCCGCGTGGAGATTCTGACTTTAACATTTTCAAAAAGGCTGATGGTTCTAAAGTCCTAGATACTACTGACAATACCATCCGTATCTTGGTTGTAGACGACAAGCCTAACATTATTAAACAGTTAACTGACATGTTTGCTCTCAGTGACTGGCAGGTAGAGGGTGCCAAAGACGAGCAATGTGCCTTAGATGCCTGTGAGCATAGTCACTACTCTGCAATCCTTATCAGTATGGCTTTACCGGGAGATTCTGCGATTGATTTAAGGCGTAAGTTGAAAACCAATCACCGCGTACTCAATACTCCTGTTGTTGGAATGATTGTAATGGGTGACCAAACTGCACAACGGAAAGCTCTTGATTCAGGGTTTGCAGATTGCATCACCAAACCCTTTGACCAAAACAAAACTGATGCGGTGATGTATAAGGTCATGAATCTTGATTCTTCCGCTCGCTACTTTAAATTCGTTGAGGATTATTTATTATTCGACCTACCCGAAGAGCTTTCTCCTTTTGTCATTAATGACATTAAAGAAAACATGGATCAACGTATCCGGAACACCATTAACGAGGGGATTTTAAAACTAATTATTGATGTCTCGTCCCTGGAAGACGTCGAGGAAGAGGCTATTGAAGTCGTGGGTGAGTTCTCAGAAAAGATCGAGGACATGAAGCTTCCGATGCGTGGAGCTATTATTGCCACCGGTGAAGACGCAGAGATGTGGAATAATTTGGATGGCTGTGAAAACTGGGCTATCTGTGAAAACTTGGAAGAAGCAAAACTGTCGTTTGATCGCGAAGTTGAGGAGGAAGACTGACGTTCGTTTTCCAAATCTTAAACCTACCGACCTCGTTTCATTCGCTATCCCATTCGGGAACTGCTGATTATGCCCACTCTTTCAGACGCTGATAAAGCCCGTGCTGCCTTTATCGACTTACAGCTCAATATTTGTGATCAATTGCTAGAAGTTGATTCGACATGTAAAATAAAGGAGGACGATTGGGAACGCGAAGAAGGTGGTGGTGGTATTACTCGGGCTTTTGCCAAAGGAGATGCCTTGGAAAAAGGAGGGGTTAATTTTTCAGATGTCCAAGGCAAGAAACTCCCGCCTTCTGCTACCGCGAATCGGCCAGAACTTGAAGGACTGCCTTTTCGAGCTATGGGGGTTTCCGTTGTATTTCATCCCTACAACCCTTACTCGCCAACCACTCACGCAAATATTCGATATTTTGAAATTGGTCCTGAAGGTGCCCCGGAAGCCTGGTGGTTTGGGGGTGGGTTTGATTTAACTCCTTACTATCCATTTTATGAGGATGTTATCGAGTGGCACGAAGCTGCTCGTTCTGTGTGTGCTCCGTATGGGCAAGATTTGTATCCAAAGTTCAAAGCTTTATGCGACAAGTATTTTTTCCTACCGCATCGCAATGAAACCCGTGGAGTTGGCGGGTTGTTCTTTGACGATCTTGATCTTGGCGGATTCGACAAAACCCTAGAATTTGTCCTAAAAGTTGGCCAAGTCTTTGCCCAAACTTATTTTCAAATTTTTGAAAGGCGCCGTACAACTCCCTTTGGGCAGCACCAAAGAAATTTTCAGAAATATCGACGAGGTCGATATGCCGAGTTTAATTTAGTTTATGATCGGGGTACTCTCTTTGGGCTCCAATCTGGTGGCAGGACAGAATCTATTTTAATGTCAATGCCTCCTGAAGTATCATGGACATATGACTGGAAACCAGAGAGCGGATCAGCCGAAGAAGAACTTTATACCACTTACCTACACCCGAGAAACTGGCTAGAAGAAAAACTATGATTGGACGCCCTCTTTTTCAAGCAACCCTGAAAGGGGAAAACCATAGTGGACGCCCTCCCCTTTGGGTGATGAGGCAGGCTGGAAGGTACCTGCCTGAATACCGTGCACTGAAACAAAAATATTCTTTTGTAGAAATGGTTAAAACTCCGGAACTTGCCACGGAAGTCACCCTTCAACCGCTAAAAAGGTTCGATCTTGATGCTGCCATCGTTTTTAGTGACATCTTAGTCATCCCAGAAGCAATGGGTCAGGGCTATGACTTTAGACCTGCTGGCGGCATTGAGATGACAAGTAAATTAGATAATGATGCAAGCATTGACAGACTAACATCGGGTGATATCGAAGAAAAACTTTCCTATGTCTCAGAAACCTTAAAAAATCTTCGGCAGGAGTTGGGGGAAACACAAGCTTTGTTGGGTTTCTGCGGATCTCCATGGACTTTGGCTTGCTACATGATTGAAGGTGGTTCAGCAGACGGCTTCCCCAAAGCACTCGCATGGGCTGAGAAACATCCAAAATCTTTTGAACGATTGCTCGAAAAAATAACCCAAGCCTTAATTGATTACCTGACCATGCAAGCTAGGTGTGGAGTCGATGCCCTGCAAATCTTTGATAGTTGGCACAACCTTTGTCCCCCAGAACGTATTTGGGATTTATCTCTCAAATGGATTGCCCGCCTTGTTGAGCAAGTTCCTCAAAATCTTCCATTGATCATTTATGCCAATGCTCCAGTAGAAGGTTTGAAAGAAATTGTTCTTACAAAGCCACAGGCCCTCGGTATCCATCATCGGGCCAATATTGCACAAGCTCGAAACCTCTTCCCCGCACCACTTGTTTTACAGGGCAACTTAGACCCTGAGATCATGGAAACCGATCCAAACACGGTCATTAGTGAAACCGTAAAAATTCTTGATTCAATGAAGAACGACCCAGCCCATATTATGAACTTGGGACATGGTATTCGACCGGGTGCCAAAATTGAGTGTATGCAAGCCTTGGTTTCCACCGTAAAGGCATATAGCGGCTAACTGGAAACTCGTGTAGCCTTTAGTTTAGGCTTTAATTCGCAAATCGAACTTACTACTTCCTCGAAATCTTCATAACCTTCGACAATTTCAATTTCCATACGAAGGAAAAATAAGGGAATAACTGGTTGAAAATCTTTGGGTATACGAACGGCATCTTTTTCCGTAGTTATCATCACCTCCACTCCCGAGTTCTTGGCCTGCTGAAATAACCTGTTAAGTTCATCTTTCTCATACCGGTGATGGTCTAAAAACCTTTTACGATAACGTAATTCCCCGGACATCCGATGTATCAATTGTTCAAAACCTCGGGGAGAAGCAATTCCACAAAACACGCCCACTTCCCGTTCGTACAAAAAATTTAATTTCTCTTCTTTAGTATGATTGACCTGGCGAAAAACCTTTGGTTTGTGGGCACAACGAATGATCTCAGCCTGATGATTGAACTTTCTTATGGTTTCTAATAATTCTAGCTGGGGTTCAATTTCGGACTTGGTCACCATTACATACGAGGCTCGAGATAAATGACTAACTGGTTCACGAAGAATGCCCCTGGGTAAGAGTTTGTGGTTACCAAAAGGATTCAATTGATCCACAAGCAATAAATTCATGTCTGCTTGAATCGGAAGGTATTGAAAACCGTCATCCAAAATCAAAACTTCAGCAGAAAATTCGCGAATTGCATATTGTCCAGCACGCACCCGATCTTTATCAGTTAATACAACTACGCCAGGCAGATTGTGAGCTAACATAAAAGGCTCGTCTCCTGCTTCCTCAGAATCGAGTAGTACCCGATTTCCATCACTTACCACTTTGGTGCCAACATCTGTTACCTTCCTTCGCCATGGCAGTATGGAGTTATGTGCTAAATCGTCTTTGCTCTTGTATCCCCGACTGAGAACGGCAACTTTTTTTTGCTTCGATTGAAGCTCTCGGGCAAGGCGCTCAACCACAGGAGTTTTCCCAGTTCCACCCATGGTCAGGTTTCCTACGACAATAACCAAGCCATCCAGGCGGACTGAATGAAGAAAATAGCCTTTTGAGTATAAAAAGAGGCGAATCCTTACAATAATGTAAAAAATATAAGAGAACGGGTGTAAAAAAAGACCGAATAAACGTGCTGAAATAGAGAGATCTCGATCATACAAAACGCCTTCGACAAAGCTTTCGAAATCACTCCATTTTTGTTTTGTCCAAATAAGGGCGCTTTGTGCCATAATAATCGCTTGAAAATATACGATTAATAGGTTCTTTCAATCCGATTCACTAAGTTCATGGCTTTGATCCGTTGACTTTTATTACAATAACTATTTGATGATTTCCTTTTACCTAGTTCAAAAATGCAGGTAACTCTTCTCAAATCAAAGCTTCATAGAGCACAAGTAACCGGAGTTCACCCAGACTATTCTGGGAGTTTATCCATTGATCAAGACTTATTGGATGCCGCGGGTTTTTTGCACCACGAAAAAATTCTTGTCGGTAATATCAGTAATGGTGAACGCTTTGAAACTTACTGTATACCTGCACCAAGAGGATCGGGTGAGATTTCACTAAATGGAGCAGCTGCACACAAAGGAAAGGTTGGTGATCTTCTTGTTATACTTACCTTTGTAAACTTAAACCCCGACGAAGCTGCTGTTTGGGATCCTAAACTAATCCTTGTAGGAAAGAAGAACTTAAATCACAAAACAATTCCCTCTCCCGCACCTCCCAATCATGATTGATTATAAATTGCATATTCCTGGTCCAGTAGATGTATCTGCCGAGGCTTACCAAGCCATGTCAACCCGTGTAATGGGTCATAGAAGCCCTGACTTTGTAGATCTTTACAACTCTTGCCAGCCCCAGCTACAAGAGCTTTTTCAAACGAAAGACCCTGTATTTCTATCCACTTCAAGTGCATGGGGAGTCATGGAGGGAGCCATTCGCAACCTGTCCTCTAGAAAAGTTCTTTGCTGCATGTGCGGAGCTTTTTCAGATAAATGGTTGGATGTTTCCAAGCGGTGTGGAAATCAGGCCGATGGACTCGAGGTTGAATGGGGTTCACACATTGACCCAGTCCTCCTGGATGAAAAACTTTCTAGCGGCGAGTACGATTTGGTAACTTTGGTGCACAACGAGACATCGTGTGGAATGATGAATCCCTTGGAAGACCTGATGAAGGTTTTGGCAAAATATCCTGAGGTTATTTCTGTAATCGACACGGTAAGTTCTTTTTCTGTGGTTCCCATTCCCAAAGACGATTGGGGGATAGATGTTATCCTTACTGGCTCACAAAAAGCACTGGCACTTCCTCCCGGACTTGCCTTGCTCACAGTTTCCGAGCGGGCTTTTGCCCGGGCTGAAAGCATTGAGGGACGGGGTTACTACTTTGACTTCTTGGAATTCTTAAAGAATCATGAAAAAGGAATGACCCCAAGCACGCCTGCAATTCCGCAAATTCACGGGCTTAAATATACTCTGGACCAGATTTTTACCGAAGGTGTCGAAAAACGTCATGCTCGCCACTCTCGTTTAAACGACATGGTACATTCGTGGGTTGATCAAAAAGGATTTGAACTTCTACCTGAACAAAAATTTGCTTCTAAATCACTCACCTGCGTTAGGAACAACTTAGAGATGGATATCGCTGGGTTTGTAAAGGCATTAAAGGTTGAGAAAAAAATAGCGATCGACGGAGGATACGGAAAAATTAAAGGTAAAACTTTCCGCATATCAAATATGGGGAATGAGACGGATGATTCTATGGCTCACTTGCTCAGTTGTATGGATGAATTGCTCCCCCGCTTTTTACCTTCCTAATAATTTGAACTCATTTTCGCCCGATACAACTCGCCTTAAAGGCTCATGAAAAAACTTATAATTGCAGAAAAGCCAAGCGTAGCCCGTGACCTTGCCAAGGCTCTTGGTAAAGTCCCCCAAAAGGAAGACTATTTTGAAAATGATGAATGGATAATCGATAGTGCAATAGGGCACTTAGTTGAACTCTACATGCCAGATGATTTCGATAAGAAATTAAAAGCATGGAAAATAGCCAACCTCCCTATCATTCCACCAAAGTTTGAACTGAAACCAGTAACTACAGCTAAGAAGAAATTTCAAAGCCTTAAAAAGCAACTCAAAAGAAAAGATGTTGAGCATGTCATCAATGCATGCGATGCCGGTCGTGAAGGGGAGTTAATTTTTAATTATATTCACGAGCTTTCTGGATCTAAACTAGCAATTAAAAGACTTTGGCTGATGTCGATGACGGACAAGTCTATTCGCGAAGCTTTTACCAATTTGCGTGATTCATCTCAAATGCAACCCCTTCTAGATGCAGCTAGATGTCGTTCAGAGTCTGACTGGTTAATTGGAATAAACGGAACAAGAGCTGTTACCATCAAGAGAAACAAGGCGAGCAGTCGACAAGTTTCCACTGTTGGTCGCGTACAGACCCCCACCCTTTCCCTGGTAATTGAAAGAGAACATCAAATTCAAGCATTCGAGCCCCAGACCTTTTACAATATTCGGGCGAATTTCGAGATAGCAAACGGAGTATATCAAGGCATTTATCAAAAACCAGATTTTAAAAAAGACCCAAACAACGATCGTGACCGCGTCGACAGAATTTGGGATAAAGACTTGGCGGAATCTATTTTTGAAACAGTTGAAAAAGCAAGTTTTTGCCAAGTTTCGGAGAGCAAAAAAAGATCGAAGCAAAGTTCTGCTCGTCTTTACGACTTAACCACACTGCAACGCGAAGCAAATCGTTTGCACAGTCTCCCTGCCAGTCGGACTCTTCAAATTGCTCAGGCTCTTTACGAAAGACATAAAGTCATCACTTATCCCCGTACCGACTCTAAAGCTCTACCAGAAGATTATGTTCCGACGTGCACTGAATTGCTAAAGCGTGTTTCTGGAGACTTACAACCTTACGCCCACAAAGTCTTAGAGAATAATTGGATAAGCCCCAAAGATAAACGAGTATTTAATGACAAACAGATAAGCGATCACTTTGCGATTATTCCAACATCAAATAGCCCACAAAAACTCGATGCAATGGAGTTAAAGATTTATAATCTTATACTTAAACGTTTTATTGCAGTTTTTTACCCTCCTGCGGAGTGGGATATAACCACGCGAATAACTGAAGTCTCGGACCATTCCTTTAAAACAGAAGGCAAAGTTTTAGTGGATCCGTCCTGGTTGTCTATTTACGGAAAAGATCAAGGTGGTGAAGATACACTCCCTGCACTTTCTCCAGAACAAGATAAGGAAGCAAAACTACTTGATTCCGAATTAATTAGCGACGAAACAAAGCCTCCTCCTCGTTACAACGAAGCCACGCTTCTGTCTGGTATGGAAGGCGCAGGAAAGCATGTAGATGATGAAGAATTAGCAGAGGCTCTCAAAGAAAAAGGTTTAGGCACTCCAGCCACACGGGCTTCCACGATCGAACATTTAATCAAAGAAAAATATTTGAGGCGGGAAGGTACCGAACTTTTCCCCAGCCTGAAAGCCGAAGATCTATTCCAGTTTTTACATGCTGCTGGAGTGGAGGTTCTAACCAGCCCAGCAATGACTGGGGAATGGGAACAAAAACTTCGCATGATTGAAGATGGCAAAATGTCCAGAGCTACCTTCATGGAAGGAATTTCGTCCATGACCAAAGATTTTGTGGAAAAGACGACAGGGTTTGATGAGACGAAGGCATCACTAAAGGAAACAAACCTACATTCCCCTATTGATGAACAACCACTTTTCGAGGGACTCAATAGTTACCAAAATGAATCTGGAGATTTTAAAATATCTAAGAATATAGCTGGTCGCCGACTTACCGTTGAAGAAGTGGGGATTTTACTTAAAGACAAACGGGTCGGTCCTTTGGATGATTTCATCTCAAAAACAGGCAAAAGATTCTCGGCGATGTTAAAAATGGAAGACGACTACAAAATCTCCTTTCTTTTTGACAACTCAAAAAATGAACAAGAAGAGTCAATTGAGAAGGAGATGATCAAAACCGCACAAGTAGTTGTTGATTGTCCTTTATGCAAAGGATCCATTCGACAAACAGACCTCTCTTTTATCTGCTCGAACAATAAAAGAGTTTCCGATGATGGTACCTGTAATTTCAGAATTACCCGTAAACTTTTAGATAAAGAAATCCCGATTGAAGAACTAAAGAAATTAGTCGTTGATAAAAAGACTGGTCTAATCAAGGGGTTTATTTCAAGAAGGACTAAAAGACGTTTTGATGCTAATTTAATATTAAAAGATAATGGATCAATCGGCTTTGAATTTCCACCAAGGAAGAAAAAATCTGCCTGAGTATTTTGTGTATTATGCCGATTTTTAAATACTTGGTATTAAATAAAAGTAGTACTCGGGAGTATATTGAAGTGGAACAATCATTAACAGATGCTCCTCTTGTTAATCATCCATTTACCGGTGAGCCAATAAAGAGAATAATTGATTCCCCTTCGCTCACTCTTAGGCATTCTAGCCTAAGGGAAAACAAAATATTATCTGCTGATAATTTACAAAAACATGGTTTTTCAGTTTTAGAAAAAAACGACTCAACAGCGGAGTATGTTCAAACGATTGGAGATAAACTGGATTTAGAAGAAAATTCATGAGCTCTGCCAAAGAAAGAATTGCCAAACCTAAATGGTTAAGAGCTAAGTTACCATCGGGCCCTGAATACGGTAAGGTAAGAACTCTTGTAGACGAGAACCAACTGCACACCGTTTGCCAGAGTGCTCAATGCCCAAACATGGGTGAATGCTGGTCTCGAGGAACTGCAACCTTGATGATTCTTGGTAATATCTGTACCCGAGCATGTTCTTTCTGTGCCGTACAAACAGGAAAACCTACCGAACTTGATCTAGCAGAACCTCCTCGTGTTGCAGATGCCGTGGCTAAAATGGGTCTTAAGCATTGCGTACTCACATCTGTGGCACGCGATGATCTTCCTGATGGAGGGGCAAAAGTATGGGCTGCTACAATTCGAGCGGTAAGATACCGTAATCCAAACACCGCGATTGAAGTTTTAGTTCCTGATTTTAAAGGAGATTTTAAAAGCCTTGATATCGTATTGGACGCTAATCCAAATATTTTTAATCATAATTTGGAAACTGTCGAACTCCTGCAGCGTCCCATCCGAAAATCTGCTCACTACCAAAGAAGCCTCGATGTCCTTGCCCATGCAAAAAGCCGGGAATTTCCAATTAAATCAGGGATTATGCTTGGACTTGGTGAAAAGGAAGCGGAAATAAGGCAAGCCCTAAAGGATTTGGCAAGTATTGGCCTTAATGTCCTCACTCTTGGTCAATACCTGCAACCTAGTAAAGAGTATGCCCCAATTGACCGTTGGGTTACCCCTGATGAATTCGATAATTGGAAAGACGAAGCCCATAAGCTTGGGATTGAAGTAGTTGAATCGGGTCCTCTAGTTCGTTCGTCTTATCATGCAGACGAACAATCTGATCGATACTCCAAACAATCCAATCTTCAACAAAAACCTAGCTAAGGATTGTTCTTTAGGTTGCTAATCCAAGAACCAAGATTCTCCTTATTTTAAGGTAAAAAGAAAAGGCGTTCTCCGGGGAGAACGCCTTTTCAAAAGAAACCGTAAGATAAAATCTTACATCATTCCATGATCGTGACCATGTCCGGCAGGAGCAGGTGCCTCCTTTTCAGGAATGTCAGTAATCATGCAGTCGGTTGTTAATAGAAGACCAGAAACAGATCCAGCGTTTTGTAAAGCAGTTCTTGTTACTTTGGTTGGGTCTACAACACCGGCTTTGATCAAATCTTCGTATTTGTCAGTGGCTACATTATAACCATTGCCTGATTTTGACTTAAGTACTTGCTGAACAACCAAGGAACCTTCGACCCCAGCATTGTCGCAGAGTTTACGCAAAGGAGCTTCAATCGCTCGGAGAACAATGCTTGCACCGATTTGCTCATCACCTTCAAGAGCAGCAGCAGCCTTTTCAATCGCATTTCTTGCACGAAGTAAAGCAACACCACCACCTGGAAGAATACCTTCTTCAACCGCAGCACGGGTTGCATGCAACGCATCTTCAACACGAGCTTTCTTTTCCTTCATTTCAGGCTCTGTAGCAGCACCAACACTAATTACAGCAACTCCACCAGCTAACTTAGCCAAGCGTTCCTGTAATTTTTCACGATCGTAGTCGGAAGTAGTTTCTTGAATCTGACGACGGATTTGCTTAACGCGTCCTTGGATATCAGAAGCTTTTCCTGCACCCTCAACGAGAACAGTGTTTTCTTTATCAACAGATACGCGCTTTGCTTGGCCGAGGTCAGCAAGTTGAACATTTTCCAACTTAATACCAAGATCCTCGGTAAGACAACGTCCGCCAGTTAAGATTGCTAAGTCACGAAGCATTTCTTTACGACGATCTCCAAAACCAGGAGCCTTAACTGCACATGCATTAAGGGTACCACGTAATTTATTGACCACGAGAGCGGCAAGAGCTTCTCCCTCAACATCTTCAGCGATGATAAGAAGAGGTTTACCTTGCTTAGAAACCAACTGGAGAAGGGGAAGCAAATCACTTAGAGC
>JAQXCL010000044.1 GCA_029251885.1 Opitutales bacterium | reverse complement strand
GCTTTAACTCACCGCTCTCTGATTTCTCCAGCTCCTGAAGCTCTGAATACCATAGAAGATAAAATCCTTCTCCTTCATCAAACTGAAAGTAGGCATGCACCCGATTGGCCAATCCGTGGAGCCAATAAAAAAGAGGCGGGGCTTCCCGCAGATAGAACTTAATTAAAGGATCTTCTCGATCAGAGAAACCAACCGGCCTATCCAATTCAACCACTTCAGTTCCCTTGGAACCGTCCTTTGGGTTCGTGGCCTCCTCGAGCATGGCAGTTAAGAAATGGGCGACTCCATTTACATGGGCATCGAAGGCATTGCGGGTAGCTGGCCGATTTGCCCACGCCTGAGAAATTGTGACCAGTAACGAACTTGCTGCCATTAAAACAATCCCCCCAACGGCAAGAGCAAGCAGGACTTCAATTAAGGAGAATGCGCGGTTCCTCCTCATCTACTCATCCGCTTTCTTTCGTCTTGATGATCTTGCATTTTTCTACGCCGCTCATCTAGAAGTCGCGCTCTATCAGAAGAAAAGTCGCGGTGACTCCCCCAGGTAGGACGGAACAAATACATCGAAGATTCGCGAACTCCCGGTTCAATTCTATAGTCTTCATTTCCATCGTACTCCAAACGAAGGATTACACTGTAAAGATCGAGAACTTCTGTCATTTTCACATCAGCTTCCCAAGCAACGCCCCCCATAGAAAGAGCATTAATCTCACCACCCTCGGAAATCTTTTCATAATCACTCTCTTTCAAAACCTCACTCCTTACCCAAATGAGATCTTGTTCTAGTTCCCTGGTGTCTTTCATATCCCTAGCGACCCGGGATGCAACAAAAGCCCCGTCGACCAAAAAAACCGCAGAAAGACCAAATAGTGCCAAAGCAATTAACACCTCCATCAACATGAAACCACGACAAGCTTTCATCCTTATGATATAACTAAGACTCTTACTCCTTTTGTTTTAAAACGAAACCGGAAAACGGATCGAAATATAAAAGCAAATCCTCTTCACGAAAACGAATCTCGCTCATAAAAGGCACGCTACTCCCGAAATGGAAAGGAACTCTGTTTAAACTTAATTGCTCTTCATCATAGACAGTAGACCCGCCATCTGGGCCCGATTCTGGTCCTATTGCATAGAATTGAACCTCCGGTAATTCATAGTCGTCACTCCATTCACCTTGATAAACTTTGTGCAGACTTAACTGCACACCGTTTGCATCTTTCACTGCAAAAGAAGCGTTTTCATCTAGGTAAAACAAATAAGCCGGGTCTTTCGTTTCCGATGAAAAATATATCGCATCCAAAATTGCTTTCTTGAGCACACGGTCGGGCGGTTCAAATTTCGCCCCCGTAATAAAGGCTCCCACATTACCTGCAACCAAACCCGCCAGAACCCCAACCAGTGCGAGTACCAGTAATACTTCAACAAGGGTAAACCCACCAAAGCGAAGGGAACCTGACCTTTTAATCAAATCAATTGCCAGTCGCGGAGTCCCAATTTCCTAAAACTATTCCATCAGGAGCCGTAGTCGACAAATCAAAACTTCCCGTATTTCTCGACCCTGGATACTGGTAAACATAATCCTTACCCCAAGGGTCTTGCAAATCAGAGGCCCGTTTAACAAAAGGAGGCACGCCTTTAGGAGGTGTACGAAGTTCGGACAAGCTCTTAGGGTAATCACCCACCATCGCTAAATAACTGTTCACATAAGCTTCCCCAGTACTATTTACCCAGGTTTGTGCGGCCTTTACTTTACCACCTCCAAATATCTCACCAAGGTTTGACATTGCCAAGCCAGCAACGATACCAATCAAGGCAAGAACGATTAAAATCTCCACTAAGGTAAATCCGCGTGCACGGCGATACTTGGACATTTTATTTCTCTGTAATTTCAAGGGATCTGTCATAGAATAAACCTTAAGAGCGACTGCTTGGTTTTTGCAAGCACCGAGAACAAGTGCTCAACTAGGAAATTGAGTTGATTTCTTCTTGCCTCTTTAGCACTTAATCATCATCAAAAAGGAATGATTTTGTCTGACTTTTTACCCATTTTTATACAAATCGTTTTAGCGATTGGAATGGGTGTTGGAATATTAGTAGCCAGTCACATCTTTGGACAGCGAGCCACCCGTAGTAAAATCAAAGATTCTCCTTATGAGTGCGGAATGTCATCTGAAGTTAGTGGAACCAACCGCTACTCGGTTAAGTTTTATGTGACTGCGATGCTTTTCATTCTTTTTGATATTGATGTGGTTTTCCTCATCCCATGGGTACTAACCCATCGAGAACTTTCTTTTGCCGGAGTTTCCGTACTTGGACCGATGCTTTTTTTCACCTTTGTGCTCGCAGCTGGCTTAATCTACGAACTAAAGAGCGGAGCCTTGGAGTGGGAAAAATAGATTTTTTTTTGATATTGCTCGTTGGGAGACTTAACTCCCTCCACCGTTACTATTTTCTTCCGCTGTGCGCGTAGATCGTTACATTTCCGCAACCCGGGTAGTTGATCTAAACAGTCAAGATCTTCGTGCTGCATATTCAGAGTTGCTTGGCACATTCAAAAACCTGCTACCTTCTCCCCGTTCACGCAAAAAAGTATTGGACGAATTAATTTCCCGGGAACAGGCAATCACGAGCTACTTGGGAGAAGGGGTTGCCCTGCCCCATGCCCGTGTAAAAATGAAGCGCCCGTTCGCACTTGCTATTGGACGCTGCCCGGCCGGCCTTTCATTCGATGGTCAGAGCAGTTACGACGAGATTCGTTATGTTTTTCTGTTGCTAGCCAGTGAGAATGCAAAAAATTACCTTTCCTTTTTAGCCACCCTTGCCCGGACCTTCCAAGACAAGTCGATCATGGATCACTTGTGGATGGCCCGTGATCTCTCGGATTTTAGGAATGTAGTTAAACACGCATTTGCCGGAACTGATGAAAGGCCAGCCCGCAGGCGCACAAAATTTAATAAACTACTTACCGATGAGGCGGGCAAGATTGCCAAGGCAGCAGATTGTTCAACCATTTTGGTTTTTACCGATGTGTTCCCGGCCTCCCTGGCCCCACGCATGACTTTCCCAGGATTTCGTGTGGTTCTTGCTGGAGAAGGAGTATCCGATCATGAACTTGCCCATCACCGTGCCCATGCCGCACTTGCGGTAAGAGCGCTCTCCAATTCTCGATTATCTCAATTGCGGGCGGCCATCCTCCTTGGTTTAACCCGAGAAATCTTTGGGTTTAAAGATCGTGTATGTTGTGTCGGTGGTATTCCACAAAGCGGACAGCTTGACACCATATTAGTGGTAGATGTGGACGAAGAATTTGAATCGGTAATCGGACATGAAGAAGACATGTTACCCTCCGGCGTTTCCGCGGAAGCTCTTGAGCGACTTACAGCGATTGCCACCGATCTTGCTGTAACCGGACGTGAGGGAAAATCAATTGGTGCAATGTTCATCCTCGGTGATCATGAAGAAGTTAACAAACGTTCCAAGCAACTCATCCTTAACCCTTTCCATGGCTACGAGGATGAGGATCGAAATATCCTTAACCCCTTTATGGACGAAACGATCAAGGAACTTTCTTTAATTGATGGAGCCTTTATTGTTCGTGGAAATGGAGTGGTTGAAACGGCAGGCAGTTTAATACAGGCAAAAGCCAATCGCATCGTACTGCCTGGAGGTTTGGGTACACGGCACGCAGCTGCTGCTGCCATTACCAATGCAACCAATTCAATTGCCCTGGTCGTTTCTTCGTCCGGACAAGTCACTTATTTTCGAAAAGGAAGAATGTTTACTTTATTCGAAAAATCTGCCGGGCGATCCCTTTGAGAAATTCATGGACAATGCCAATATTCAACGCCGTCCTAGACTTGGCTTATTTGGCGGAACCTTTGACCCGCTTCATCTCGGACATCTTAAACTTGCACAACTTGCGGTGCAAAAAGGGAATTTGGACAAACTCCTGCTTTGCCCAGCTTACCAGGCTCCCTTACGAGCTGAATTTCCTCTCTTCCCTGCCTCAGATCGCTTCGCTATGGTTCAAGCTGTTTGCCAAGAGAATGCCGTCTTTGAGGCCTGCCCAATTGAAATCGTGCACAGAAAATTGCGATTCACCCTGGACACGGTCAAGGAGTTGTCCAAACAATATCCTAGCTATGATCTTTTCGTCATTATCGGAGCCGACCAGTTCAACCAATTATCAAAATGGAAAAGTATCGAGGAACTTATCGAGATGGTACATTTCCTGGTTTTTGCCAGAGGGTCTCAACAAGTACCCGAACCTCCTCTACCTGAAGTCCGCATGACTTTCATGGAAAACCCATTAATCGACCTTTCATCCACTACGATTCGAAAAAACCTTCGTTCGGGCATCCTGCCGTTCGATAAATTACCCGCCACCGTCTGTTCTTACCTAACCGAACACAACCTATTCCCTCTACCTAATAATTATTTATGACTCCAGTTGTTCCAGCATCCAAGGCCGAACTTATTCAAAACTTAAAACTTTCCTGCAATTCGTTGCTCGATAAAAAAGCTGAAGATTTGAAACTTCTTTATTTTGGAGACAAATCTCCCCTGACTGATTGCTTTATCATTGCCACCGGCACCTCCGACCCACACTTGAAAGCACTTCGTAACAACCTCGAAAAAACCCTCAAGGAAAACTCTGTGGAGACCTTGTCACGTGAACGGTTCAAGCCAGGTGGTTGGCTTATTTTAGACGCGATTGATTTCGTCATTCATTTATTTTCCCGTGAACAAAGGGAAAACTACGCCTTGGAACATCTGTGGAAAGATGCTGAGGAAATTAGCCTGAAAGAGTTAGACATCGAATAATATTACGATCGACTCAGACCGTTTCGCCTCAATGGCAAAACCTATGACCTACCGAAAGCTCTCGGTTTGATAATCGTAAAAATATAATTTATTCCCGGAATAAACGGGATACAGCCAGTCGGCAGTCTCGTTTGACCACAAAAAAGGCCAAGTATCTTGATTGGTCCACAACCAACCATTATTGGACATCCACATCCAATACCCTCCCTGTTGATCTGCCTCAATAAATAACCAGCCCAGTTCCAGGTGGTAAATCCAATTGTTTTTCAAATTTGGCAGGTAAGTTCCCATCCAAATTGATTCTCGCCATCCTCCGGTTAATTCGAGATCACTCGCCCACCAAGTATCCAGCGCTAACTCTCCCCCCACCCGATACTCCATAAGTTGTCCAAATGTTCTGCCAGCCAGGTTTTCGGCATATGACTGGTAGTGAATAACTTGCCCCCGGAAAAAGCCGTCTTCTAAAAAAGTAACTTTAGCAACAGAACTTGCATTCCATTCGAATCCCTTTTCCACAAGCAGATTTCCCGAGAGATCAAAAACCTCAATACCCACCTGCAATTTCTCAAATCCACCTTCGGCTAGTATCTCCATGCCAAAACGCAATGTATCATTGCTCTCCTCAATCAGCTCCAATGTCCGAACAATTGGAACCTCTGGATATTCCCAACGTTCACGTGGATTAAACCCGTAGGTTTTTTCAACTTCATCGGGATATCCATCCCCGTCGTCATCCAAGTCATAGTGATCTTCAATACCGTCATTATCCAGATCTTCTACAACATTGAGCACATTCACCAAAAAGGCGGACTCAAAATAGGCACCATGTTGGTCGATTACACGAACAACGATTTCGAATTCCAATGGATCAATTTCATAATCAATCGGTCGTAAGGTGGTAAGCGATCCATTCGTATCAAGTTGAAAAACATTTAAAAGCCCAAGTTCAGACAAATTACCATAGCTCGCGTTTTGCTCACCCGATTGATTGCCATCAGAAACTCTTACTAATTCACAAAACAACACATGATCGGGATTACCATCGAGCCCCTCGAAATTTGCCAGCCATGTACCATTGGGCTCGTTTTCAAAAACACTCAGATTTGAATCGCTCACAGTAAACAAGTCATGGGGCGAAAGATTAATCACTTCAACCCTTCGCGTAACAGTCTGGGCGCTATTGCCCGCAGCATCAGTATAATCGTAATCAAGAAGATACGTCCCAGGTATGCTTGGATTGACTTCACCGCTTGCTAAAACCGTTCCGCCTCCATCAACCGCATCCGTCCAACTTGCATTGGCATCGATGTATGCAGTACCTCCATCGTGCGTAATATTTGAATCTCCATTTAAACTGATCACTGGCAGGATAGTGTCCACAACTTGAACGGTTCGGGTGACTGACTGGGCGGCATTGCCTGCTGCATCGGTGTAGTTAAAACTTAACACATAAATCCCAGGGGTTCCTGCATTCACCTGTCCACTTGCCAAAATTGATCCGCTTCCATCCACCGCATCTGTCCAACTTGCATTAGCATCGAGGTATGCAGTTCCTGCTTCATGAGTAATATTCGAATCTCCATTTAAACTGATCAGAGGAACAGTGTCGTCTAGATCAAGCAGTGAAAGCGTAAAGTTTCCCTCCGTGGATAAGTTATGCTCATCCCTTGCTTGGACTCGAATAGAGTAGGTACTGGCATTATTTTCAAAATCAAAAGTTACC
>JAQXCL010000041.1 GCA_029251885.1 Opitutales bacterium | reverse complement strand
GTCGAAGTTGCCAAGACACTTGGCAAACCTTTGGTCATGAGAATGAATTTAAACCAGCAGTCCTACGGTAAGAACTGGGAAACGCATAAAAGCCTACTTTCTTCGATCTCTCCGATCGTGGATTGCGGAGTCCATTATGTTGATGTCATGTGTCAAATGACGGGTGCTAAACCGGTTCGGGTATCGGGACTTGGAGCACAACTGTCCGACGAATTACCCAGTGACAAAATTAATTACGGACACCTTCAAGTAACCTTTGAAGATGGCAGCGTGGGTTGGTACGAAGCAGGCTGGGGACCAATGATGAGCGAAACCGCGTTTTTCGTAAAAGATGTGGTTGGTCCGCTTGGGAGTGCAAGTATTGTGGCTGCCGATGCATCTGCCCGTGGAAAATCATCCTCGGTGGATGCACATACTCAAACGGAACGAATCCTTTTACACCGCAGCCAAACTAATAAGCAGGGAGAAAGGGAAGCGGTGGATGAATATATTGATTTGGAGGACGAACCCGACCACGATGAACTTTGCCGGCGGGAACAAGCCTTTTTCCTAAGTGGTATTCAAGGTACGACAGATCTGACCGAACACCAAAATAGTGCTATACGGGCAAGCGAAATTGTACTCGCTGCCGACCATTCCTTCCGCAGTGGAGATATGATAAAGCTAACCTAAATAAAACCTTTTTATTTACATCTCTTACACAACCATACCTGATTGCATCTTTGTTACATCAGAAGAATGGCTTACAGTAACAAAATCCGGAATTCTTCAAACAGGATTGGAGTGGAGTTAACCAAAAGCAGTTACTAATTCTTATAACTGATTATTCGATTAATTTACGAATTGCATTGATAGGGGCACACAAGCGAATAACCATTTGTGGATTGGTCTTTTTTTGTTTTTCATAGTTTATGGTCACGGTGCTTGCCACCATTCCAACTACCTCGCCGAAGTCATTTAATACGGCCGCCCCACTCGATCCCCGCGCATAATCCGCTGAGATCATCATCCATTCCTTAAGTGAGCGATCTGGTCCTATTATCCCGTCGTATAGAGAAACCATTCCCTTCGAGTAGTAATAAAACATTCCATCAGGGTGACTGATCACATGAACAGAAGAACCGATCGCTGCAGGATCACCAAGAGGAAGAGGTCGGAATTTGGCACCATCAGCCCGGAGAATAGCCACATCCGATTTTTTGTCTCCGGCTAGCACATCTGTAACTGGAAAAATATTTCCTTCCGTATCCATTACCGCCAATGTTTCCCCATCAGCTTGATCAATTACATGATAATTGGTAGCAAAAACTCCGTCCTTGGAAAGTGGGAATCCAGTTGCACTTCCAGAATGCCAGTTTGTGCAATGTCCGCACTTATATAGTTTTGCCACAATGAGGGTCGATGGTTTGCAAAGTTCGTAAAGATTTTTGGGGTCATAAACAAAGGGGGAAACCTTGGGGATTTTTGCTTTTTTACCAGATATATTTTTCAGTTGTTTTTTTAATTCGGTAAGCGGGATGGTTTTATTCTTATCGGTAAGCAAAGCAATCGCCTTGATTAACTTTTCTTCCAAAACAGGAGAAGTTGGTTTTTGAGCAAAAGAAAAAAGAGATGAACAGATAATAATGCCATACAACAGTGCGAACTTCATATAATTCATTAGAGGAAGAAAATCTTTACTCATCAAGCCCGTTTATTCCACATATTAGCTATCGTAACGCCCTGAAAACCGGTCGGGTGAGACTCCAATAATATTTTTAAAACTGCGGGAGAAATGATAAGGGTTTTCAAAGTTTAGCTCATAGGCAATTTCCTTAACTAGCATTCCTGACTTTAACAGGAGCGAGGCAGCATGTTCCATTTTCATACGCATGAGGCAGGAGTAGGGAGATTCCTTATGAAAACGTTTAAATACCCGGGAAAGATAAGCGGGATCCATGTGAGTTTCCTTAGCCAACTGCTTGATCGATTTCAATCGAAGATAGTTTTTTCGTAAATGCAAAAGTACCCGTTCATAAGTATCCAAGGATCGAGTACCCGCCGTCGGTTGTTGATCAATGCGTTCTCCAATCTTAAGCAAAAGAACTCGTAACAGGTTGGTACAAACTTCCTCAGAAACTGACGACTTACTTGCTGTATTTAATAGAATTAACTCATAAAGGTCAGATAAATCTGGGTAGTTTTGTAATCGAATAGAGCCTGATTGTATCGAAAAGAAATCCGATTGAGAGAAACTGGAATCAGTGCCTGAAAAAGCGATAAAATATTTAAGCATCGGCTTACAATTATAATTTTCAATCCTGTGAGGTTCACCGCCCTGATAAAAAAACAATGAACCAGGGGACAGGAAATAACCAACTCCATCTAGCACAACCCTCCCCTCGCCCTCTACCACCAGTTCCACAACGGAGAAGTTCAGAGCCTTTCGATCAACCAAATAGCCAGGTAGACAACGTTCGCAACCCACGCTAACAATCTTAAAAAGATTTTCTTTATTGGGCAGACCAAGAAAAAACTGGCGAGCATCTGCTACTGATTCAGCAAAATGTAATGGACGGTTTTTTTTCATTTTGATAAAACATATATGTCAACTATTGGTATTCCATGGTCAAGAATACATATTCCCAATATTTACATTAAATGCTATTGTAATAGGTATATATATAACTTCTGAATCAAACAAAATGAACCACTTAACGGATAATAATAGGTATTCGCCAAGTTTCAATCGACTAGGAGATTTTAAGGATAAATCTATACTTTCTCCGTTTCACCCTCGGACAAAGATTGTTCAGTTTGCCGGATTCTTGGTTGCGAAATAGAAAATAGTCTAAGAACTTTTAAAGAATTCAATTTGCCCATGCACTGTAACAACTTCCAACATCAACCGACTAATCGGCGGGATATGCTTCGCTGGTGTGCCAATGGCTTTGGAGCAGTCGCCCTCTCCGCATTAAATGCTGAAGGTCGATCGTCAATCCCCAACAATCCCCTCGCACCCAAGCCCACTCATTTCCCGCCCAAGGCGAAGAGTGTAATTTTTCTCTATATGGATGGAGCTCCATCTCAAGTCGACACATTCGATTACAAACCCGCCCTAGCAAAGTACCATGGTCAAGACCCGACCAAAGCGATCGGCAAACTGGAGCCTACCCAATTCGACAAGGTGGGAAAAGTACTTCAGTCACAATGGGAATTTAAACAGCATGGAGAGTGCGGACATTGGATAAGTTCACTCTTCCCTCACCTATCAGGCGTCGCAGATGATTTGGCCATGATTAAGTCGATGACCTCCCCTTTTTCCGAGCATACCTCAGCTAATTACTTTCTCCATACTGGTTCAGGTTTTCAGGGACGTCCAAGTATGGGTGCATGGTTTGGTTACGGCTTGGGCACGGAAAACCAAAACCTTCCAGGATTCATTGTTCTTAATGGTGGATTGATTCCTCCTGGTGGACTTGACTGTTTTGGGTCTGGTTTTCTTCCCGCTTCTTACCAAGGCTCCGTCTTTTTGCCCAATTCCAATCCCATCGCTAACGTAAAACGGGTCGAACCCAATGACGCACTACAACGCAGTAAACTAGACCTCATTCGTGGTTTAGATGAGTCTACCCTTGCAGATTTACAGGGAGACCCACAGTTGGAAGCTGCGATCCGTAATTACGAAACTGCATACCTCATGCAAAGCTCGGTTCCTGAGCTTACCGACTTCCGGGGAGAAACCGAGACCACCAAGAAATTGTACGGAATGGATTCCTCTTTCAAAAATACCGTAACTTTTGGCAAACAATGCCTCATTGCCCGCAGATTGGTCGAGCGGGGAGTTCGTTTCATCGAACTTACCTGCCCAGGTGGTAATGGGGATCGTTGGGACCAGCACAAAGACTTGGTAGATGGGCATAATAAAAACTGCAAAACGATCGATCAGCCCATCGCGGGACTAATTAAGGATCTGAAAGCCCGGGGGATGCTAGATGAAACCCTAATTGTATGGGCCGGAGAATTCGGAAGGACTCCTTTTGCCCAGGGGAGCAATGGTCGGGACCACAACCCCTATGGATTTACAGTTTGGATGGCCGGAGGTGGTGTAAAAGGGGGTACCAGCGTAGGCAGAACTGATGACTTTGGATACAAAGCCATTGAAGACAAATGGGACCTTCATGATATGCATGCCACCATGCTCCACCTCCTTGGGGTCGAGCATACCAAAAGCACATTTCGTTTTAGTGGTAGAGATATGCGACTAACCGATGTGCATGGGCATATTATCAAACAAATTCTTGCTTAAGTTTTTGGGCAGATGAAGTATTTTCAGGCAATTTTTATTTCCTTACTACTGTTTCAACACATTTGGGCAGAGGAAGAAATCCAACCAGATGTACTCTCAACTGAGGAATCGGAATTCTTTGAAGCCAAAGTTCGCCCGATTCTCGCGGAACATTGCTATGACTGCCACTCCAATGAGGCCAAAAAACTGAAAGGCAAACTCTTTCTCGACTCAAAGTGGGGATGGGCTATCGGAGGAGTCGGTGGGCCCGCTATCATCCCCGGAGATCTGATTGAAAGTATGGTTATTGATGCGGTTAGGCACACAGAAGAATTAGTCGATGCGATGCCCCCAAAATACAAAATCGAAGACGAAGAAATTGCCATTTTGGAAAAATGGGTAGCCATGGGAGCACCGGATCCACGAGCCAAGGTTGAAGAAAAAGAGGGACTGGTTGAAGTATTCGATCTGCCGAAGAGATTTGCCGAGCACTGGAGCTGGCGTCCAGTGCAAGCGGTTGAACCGCCGATCCCAACTGACTCATCTTGGTCCACATCTCCAATCGATCAATTTGTTCTCAATAAAGTGGAGAGTGCTGGACTGCAACCTGCCCTACCCGCAGAAAAACGCACATGGATACGGCGGGTTTACTTTGATTTGATAGGACTCCCTCCCTCCACCGAACAAGTCGTACAATCTCTCGGGAAAACACGAGCACAAATCGTGGATGAATTATTAGCTTCTAGTCACTTTGGAGAAAAATGGGCACGGCACTGGATGGACTTGGTCAGGTATGCAGATACCTACGGACACGAATTTGATTTTCCCATCGAAAATGCTCATGAGTACAGGGACTATCTGGTCCGTGCATTCAATAAAGATGTGCCCTATGATGATTTCATCCGTGAACATCTGGCAGGTGATTTAATACAAAATCCACGCAGGCATCCCACAGAGGGATTTAATGAATCAGTTATCGGTACGGGTTTTTGGTATTTTCACGATGCCACCCATGGACCAACCGATGTTCTGCAAAACGAGGCCGATCATCAGGATAATCAAATCGATGTGATGGGAAAAGCTTTTCAAGGCTTAACCATTGCCTGTGCCCGTTGTCACGATCACAAATTTGACGCCATTTCTACTGCAGACTACTACGCGCTCACCGGCTACCTAAACGGATCGGCCTTGGTAAAATATCCGCTTGATACCGGCGGGGTTCGCCAATCAACTATTAAAAAACACTCATACCTAAGGGAGAAAGCCAAAGGCAAAATTTTAAATCCACGTCACTCCCCCAATGACATCATCGACTCCTTTTTGGCCGCTTCCAAATTGGTTCGGGAAAAACATAACCAGCCACCACCTAATCCCTGGAATGGACAACTGATCGAGGATTTTGAATCTGATCCTCTTACTTGGAAATTAGTAAATAAAGACTTGAACGCCTCCCCTATTCTACAGACTGACTTGAACATGACTGTGCCCAAAGGAATTAAAGGCAAAGGCTGGTTCGATACCCGTGCGTTCGATGGGCTCGCCGCCAATTCACCCGAATTGCCCTTTGCTTGGCTAAGCCCTCCTTTTATCATCGAGAAGCCTTACCTCAATTTTTTAATAGGGGGTAGTTTGAACAACCACAATAACCTCGAGTTACTGGTAGATGGAAAAGTCGTGCAAAAGGCTTCTCCAAAAGTCGAGAAAGTCTTGTCGCCTGCCTACATTGATGCCTCGCAATGGGTAGGAAAAAACGCCCGCTTGCGCATCTCCTGGCGGGTCGCCCACCCCTTCTTCCTCGATTATTTGGTCTTTTCTAATTTTAAGTCCAACCACAAACAAGGTGTCACTCCCAATGAATCGGAACTCGCAGAATTATCCCTCACATCGGAATTGCCTAAGGATAAGCTAAAGGCATGGACGAAATTACTCACCCAAACCAACCCCGAGTTCTGGTCTCCTGAAAAATTTCTCACTGATTGGGTTAGGCTAGGAAATAAAACCAAGACAGAAAACTGGCAGGCTCTTAGTCAAACCCACCAGCGTTACCTCAGAGAAACCAAAGTATTTGCTGATTTCTCATCCGGAAAACTACCTATTGGATGGCATCGGACAGGCCATGCATTTCATTCGAGCACGGCCAATGGTATACGAATGAATAAAAAACTGCCCTTTTCTGGAGGTGGGACCATGGACAGCTCGCTATACGGAAAAAACCGGCTGGGCACATTACGATCTCCCACCTTTATAATTGATCAGGATATTCATATTAAAATGAATGCTGAGAATGCATTTGTTCGATTGGTCATAGAAAACTACCAAATGGCTCCCTTCAGTGATTTGCTATTCAAAGGAAGTGTTTTTAAAAAAGAGAGCAGACAGACCAACTCGTTAGGTGCCTTCAAATGGATCAGCTTTGAGAAGAAACTGTATAAAAAATACGCAGGTAAAAAGGCATATCTTGAATTTATTGACAACGGAGATGGCTACATCGAAATCGAACAAATCAGGTTTACCCATTCCTCCAAACACATAACTCCGGTTCCCCATTCTCATCATCCATTAAAAAAGGCTCTCACATTTAATGGGTTGCCCAAAAATGATGAGGAAATTGCTCAGCGAATGATAAAGGCCTGGGAATCTAATGACCCCGAAATTTTAAATTGGTTTTTCGATCGTGGATTAACAGATCTTTCCCACCTCCAACCTGAACTGACTGCTTTAATCAAGGAAGGAGAAAAAACCTCCAACGAATTACCTGCCCCCCGTTTCGCGGTGACCATGGGCCAGGCAACCCCGGAAAATGCAAATGTCTATGTTCGAGGAAGCTACAAATCATTAGGCAAGGAAGTTCCCAACCGTTACCTAGAAGCTCTCGGTGCCAAAGAGGGTGACCGCTTGGGCTTGGCCAATCAAATTGCCGATCCCCAAAACCCACTGACCAGCCGTGTAATGGTAAACCGTATATGGCTGCAATTATTTGGTCGTGGAATTGTACCAACACCTGACGATTTTGGCCCGCAGGGGCAACCTCCCTCACACCCGAAATTGCTCGATTGGTTGGCAAATGATTTCTCGGAGAACGGATGGTCAGTCAAACGGATGATCCGCAAACTAGTTCTTTCAAAAACCTATGGGCAATCCTCCCGCACACACCCCGAATTAGATATTCAAAAAATTGCCGATATTGACCCATCCAACATGTTGCTGCACCGCATGCCAGTTCGTAGGTTACAGGCGGAAGCCATTCGGGACTCACTACTGACAGTATCGGGCAGGTTGGACCGCAAGGCATTTGGTACAGGAGTCCCCACCCATCGTACCGCATTCATGACCGGCCGTGGGTCGAAAGCAAGCGGGCCTTTGGACGGTGCCGGCAGAAGGAGTATTTATCAAGCAGTCTATCGTAACTTCCTTAGTCCCTTCCTTCTTGCCTTTGACATGCCGAGTCCATTCGGACCCAAGGGAAGAAGAAGTTCCTCCAATGTTCCCGCCCAAGCACTTACATTAATGAACGATCCATTCGTTCAAAGGATGGCAGTTATTTGGGCAAAAAATACGGCAACTATTCAAGACCCTAATGAGAGAGCCAAACATATGTTCGAACAGGCGGTTGGCCAGATACCTAGTGAATCAAAAACCAACCAACTGCTCGCATTTTTGGACAGGCAGGGAGAACTTTATGGCAAGAAAGACCACCGTGCCTGGAACGATCTGGCCCATGCACTTTTTAATCTAAAGGAATTTTCTTACCTTCAATAGCTAAAACCCAAAGGATCAAGTTCTCAGTATAAACTTGAGTAAAGCAAGATGGATTCAATTTCACCCAAGGCAGTTTTTGGCCCCAGTAATCCAAGCCCAATTGAACGGGTGGAATCTAAGGTAAAAAGGTTTGCCTCTGTAATCGGACTCTGCTCTGAAAAAGAGGCTTATTATCGGGAACTCCATGCCAATGTATGGCCTTCTATTTTGGAGCATATCAAATTGGCAAATCTGCAAAACTTTTCTATCCACCTGACTAAAATCGAAGGGAAAAAATATCTTTTCAGTTACTACGAATATACGGGTACCCATTATGAAGAGGATATGAAACTCATGGGAACTAAGCCGGAAATGCAAAGATGGTGGGAGGAAACAAGCCCCTGCCAATTCCTTTTACCTAATACTAAAACCGGCCAACAATGGCAAGAGATGGAAATGCTCTTCCGGCAAGACTAGGCAGTTATTAGATCTTTTAAAAAGATCTAGAATTGTAAGAACCAACCCAATCAATACATTTGTTTCGTGTATGACACGATACGCTACGACAAGTTCCCTGACTTTTTTAATACTATTACTATGTATACAGCCTTTGCCTGGGAAAATAGATTTTGTTCACCAAGTTCTACCAATTCTCAAAAAAAATTGCGCAGAGTGCCATACAGAAGGACAGAAAAAAGGTGGACTTGCTATGAATACTTTAAGCGAATTTCTTGCTGGTGGAGAAGGAGGAGAAGTCGCCGTACCAGGTAACCCAGAAGATAGTTATTTTTTAGAACTGGTTAACAGCGATGATAGCGATGAACGAATGCCTCCCAAGGGCTCAGGCCTAACCGACGAGGAGGTTAAACTTCTTCACCAATGGGTAGAGGATGGTATGGATTGGCCGGAAGAAATTAGGTTGGGAGAATCTGGGTGGGAACCGTCTCTTAAACCCAGAAAAATTACCTTACCCATTGCCATTTTTGGAAGAACACACCCAATCGACCGCTTACTTGATAGAGACCTAATCAAAAGGAAAGCCCCACTCCCCTCACCCACTGATGACCGAACCTTCATACGGAGAGCTTACCTGGATACAATTGGCTTACTCCCAACACCTGAGGAACTTGATAAGTTCCTTGCTGACACAAAACCTAACAAGTACGGGAGACTAGTGGGAGGGTTACTGGAAAGAGATGTCGCCTATGCTGATCATTGGCTAACCTTTTGGAACGATCTATTACGTAACGACTACACCGGAACGGGATTTATCACCAAAGGACGCACCCAAATCACAACCTGGTTGTACGAAGCACTCCGAAAAAATATGACTTACGATCAAATGACCCGTGAATTAATTGATACGAAAGAGAAATCTGCCGGGTTTATTAATGGGATTAAATGGCGGGGAAATGTCAATGCTAGCCAAACTCGTAACATGCAATTCGCCCAGAATGTTTCCCAAGTCTTTTTGGGAATCAATATGAAATGTGCCAGTTGCCACGACAGTTTTATTGACCGTTGGACCCTGCAGGAGGCGTATGATCTAGCCGCCGTTTTTTCGGAAAAGCCCCTGGAACTCGAAAGGTGCGATGTGCCAACGGGCAAAATGGCCACCGCCCGTTGGATATTTCCTGAACTTGGACAGATCGATGCCAACGCCAGTAAAACCAAGCGACTTAAACAATTGGCAGCTTTAATGACTCATCCAGAAAATGGACGCTTCACCCGAACTATGGTTAATCGTATATGGGCCCAACTCATGGGGCGTGGAATTGTTCATCCCGTAGACGCCATGCATACAAAGCCATGGAATGAGGACCTGCTCGATTTTTTGGCCAATCGATTTGCGGAAGATAAATACGACTTAAAGAAATTCATCCATTTTGTAATGTGTTCAGAGGCTTATCGTTCGAGCAGTAGTTTGCTCTCGAAAGAGCCCGGTATTGACTACGCATACAACGGGCCGCTTCCCAAAAGAATGTCTGCCGAACAGTTAATGGACTCCATCTGGCAGGTCACCTCAAGTAACCCCAAGAATGCCAACGCCAAGGTTGACCGAAAATTCGATAACGCAAAGCCCGTCCCCTCGGAGATCCTGAGCTTCTCCTGGCCGGAAAAGATTTCCGCCAATTGGATTTGGAGCAAGGAAGAAGCCCCAAAAATCAAGCTACGCAAGGAAGTGACCCTCGACGAAAAACCGCAGTCTTCGGGCATTCTCGCTACCTGCGACAATGCCTTTTCCATTTCGATTAACGGACGCTATATCGCCCGATCCACCGCATGGGAAAAACCGGTCAAGCTTCTACAGTCCGATCTTTTTCAGGCAGGCAAAAACCTTATTGAGGTGGAGGCAGAAATGTTTGGCGGGGCTCAGGGATTTGTCGGCCAAATCGTCTTGCAATATGAGAACAGGCAGGAAGTGATTGAGACGGGGGCAGACTGGTTGGCCCAGGCTCCCGACCAGGACTGGTCCCAGGCCCAGGCAGTCAAGGAATACGGACAAGCTCCCTGGAGCAAGGTCTTGCACAGTCAGTCGATTCAGGACGGAAAGACCGGCACGGACCCTCCGGTACGCGCATCCCTTGTGGCCAATGACTTTTTAATGCGCTCACTTGGCCGCCCTCATCGTGATCAGGTGGTAACTTCGCGCCCTTCTTCACTGACCACCCTTCAGGCGATCGATTTGGCAAATGGAGAAATCCTTTCTAATACTCTGACCAAGGGTGCACAGAATTTATCACGTTCCAAAAAAAGGAAAGATATTCCGGTATGGTTGTATCGGCATGCCCTTGGTCGAAGCCCAACGGAAAAAGAAGAGAGAACCCTGCTCGCAGTAACACAAAATTCAACCGATCATCAAGGAGTTGAAGACCTCTTATGGTTGGTCTTTATGCAGCCTGACTTTCAAATTATTCGCTAACCCAAAGATTATAGCTCATGAACCTTTCCGATTCATTACAGAGAAGACAATTCCTCAAACAACTTGGCCTAGCATCCACAGCCGCCCTTGCTACTTCAGGCACCCACCTATGGGGAAATGAGGAAATTGTGCACCCGTCAGCTCGTGCAGACTCCTGTATTCTTTTATGGATGGGAGGTGGGATGGCTGCTCCTGATACCTTTGATCCCAAAACCTACCTTCCCTACGAGGACGGGTTGGAAGTAAAAAAAATCCTTAGTACATTTCCGGCTATTGATACCAATGTCGATGGGGTGAAAATTTCTCAGGGTCTCGAAAATATCGCACAGGTTATGGACCGTGGAACCTTAATCCGTTCCGCTATCCAGCCCGACCTTGGAGCAATCCTGCATTCCCGCCATCAGTACCATTGGCACACCGGCTATGTACCCCCAATCACAGTGGCAGCACCACATTTGGGGGCGTGGATGTCCAAGGTACTCGGCCCGAAAAATGAGGTCGTTCCACCTTTCATAAATATTGGACAGCGGCTTGAAGGTGTGGGCGAAAAAGAAGAACTGAAAGCATTTACCACGGCGGGATTTTTTGGATCTGAGCATGGTCCAATGAACCTGCCTTTTCCTGAGCAGGCGGTGCAGTCTGTGCAACCCCCAAAAGGAATGGAACCAGGAAGATTTAGCAACCGTTACAAACATTTTAAAAGTCTTTTAGACCAGAACCCAAACCGCGACAACATGAGCGATTTCCAGGGTGAATCTATGATCCGTTCGATGGAATCCGCCCACAGGCTTTTACAATCGGATGAGAAACATGCTTTTGATCTAACCCGTGAACCAAAAGACTCAGCTAATAAATATGGCGATTCCCGATTTGGACAGGGTTGTCTACTCGCCCGTAGGCTGGTCGAACAGGGATCAAGATTTGTTGAGGTCACCACCGAATATGTACCCTTTCTCAATTGGGACACTCATGAAAATGGGCACACCACCGCCACTCGGATGAAAAAAGAAATCGATCAACCGGTCGCACAATTAATTCTCGATCTTGAAGCCCGGGGAATGCTCGACCGTACCCTGGTCATTCTCGCCAGCGAATTTAGCCGGGATATGATGATTGAAGGTGTACCCGGTTCCACTGCACCCGATCAATCAAGAGCCCGTACCGACAAGCTCAAGGAAATGAAGCAGTACGGTCTTCACCGCCACTTCACCGGAGGATCCAGCGTGATGATGTGGGGAGGCGGAGTCAAGAAGGGCCATGTACACGGAGCCACTGCCGAGGAGCGTCCCCTGATGGCCGTGAAGGACCCCGTATCAATCGAAGACCTTCACGCCACCATCTACACCATCATGGGGATTAATCCCAAGACAGCTTACGAGGTGGAAAAGCGTCCCTTCTACGCCACCAAGGACGGCATAGGCAAATGTGCTAACGGAGTGTTGGCCTGACCCAAATCAATCGAGTTCATTTACCAGCTTAATTTCCTGTTTTTGTATTTCGAATCGTTACAGGGAAAAAACCGATTTCCCTAGGATCAATTAGAGAACTTCACCCCTTCCTTCAATCGGTCTAAGGAAGTTAAGAACCACCCTTCTAAGTCTTTCGCTTAGGAGGCTAATTGAGCTTTTTAAAGCTGCAATTTTTTCAAGCGGTAGGCTTTTGAAATGTGCGGCCACTGCAGTAAGTTCATAGCCATAGCGGACCTCCTTTTGTGTATCGTAGTAATGCAACTTTTTTTTGCTGCAAAACAAAACAGATTCACTGCTTAGCATGTCAAAAACAACCTCCATGCTCCTGCACTTCGGGCCTTCAAACCAAAGGGTCAAAAGGATGTTACCATCGGAAAATTTCCGGACTGCGTTGGTGCTTTTTGCTAATTCTTCAAGTTTCATATTCCTCGAGAAGTTCCTCAAGTAAACTTCCTATTTTGCGGAGGACGAGAGTTGGGAATATTCCTCCTCGGCGTCCTTTTCTGAAATCACCTTGTAGTTGTATCTATCCACTTTAATCACTTCGAGTTTCCTACCCTCTTTCTTGGCCTCCTTTTGCAACTTCGTCATGTATTTACGGGCATCGCTCAATTTTTTAAATTTGTCCTCATTTACAGAGAACTTGTAATTCTTAGGATCGTTAGGATTGTACGCTTTGGCGGGAGTCGCATAGCGTGCTGGGCTCGCATAAGAAGCAGATGATGATTTATAGGAATTCTTTCTCATTGCCGGACATGCTCCAAACAGTGATGCAGAGTAAATAATAGATAAAAGATAAAAATAGAATTTCATATGAACCTCCTTGTAGTGTATTTATACTAAATATAGCACACAAGATAAGGTTAGTCCAAATTTGGAAAGAAAAAGGTTTGTAATGTAGCTCTTTTTAAAAGCTACCAGGGCAAGATTCCCGCCCTCAGAAGAGCGGAACCCAACCACAAAGTGAGTACGAGATAAGCGATGCTCCAGCCTTTGGTTGCCGGAAAATGCTTGGCAATCCCTGGAACGGCGGAGTCGTACCAGTCCTTCAAGAACCAAGTAACGGTAAAAGCAAAGGAGCAATCTGCTGCAAGGGCATACCACAGAATCGCTTCCAGATTAAAGTCCATGCCCAGCTAGACTAATCAAAGACCACCGTCTTGTTGCCGTAGACTAGCACTCGGTGCTGAAGGTGGCGTCGGACTGCAGCGGCTAAAACGAGTTTCTCGAGATCGCGCCCACGCTCAATTAATTCCTTGGTTCCATGACGATGACTTACCCGGGCAACATCCTGTTCGATGATCGGTCCCTCGTCGAGATCCTCTGTCACATAGTGCGCAGTTGCACCGATGAGTTTCACCCCGCGTTTATGGGCTTGGTGGTAGGGCTTAGCCCCGGCAAAGGAGGGAAGAAAAGAGTGATGAATATTTATGATCGGACAGGCAATTTTCTTCAAAAAATCAGGACTTAATACCTGCATATAACGAGCAAGAATGAGCAGATCGACTTGTTGATCTGCCAGCCAGGCGAGTTGTTCGGCCTCGGCCTCCGCCTTGTTTTCTTTGGTCACGGAATGACGGACATAGGCCAAGTCATAGGACTGAGCTACCGGTTCGAGAACTTCATGATTGGAAAGAACTCCCACCAACTCAGCATTCCAATCCCCAGCCCGTTGACGCAGAGCGAGGTCATGAAAGCAATGATCTGCTTTGCTTACCATCAAAGCAATTCTGGGTCGGTAATCGCTCCTGGTCAGGCGTACCTGCATACCGAATTCTCCCTCTACCAAGTCCTCAAACATTTTCATTTCTTCTTCGAGGGAATGGGGAGTGCCTGGC
>JAQXCL010000029.1 GCA_029251885.1 Opitutales bacterium | reverse complement strand
GATCGAGCAGGGTTGATTTTTCCACATCCCAGTCGCTCTCCTCTTCGGAGATTAATCTTTCCGTGGACACCCATTCCCCAATGATCTTATGGGTCTCTTTAACCTCGGCATGCAGGAAGAAACCGGTACTGATAAACAGGACAAGCAAGTTTGGTAAGATAGAACGAGTCTTTATCATCAAAAAATGTGTGATCGATCCTATCCCAAGGTAAGAGACTTGGAAAGCCTTTTTGAGACTGATTCTCAATTAAAGCGGTTTGAGGGCGATAAACCTCTTGTTTTTAGAAGAGGGGTTCGGAGGGGAATCGATTGATGGTAAACTGTTTAGATTGAGGAACTGTTTTCAATTTGCGAATTTCCGAACGGAGAGAGCGGATTGCATTGGAAAGTTGTTTTACCACAATTTTTTCGGAATCGTATTGTTCTTTGGCTATGCCCAGGCTTTTTTTCAAAGCGGAAATATTCACCTTTTTCTTTTCGCCAACAGACTGTGCTTTTTCACCCAACTTGATCAAAGAAAAAAGACCCGGTTTGTAGGCATATCCGTTCTTCAAAAAAGTGGAGTCCTGAGTAGTTGCATAGGGAATCTTCTGGAAGTCGGGCAATGGTTCTGAAGTGATCAGGAACCCATTGGCATCACGCATACAAAAGATGGCATGGGTCGCACCCGGGGGCATGATCGACTCGCACCGTCCATTCTCAATTTTAGCAGGAGCTTGCAACCATTCTTCCCGATGCCCTCGGGTTTTATCAAATTCTTTGGGATTTAGTGTGTAGAGTAAATGAGCCTCTTTGATATTCGCCTTATTTTCTCCTGTTTCAAAGGTTACCCATATGCGGTTGTTTTCTGAACCAAGTTGGACAATTTTGGGATAAGCTGATTTTTCCTCCTTCGTTACCAATGAAGAATTGATATTTCGATAAGGCATGGAAACCCCAGCTTTTTTGAGGAAATTATTTAACTCCTGAAGCATAGAGTTTCGAATCCCTGGAAATTGAGCCGCCAGGTTTTTTTGTTCACCGAGATCGTCCTGGTTTTGATCGTCCTTGCGAATACGGAACAATTCCACTGCTTTTTTATTTTCCACCTGCGACCATTTTCCGGCATATCCAATCCCTAAATTGTTGATCAGTTTCCAATCTCCTTTTCGCATTACAACGGCCATGTGACTTTCCATGGGATAAAACCAAAACAGGGTATTCCGTTCCTTGCCGTCCGGTTTTAAAACCTTGTTTGATTTACCATTGATCAAAGGAAGAATATTGCACCCGTCCAGTTTGAGTTCGGTATCTGGTGAGAGCCCTGCCATTTCCATGAAAGTCGGATAAAGATCAATCAGGTTGATAGGTGTCTCGCAAGTTGTTCCGGCGGGAACACCTGGTCCGCGAACAAGAAAAGGTACCCGTAATCCGCCCTCGTAGTTGTTCATCTTTCCTCCCCGCAATGGACTATTGTCGGTGATTGGTTCGTGCTGACTGCCCAACCATCCACCGTTATCTGAATCGATGATAATGTAGGTATTGTCGATCAGTTTGTGTCCGGGGTTGCGCGGATCATCGGTTTTTTCGAGGTAGCTTACCACTTTGCCGATACTCCAGTCCACTGTATCGACCATACTTGCGTAGTAGGGGTTGGAGTGTCCTGGGATGCCTGGGTTTATTGCTTTCGGATCGGAGGGAAAGGGGATACCCATTTTTTTACAATAATGTAGGAGACGTTTTTTGTCCCGCGTTCCGATGGGTCCATGAACATAAAAAGGGCAAAAGTTTAGGAAGAATGGTTTGTTTTTATTTTTACGGATAAATCCGACCGCCAACTCAGTTGGTTTGTCATAGGGCCGATCGTCCTCGTCCAATTGGTAGGGATCGTCCGGATGATGGGTGGCAAAATCTGCGAGGCGATGAGGAACAATGCGCTGCCAGGAACCGCCAAAGGAATTCCTTTTCCCATCCTTTGGATTCCATAATTCTTCATCATTGTAAAAGAGAGGCCCTCCGTTCTTTTCCAAAAATCCAAAATCAAACCCCTGATCGGTGGGGAAGGGAAAGCCTCTGTACTTCCCGCCGGCATGCCATTTTCCTACATGCCCGCTAAAGTAGCCCGCTTGTTTTAGGGTTTCTGGAATCATCGGTTCTTCTACCGGTAATCCATAGAGGTAATAGGGCGGGATTAGGGCGATTTTGCTTTGGTGTGGACGGGGTAACTGCCCGCCGGTCACGCTGTAAACACCCGTATTGACTGGGTATTGACCACGCAAAAAAGATACTCTTGAAGGAGCACATACAGGAGAGGGAGCATAGGCTTCGGTAAAACGTCTGCCCGTAAGGGTCAGTTTGTCGAGGTGTGGGGTTTCGTAGACTGTATTGCCATCGACTTTATGGCTGGCGATATCCTGCCAGCCCAAATCATCCACCATAATGTGAACGATGTTCGGCTTGGGAGAAGCGAAGAGAAGAGATGTGCAAAACAGTCCGTAAAAGTTGAGGGAGGAAATTTTCATAGATTTTATTTCTCCTCTCAAAAACCTGACTATTCAGCAATGGGAATCACTCTTAAGGGAAATAATTAATTCCTCCGCATTTATGCGGGAAATAAGGCCAGGTGCTTTGCTTTAAGACAACAGACGGCGTAGAGTTTCGTCTACCACCTTAGGGTTTGCCTGACCGCGGGTCGCTTTCATTACCGCTCCTTTGAGGGCATTGATTGCACCTTCCTTGCCCCCGCGGAACTTTTCTGCGGCATCGGAATCATTGGCAATGGCATCGGCACAGATTACTTGAATCTCTCCGTCATCAGATTTTTGGTCGAGTCCCTTTTCCTTGATTAAATCAACTACTGTCTTTCCACTGGTAAACATTTCGGGGAATAGTTCCTTAGCCACATTATTGGTCAATTTTCCATCCTCGATCAGGTTGATCAATTCAGCAAGGCTTTGTGGAGATACCGGACAGGACAGGGGAGTCATTGCTTCATTCGATTCCTCAGAAAATTCATCCATCTTGTTAGCCTGAGAAAGTTCACGCAATAAATCATTAACCACCCAGTTAGCCATCTTAGTGGGGGACTTTGCCAGGGCGGTGGCTTCTTCAAAATAGGCACAGAGCAAATGATCTCCACAGAGGGAAGAAGTGATGGAGTAGGGAAGGTTCATTTCCTCCTGGTAGCGCCGTTGCTTGTCGAAGGGTTTTTCTGGAAGTTCCTTGGCTACCCGGTCAATCCATGCCTCATCTATTTTTACCGGCATCAGGTCGGGGTCTGGGAAATAGCGATAATCATGAGCCATTTCCTTGGTCCTCATGGGAGTGGTGTACTTTTGTTCAGGGTTCCATCGACGGGTTTCCTGAATAATTTCTGTACCTTCTTCCATGGCTCGAACCTGGCGACGAATTTCATATTCCACCCCATTCCGTACCCCGGATATCGTATTTAAATTTTTTATTTCCACCTTGGTACCCAAAGTAGTTTCACCCTTCGGACGCACACTGATATTGGCATCGCATCGTAACTGGCCTTTTTCCATATCGCAGGCAGAAATCCCGGCAGCGACTAATGAATTGCGCAGGGAAGTTAGGTAAGCAAAGACCTCTTCCGGATTGTGCATGTCCGGTTCGCTGACAATTTCCAGTAGGGGAGAGCCAGCACGGTTGTAATCGACCAAACTGTCATGTTCATAATGGGTTAGTTTTCCCACATCCTCTTCCAGGTGAACACGGGTCAATTCGACCATACGGTGGGTACCCATTTTTGCGGGGTTTTCTCCGGGCATTTCAATCTCCACCTCTCCACCCTCGCAGATCGGCTGATCAAACTGAGAGATTTGATAATTTTTGGGCATGTCCGGATAAAAATAGTTTTTTCGGTCCCATTTACAGACCTCAGCAATTTTACAACCAAGCAATAATCCTACTTTGATGGATTTTTCGATCGCATCCCGATTCATCACTGGCAAGGCACCTGGCAGACCAAGGACCACGGGATCGGTCAGTGTGTTTGGAGGTTGTCCAAATCCGGTGCCCACTCGGGTGAACATTTTCGAACGGGTGTTCAATTGAACATGTACTTCCAAACCAATAACTGCTTCGTATTCCATCTTCTCTATCAGAGGTTGGGAGCCTGGCGTCCGTGCAAATGATCACGATCATAAGCATGGGCGATATTGAGCAGGCTGGACTCCTCGAACGCTTGCCCGATCAATTGCATACCGACGGGTAGTCCGGATCGGGTAAATCCGCAAGGCACCGAGATCCCGGGAAGTCCGGCAAGGTTGGTTGATATGGTGAAAATATCGCTCAGATACATTGAAATTGGATCCTCGCTCTTTTCTCCAAATTTAAAGGCTGGCGTGGGTGCGGTTGGGGTAAGGACGGCGTCCACCTCTTTAAATACCCGCTCGAAATCCTGTCGAATCAAGGTTCGGGCCTTTTGGGCACGCAGATAATAAGCATCGTAATATCCACTGCTCAAACCATAGGCACCGAGAAGGCAGCGGCGTTTTACTTCCGACCCAAACCCTTCGCCACGGCTCTTGGCATATACATCGATCGCATTTTGTGCACGGTTGCTCCGGGAGGTATAGCGGATACCATCGTATCGTGCCAGGTTGGAGGAAGCCTCCGCGGTGGCGATTACATAGTAAACGGGAATGGAAAGATCGGTCGAAGGCAGGCTGACCTCTTTGGTTTGATACCCAAGCGAACGGTAATGCTCAATGGTTTGTTCGACCCTCGCCCGAACTTCATCATCCATACCAGGTCCGAAAAATTCTTTGGGCAATCCAATCACACCCGGTTGTGCAGGTTTTTTCAATTCCCCAGAATAGGATGGTATCTCCTTAGGGAAACTGGTGGAGTCGAGCGGATCATGTCCGGATATAGTTTCGAGCAGCAGAGCGGCATCTTCCACTGTGGTTGAAAAAGGACCGATCTGATCGAGGGAAGATGCAAAGGCGGCAAGTCCGTAGCGCGAGACCATACCATAGGTAGGTTTCATCCCAACCACTCCACAAAGGGATGCGGGTTGGCGGATCGATCCACCAGTGTCAGAACCAAGGGAAAGGGGAACTTCTCTGGCAGCAACAGCGGCAGAGCTTCCCCCACTACTTCCGCCGGGTACTCGCTCGAGATCCCATGGATTACGGGTGGGGCCATAGGCGGAATTCTCGGTAGATGAACCCATGGCAAATTCGTCAAGGTTCAGACGACCAGCTATCACAGCACCAGCTTGCTTCAACTTTACGGTGACCGTTGCATCGTAAGGAGATCGATAATTTTCTAAAATCTTGCTGGCCGCGGTAAGGGGTTGATCTTTTACCGAGATCACATCCTTCAATCCAACGGGTATACCATCGAGCGGGCTCAAGCATTCTCCCTTTGACCGTCTCTCGTCGGATGCTTTGGCCTGGGCCAGGGCATCCTCCTGATCGAGGTGTAAAAAGGCATGAACTTTTTCGTCCACCTTTTCCACTCGTTCAATCATTGCCTGGGTCAGTTCGACAGAACTGATCTTGCCAGCAGTCAAATCAGCGGATAACTCCGTTGCGGTCTTAAATATGGGGGAGTCCTGGGACATTGAATAACTCTTTACTCCTCAATTACTTTAGGTACCACCACCTGGTCCTGTCTGGACTGGGGGGCGTTTTTCAATGCCTCTGAAGCAGAAAATCCCTGCTTTGATTCATCCTGGTCCCATACATTATGCCGGGGGAAGGCATGGGCTGTAGGTTCAACGCCATCAACTTCCAATTCCTGCAACTTTTCAAAATATTTCAACACATCTCCAAGTTGTCTCTGGTAGGTTGTTTTTTCTTCATCGCTCAGTTCGATCCTTGCCAAATTGGCAACATAATCGATGTCCATGGGTGCATCTTCGCTCATCAGATAAAAATATTAGCTTCTCAATTCGTAGGCTGTTCCCGAACGGATCCCCACAATCACCTCTTCGAATGCCTGGTTCAATTCTTTCTCTCCCAAAGTACGGTCAGGTGCCCGGAATCGTAGGGTTAGGGCTAGACTCTTTTTTCCCTCCGGTAGTCCTTTGCCTTCGAAGAGATCAAAGATGGTCACCGGATCGACTTCAAATTTTTCTTTTCCCACACCTCGAGCAATCTCTTCAACTCTTACACGTACCGTCTCGGCTGGTTCCTTTGAATCCACTACTATTGCAAGATCCTTAATGGCTGGGGGGAAGGTGGAAAACGGAACAAAGTCTGCGGGTTTTTTTCGTTTGATCAGCAATACTGGGTCGATCAGCAACTCGGCGGCAAATACAGGGCCCTTGGCTTCCTTTGCCTTTGTTAGCGATAAGCGGATAATGCCCAGGTTAATTTCCAACTTATTTTTGTGGGCATCTCCCAAACGGGCGGAGTATCCATCCTGCCACGAAGCATCTTCAGAAATTGTGGTCCACAATCCTTTGGGCAGGGTAAGTCCAGTTGAACTGAGCAATGAATTGACTTGGTTTTTCAGGGCAAAAAAATCAAGCGCAGGTTCTTCTTTCCAACCGCGCTCGTTTGAGCGGGCAAAGGCAGCAAATGCCACACTTATCCATTCGACATTTCCCCGAGGCCCTGGTCGAAAGATCCGACCAGTCTCGCAAACACGGGTAAGGGCGTTCAAATTCTTTTGGTTGTGGGCAAGTGCATCGACCAATCCAGGGAGCAGGGAGGGGCGAACATGGGTATGGTCTGCAGTCAGTGGATTAGACAGGGCAAGTTGATCAGTAGATAGATGTGTAAACCACGATTCCACCTCCGCTGAGGAGCGTAAACTGTAGTGGCAACATTCCTGGTATCCCTGGCCGAGCAAATGATCAACCGCATCCTGTGAAAAATCATAGGAAAGATCATTTTCCCGGTCGAGGGCAGGAAAAACAATTCGTGAATCGGTCAGGTCATCGGTTCCACGAAGGCGTAGGTATTCCTCCACCAAATCAATCGGACGCTCAACTTCTGAACGAAAGGAAGGTACGGTCACATCCCAGGGGCCGTTTCCAGAAACAGAAAATCCAAGCCGTTTCCAAGCATCGCTCAAGTCTTCACCAGATATGGAAAATCCGCAGGTCTTTTCGACAAAAGCATGATCAATAGAAATGGTTCGATCGCCGCGGGTAGGGGAACCATAAGATACAAAAGACGGGGCCAATTCGCCCCCAGCAGTATCCAAAATTAAATCGATTGACCGGCGGGCGGCGTAAATAACCCCGGCGGGGTCAACATCCCGGGAAAATCTTTGAGAACTATCACTGTGCAATCCAAGCCGGCGGGCAGTTGAGCGTACAGAACCTGGACGAAACCACGCAGATTCCAGAACTAGGTCTGTGGTTGAATCATCCACTTCTGCATCAATACTTCCCATAACGCCCGCAACCACTAGGGGACGTTCGGCATCAGCAATGACCAACATATCACTTTGTAACTTTCTCTCGACCTCATCCAACGTGGTAATGGATTCATTCTCGCGGGCACGGCGTACAATGATGGAGGAACCCTTGATTTTTTTTGCATCAAAGGCATGAAGGGGTTGCCCGGTTTCGAGTAGCACATAGTTGGTTACATCCACCACATTATTGATAGGTCTTAATCCCACCGCCAGTAGGCGTTTTTGTATCCAGTCCGGACTTGGGCCAATTTTGACCCCGCGAATCGTCCACAGGGTATAGTAAGGACAGGCCTCGTCCTCCACTCGAATTTCATTAAGCAAACAATTTTCATCTGCCCGTTCAACCGCTTGGCCGGATGCCACTAAGCTTGGAACTTTTAATTCCTTTTGATAACGGGCAGAAATTTCACGGGCCACGCCCAAATGGCTAAGGCAATCTCCCCGGTTGGCAGTGATTTCCAGTTCGAGTACCTGGTCTGCAGAAATGGTATCTTCAATGGGTGTCCCAATGACTGGAGAATCGGAAAGAATCATTAAGCCTGAATCATCGTCTCCCAATTTTAATTCCTTTGCACTGCACATCATACCTTCGGAAGGTACGCCGCGCAGTTTTGACTTCTTGATCTTGAAACCACCTGGCAATTTTGCACCGGGTAGGGCAACCGGTACACGATCACCCACTTGAAAATTAGTCGCGCCGCAAACAATGTTGGCCGGTTCATCCGTTCCCACATTTACCTGGCACACACTTAGGCGGTCAGCTTCCGGATGGGGTTGTTTGTCCAGCACCTCACCCACGACAACCTTGTCTAAGGATTCAGGTTTTTTTCCTTCTGGTTCCTCAACCTCCAACCCAAGCATCGGCAAAACATCGACTAACTCGCCCGCATTCGCTGGCAACTCAACATATTCATTTAACCATTCTAGGCTTATTTTCATACAGATCCGGAAAATTGGCCGAGAAAGCGATGATCGTTTTGATAAAAGTGTCGGATATCATCGATTCCGTGAAGAATCATTGTAATTCGTTCGATTCCTACTCCAAAAGCAAATCCGCTCCATTCGTCGGGGTCTAAGTTTACCAATTTGAGAACTTCGGGATCGACCAGTCCACAACCCATAATCTCGATCCATTTGTCACTGAGTTTTCCTAAGTTTGGAGCTTTTAAATCGACTTCAAAACTTGGCTCAGTGAATGGGAAAAAACTCGGGCGCAAACGGGTTTGTACTTTGGTCCCGAACATTTCCTTGAGAAAGTGATCGAGAACGCCTTTCAGATCGAGAAGGGTGACTTCACGATCCACGCACAATCCCTCAAGCTGATGAAAGTTTGCGGAATGAGTAGCATCGACAGTGTCCCGGCGGAAACAGCGCCCGGGAGCGATAACTCGAAGGGGTGGTTTCTCCCGGAGCATCGTACGAATTTGCACCGAGGATGTGTGGGTGCGCAAAAGATGTGCTTCCTTTGCCTTCTTGGAAACATTTGCCCACTTGGAATCGGGAGAAAAGAATAAAGTGTCCTGTTCGTCTCGTGCAGGATGATCTTCCGGGGTATTCAACGCATCAAAACAAAACCATTCCGTTTCTGCTTCGGTTGCTTCGGTCACCGTAAATCCAAGTTTTCGAAAAATTGCTACCACTTTTCGCCTGGTTGCACTTAAGGGATGAAGGGATGCTGAACGGTTGGGGACAGCTGGCAAAGTAGGGTCGTAGGGGTTTCCCAGTGCAATAAGATCTGCTTGCTCTTCAATGCGGGATAGGGAGGTGGCAAAAAGAGCCTCCACCTGTTTTTTTGCTTGGTTGAGAGCCTGTCCAAATGCAGGTTTTTCCTCCCTGGGTAATTTGCCGATCAGTTTGGAGGCCTGTGTCAGCGATCCTTTGGGACCGAGTATAACAGCCTTTGCCTGGTCCCAATCTGAACGGTTGGAAATGTTTGCCTGGCTTGCCTCCGCTTGTGAGACAATGGCTTGGAGATCATTCTCCACGCCAATCAAAAGGTTAGCGAGCCCTTAGGCCGCAAGGGCGGTTTTCGCTTTTTCTACCAATTCTTTGAACGCATCTGGTTCATGAATTGCTAGTTCGGAAAGGATCTTACGATTTAAATCCACATTGATTTTAGTTAATCCGTGGATAAATTCGCCGTAGCGTAGACCTTCTGCACGACAAGCTGCATTGATACGAACAATCCAAAGTTGGCGTATCTCAGAGCGATATTTACGGCGATGGGCATATGCATATGCTTCACCTCTGTCTACTGCATCTTTAGCGTAGCGGAAAAGGCGGGATTTATTTCCAAAATATCCGCGAGCTTTCTTTAAAACTTTTTTGCGGCGTTTGCGGGTTGCTGGAACGTTGCGTGCGCGTGGCATGACTGATGATCTCCTCTACGGTGGTTTAGGTTAAAATTAGCTCGAAAGAGCGTTGATTACACGCTTGGCCATACCCGGTGCTAAAACTTGGTTTTGGCGACCGGTTTGTACCTGCTTGTTAGACTTTTTACGGCGTAAATGCCGTTGCCCAGGCTTGCGGTGGGTAACTTTGCCGGTTCCGGTGACCTTAAATCTTTTGGCGATTCCTTTGTGCGTCTTTCTCATGATGAAATTTTGGAAAAGGTAAATCTATAGCGATTTCAACCACTTCGATCAAGCGAAATGAGTGCTTATCCATCGTAAATTAATAGCCCGAGATAACTTTCATAAGCAAACCACGATGCAAAAAACAAAAATACAGCCCAACATGCTATTTTTATAATTAATTTCCGCAGCCAGTGAGACTTGTGTGTATTGGCCCCGTCATCTCCAAAATCGTGAAAATAATGAACCAAATCACGATCCATCGATCGTCCGGAAATTTTACGATAAGGTTTTCCGTAATTCCTACGTCTTCCCCAATAAATCAACCGAAATAATCTATGAAGCATTTTTAAAAATCAAGGTTCGAGGTATTTCTTCCCGCAGGCCTCTGAAAAGTCCAGCCGGGAAACTGTAGCCATATTTTCCTGTAAGGCCCAAAGATCCGAGCCCACTTCAATTTTTGCCTTGTCCAACCATTCTGTTTTGTAGGTGAGTTGATAGCTTTTTCCATCCTCATTCAGGTCAAACAAACTGTTGAGCTTCAGGGAATTGGCAAAGGTCAGAATGGGATCATGTTCTCCCTTGTATCCAGGGGGATAATTCACATTGTGAACGGTTAATCCGTCCGGTGTTGGCATGGTGGCAATGGTGCAGGCATATTTAGCCGCTGATTCTGCTGCTGCTTCCAAAGTCTTGGCCATTTCACCTGTCACTTTTCCACCACTTTCACGAATCTCGTCAAATTCATTATTGGGCAAAGCAAGACTAACCGCCATGGCCCGCAAGCCCAGAAGGGCACCTTCCATAGCTCCCCCGACCGTACCCGAGGATAAAACCATGGGCATGGTGACATTGTATCCGAGGTTAATTCCACTTACCACTATATCGGGTTCACGATCTAATAAATTTCCTACTGCCAGATTTACACAATCCGCGGGGGTGCCATTTACCGAGTAAGCTTCTTTGCCAGGATATTTTTTCAGCTTTTCCGTTTTGAGAGGCTGATGCCTGGTAATAGCATGGCCAATCCAACTTCGCTCGCCATCCGGGGCACAGGTTATGACCTCGCAATTCTTACTTAAAGCTTCGACAAGTCGAATGAGGAAATTCGAATGGATGCCGTCATCATTGGTTGCTAAAACTAATGGTTTATCTTTATCGCTCATAAATCTTTGGTATTGCCTAGCGAATTCACCGGCATCGGGCAACCGGAAGATTTTTAATTTTAAGAAGTTATTTTTCTGTAAACAAAAAGAGCGGACGCCCGAATTGGACGTCCGCTCTTGTGGGTAAGAAGCTTTGGAGTGTAAAGGCTTGGGTTAGGAGGCTACCGGTTCGGCGGTTTCTTCCTTCGATTCCTCGTTGGATGATTCCGTATCTTCGGCTGTTTTACTTTCCTCCATCGCGGCGCGACGGCTTAACTTAACACGCCCTTTATCGTCGATTCCGATGCACTTGACGATAATTTCATCTCCAAGTTTGCAAATATCCTCGGTCTTATTGACACGGAAGTCAGCGAGTTCAGAAATATGGCAAAGTCCTTCCTTGCTTGGCAAGCACTCAACAAAAGCACCAAATTCTTTAACTCCACGAACAATTCCGCGGTAAATTTTACCGACTTCGATTTCACCTGTTACTAAATCAACTTCTTCGAGGGCACGTTTCATCGCCTCAGAATTCGTTGCATAGATTCGAACTTTTCCGCTGTTGTCCTCGTCGATATCAATATTAGCACCAGTCACCTCGGTGATACGGCGAATATTTTTTCCTCCTGGTCCGATTAGGGCGCCGATTTTTTCGGGGTCGATCTTAACAGTTTCAATACGGGGTGCATGTTCCCGCAATTCGGTACGGTGTGAAGGAAGTGCGGCATCCATAACATCAAGAATTTTCATTCTCGCTGCAGTTACCTGTACAACTGCTTCCTTGGCAATATCAAAGGGAAGGCCTTGAATCTTAAGGTCGAGCTGAAATCCAGTTACTCCTTTGCGGGTTCCACATACCTTGAAGTCCATGTCTCCGAAATGGTCTTCCGCACCAATGATGTCGGTAAGTACTACGTGTTTGGTTATGTTTCCGTTCTCATCATGTTGGGACACTAAACCAGTGGAAATACCTGCAACATGGCCGCTGAGGGGAACTCCTGCGTCCATCAATGCGAGTGATCCTCCACAGACACTTGCCATTGAGGTGGATCCGTTAGATGACATAATTTCAGAAACTACACGGATGGCGTAGGGGAATTCGTCTTCGGGAGGAAGTACTGGAAGTACAGAACGTTCCGCCAATGCACCGTGACCGATTTCCCGGCGTCCAGTAAATCCAAACCTACCAGCTTCTCCCACCGAAAAAGGAGGGAAGTTGTAGTGTAGGATGAAAGATTTGGAGGTCGGTCCGCCAGTCAAACCATCAAGATCCTGAACATCGCGGCTTGTACCAAGGGTGGAAAGAACGAGGGACTGTGTTTCTCCACGACTAAAGATAGAGGATCCATGAACCCGTGGAAGCACTCCAGTTTCGCAGGTTACTTCGCGCAAATCATCTGGTCCACGTCCGTCGGCACGCTTTCCTTTAATAAGTATATTTTCGCGATAAATTTCTTCCTGAATTACTTCGAAAGCCATTTTTACATGATCCGAATCGTAATCATCTCCGAATTTTTCTTCACATGCTTTATCTGCTTCTTCTTTGATCGCATCGACAGCAACTTGGCGCTCCTGTTTGGAATCAGCAAAAATCGCATTTTCCATACGATTTCCAGTAATTTCACGGCAAAGTTCTAAGACATTGTCTGGTGCCTTGACCAAGTCAAAATCCTTCTTTTGCTTGCCACAAAGCTCGGCTAATTCGCGCTGGGCTGCAATGATTTCCTGAATGGATTCATGAGCAAACTCAAGGGCTTCGACAAAACGGTCTTCGGGAATTTGATCAGCCGAACCTTCGATCATCATCATTTCCTTTTCACTTCCGACATAAATCAGATCAAGTGCGGAATCGTACATTTGTTCGTTGGTTGGATTGACAACGAATTCGCCGTCAATTTGTCCCAAGCGGACGCATCCAATTGGACCATTCCATGGAATATCAGAAATCATAAGGGCAGCGGACGCGCCATTAACCATCAATACATCGCCTTCGTTTTCCATGTCGGTCGAAAGGAGGTAACCGATTAACTGTACCTCATTAAGAAAGCCCTTGGGGAATAAAGGGCGCAATGGACGGTCGCAAAGACGGGAAGTGAGCACTTCTTTTTCAGTTGGTTTCCCTTCGCGCTTGAAATATCCACCTGGGAATCGTCCAGCGGCGGTAAATTTTTCACGGTAATCCACGGTTAAGGGGAAAAAGTCTTGTCCTGGACGCAGCGTGGAAGAGGCGGTTGCAGATACAAACACGCTTGTCTCTCCTTGGGTTATAGTTACTGCTCCACCGGCCAATCCGGCAAGTGTGCCAGAAGAGATTTGAATGCCGAGTTTTTCGGCGTTTACATTATACTTTTGTTTCATTGATTCGTACTAGGTTTGGGTATTTTACTTATTTCTTCGATTCATCCATTGACCGGACCGGATTGTCTGGGCAAAGCCTTTCCAAGAGGTTCAAACGGGCACGATAAGGTGCCATTGATCCGCAAAAGAAAGGAAAAAGACTCGGGCCAACTCATGGCTTCGAGTATGAAAAAAATTTGCAAGAATGAGAAAGAGGGGATCGATCCTTTAGCGACGCAAGCCGAGTTTCTCGACTAAATCTTTGTAGCCTTTCAGATCGTTCTTCTTAAGGTAATCCAAAAGTTTTCTCCGGCGGGCTGCCATCATTAGCAATCCTCTGCGGGAGTGGAAGTCCTTGCGGTGGGTTTTCAAATGTTCCGTAAGGTGATTAATACGGGCGGTAAGCAGGGCAACTTGTACCTCGCTTGACCCGGTATCTTTCTCGTGGGAACGATTATCTTCGATGATTGACTGTTTATTTACTTGTTTTGACATTGGTCTTATTGGATTACTCGACTCGAAGAATGGACGGATGCCCATTCGCGTTTCAGGTTTAGCCGTAACGCCGTTTTCGTCATTCTTTCCGCTCCTGTTGGATTGGTTGGTTTGATGCAGTCAAGGGGACAACTCCGAAGAGTGGTTCCTAACGATGGGCACAAATACTGCCCATTTTTGTCTCCTTTACAAGCACGAAAGCAGTTCCACACTTGCCAGTTTCTTGATCCGTCCCAACATCGTACTGATTCCCTTTTAATTATTTTCAGATGTCTACCATGTATTTTGCTTACGGTTCAAATATGAACCTCGATCAGATGGCGATGCGCTGCCCAGGGGCTGTACTCGGCCAGATCGTCTGCCTTCCAGATTGGCAATACTTTATAAATGGCAATGGTTATGCGGGTATTGAAAAAAAGGAGGGCTCAAATGTACTTGGCTGTCTTTGGACTTTGGAGGAAAAACATTGGCGTGCCCTCGATCACTACGAAGGAGTAGCTGAGGGGTATTATAAACGTGTGGAAATGGAGGTGGAATTGCTTGGTCAAAATACTTTTGCGAAGGTGTGGGTCTATTTGTCCTGTAACTATCAATACGGAATTCCCCAACCCCGCTACCAAATGGCTGTGATTGAAGGTGCGCGACAAGTACAATTACCTGAGGATTATCTGCCTGTTCTTGAGTCCTGGGCAAACGGTTTTCCACATTGATGAATTCAAAGAGTTCCCATTGGTCCTTTTTTATTGATACTGGGGGTACCTTTACGGATTGCCTCGCCCATGATCCAGATGGGAACCTTCATAGGGCAAAGGTACTTTCTCGGGGGAGTTTGTCTGCTCAAGTTTTAGAAATTGAGCCCGACGGTAAAATCCTTCTGGCCGGTTCACCTAATTGGCCGGATTCCTTTCCGCTTGGGTTTCGTTTGCAATCAGGGAAAGATCAATCCCCCATTTATGTAATCGGTTGGGAACACTCTAAGGCTCGGCTCGTTTTAGATACACAAGTACCGGATCAAATTATTCCGGGATCAGCCATTGAACTGTTATCCGGAGAAGAAGCCCCGGTGCTTGGCCAAAGGTTAATTCTTTCCCGTGCTGGAATATCTCCAGATGAGGTGACTTCCGTAATGCGTTTGGCAACCACTCGTTGTACTAATGCACTGCTTGAAGGAAAGGGCAATCCCCCCGTTCTTTTTCTGACCAGTGGATTTCCCGATTTATTAGAGATTGGAGATCAGAGACGTACCGGGCTTTTTGATCTTGTGCCTCAAAAAAGACCTGTCCTGCATGGCCCGGTGATCGAGGTGGATGAACGAATGGATCGGGGCGGTAAGCCCATACAAATGCCTGATCTCTCACTTATCGAACCTTTTGCCCGTGAACTTATTGATCGAGGCGAGCGGGTGGCGGTGGTATCATTTCTTCATTCATACATTAATGACTCCCACGAACAGCTCGTTGGGCAAGCTCTTTTAGCATGTGGGTTTAAACGGGTGGTTTGTTCGGCCGAAATTCGGCGTTTTCGAAAGTGGTTGCCCCGTTGTGAATCTTCGGTGGTGGAGGCTTATTTATCCTTCGTTCTCAGTGGCTATTTAGATGCGGTTGAAAACGGACTGGGGGAGGGTGGTAAGCTTCTTGTTTGCTCGAGTTCGGGCGGGTTGTCCCGGCGGGCAGATTACCGGGCGATAGACAGTTTGCTCAGTGGCCCGGCAGGCGGGGTTGTTGGTGCGTCCGCAGTCGCTCGTTCTGCAGGCCTTAATAATTTTATCAATTTAGACATGGGAGGGACGAGTTCTGATGTTTCTCGTTACTCTGGTTCATTTGCTTATCAATCAAGTCACCAGGTGGGCGATGCCAGAGTCGATAATGTGGCCATGCGAATCGAAACCGTGGCTGCCGGTGGCGGTTCTATTTGCCGGGTAGTTGATGGCTTGTTAAAAGTCGGTCCTGAGAGTGCTGGGGCTTATCCGGGGCCTGCTTGTTATGGCTTTGGGGGCCCTTTGTGTCTGACCGATGTAAATTTATTGCTCGGTCGTCTGGACCCCTCCCAGTTTTCTACACCTGTTTTTGAATCAGCTTCGAAGCAACGCCTTAACCAATGGGTGGAGCAAAGTGACCGGTCAGCACAAGATCTTCTGCATGGTTTTCTCTCCTTGGCAGACGATGCCATGGCCAATGCTATTCGCAAGGTATCGGTTGCGGAAGGGTACGATCCGTCCGACCATGCCCTCGTTTCCTTCGGGGGAGCCGGTGGCCAGCATGCATGTGGAGTGGCGGAGCGTTTGGGGATGAACCAAATTTTATCCCCGGGAGATTCTGGACTGTTGAGTGCCTATGGTCTGTCCTGTGCAAGCCTGGAAAGGGTGGGGGAAAGATCAATTCTTCTTCCCTTGGATGATGAATCGATCATAGAGATCGAGGGTCAACTTGTTGCTCAAACGTTGAATGCCTTGCCAGTCAAGGAGGGTAAATTGGATCAGAAGACCGCCTTTGTTCGCTTGGTTGGGCAGGATGCATCATTGGAAGTTCCTTACTCCCAACTTAAGGAAATTTCCCGTTTATATCGCGATAAATTTCTTAAAGTTTTTGGCTATTTCCCTACGAATCGTACACTCGAGCTATACTCGCTGCGAGTCAGGGTAGTCGGTCCTTCGCCCAAGCTCAAAGAGGAGTCTTTTTCTGCAAAAACCACACATTTGCCACCAGGTAATGGGCAAAAGATCTACAATCGAACTGAAATTCAAGTAGGTACTGAACTTTCGGGTCCCTGCTTAGTGGCAGATAATTTTGGCAGCCTTTGGATCGAAAGTGGCTGGCAGGCAATCAGGGGAAGTCGGGGAAGTTTCATGCTCAATCGGCTAGAGCAAAAAAATAAAAAAAGCCTCAAATCACTTGGCTTTGCCAGGCGCGAACTTTTTACCAACCGTTTTTTCTGCCTTGCCGAGGAAATGGGAGCCCAGTTGGAACGTACAGCATTGTCGGTAAATGTCCGTGAACGACTCGATTTCTCCTGTGCATTACTTGATCAAGACGGATACCTCGTTGCCAATGCTCCCCATGTTCCAGTGCACCTTGGAGCCTTGGGGGTATGTACCCGAACCCTTTTACACTTTTTACCCAAACTATGCCCCGGTGATATCGTGGTGAGCAATCATCCAGCCTTTGGAGGTTCTCACCTTCCTGATGTTACTGTGCTGGCACCAGTTTTTGCCGAGGGTAAAGACCGACCCGTTGCTTATTTGGCCAACCGGGCACACCATGCAGAGATTGGAGGTAAGAGCCCCGGTTCTATGCCGGCATTTACAAATTCTTTAGCCGAAGAAGGGGTGGTCATTCCCCCCCAGTTTCTCTTTGCGGGAGGAGAGTCACGAATGGATGAGATCGCAAAACTTCTGCAAAGTGGAAAATATCCATCCCGCCAAACCGCAGAAAACTTGGCTGATCTTTCGGCTCAGGTAGCCTCTTTGCGCCTTGGAGTCGATACTATCAAAGAATTAATCGAAGCTTATGGGTACTGTGAGATTATGGAGCAAATGAATTTAATGTCCGAGGTTTCGAGGGCTAGTTGCCATAAGTTTTTTCAAAAGCTGGGAAATGCCACGATAAGGGCTGAAGAGTTTTTGGATGATGGTGATCGCTTATCTTTGCGTCTAAAAATTAAAAGCGGACGAGCAGAATTTGATTTTTCAGGAACTTCTCCAGTCCGATCTGATTCTCTTAATGCTACCCTGGCCATTGTTACGAGTGCAGTTTGCTACAGTTTACGAGTATTAATTGGCCGGGAATTACCCCTGAATGAGGGCCTGTTGGAGCCGGTGGAAATTCTTGTCCCTGAAGGATCTTTGCTTAACCCTACTTTTTCGAATAATTTGTCGGATTGTCCGGGAGTTGCGGGTGGAAATGTCGAGATTAGTCAACGTTTGGTCGATCTTATTTTGTCTGCATTTGGAGAAGTTGCCTATTCACAGGGTACGATGAATAATATTACCTTTGGGAACAATCGCTTTAGTCATTATGAAACCATCGGTGGTGGAGCGGGGGCCGCGATCGGGCAGGATGGAACATCTGCCGTGCAGGTGCATATGACCAACACTGCCATTACCGATCCTGAGGTTCTTGAGGCCCGCTTTCCGGTCCGCTTATTATCTTTTAAAAAACGAAAAGATTCAGGAGGTGCGGGCAGTTGGTTGGGTGGGGAGGGGATCGAACGAACCTATTTATTTGAAGAAGATGTCACGATTTCAATGCTAACTCAGCGACGAACCAGTGGGCCGGAAGGAATTGCTGGTGGGCTGGCTGGTTCACCTGGTGAACAATTCCTCATTCGTCAAAGTGGGGAAAAAATTATTCTTGGTTCGATTGATTCTATAATTGCCCGCTTGGGCGACCGTTTAGTTATGTGTACGCCCGGAGGTGGCGGGGCAGGGAATCCTGAATTATTGGCAAGGTGAATACTTCTAGTTTTCCTTTGTGTATAATTTTTTCTT
>JAQXCL010000011.1 GCA_029251885.1 Opitutales bacterium | reverse complement strand
CAATATATCGATCTCCCATAAAATATGGATTTTGGCAGGGGTGATCGTTCCCAATGAAAATAATACTAAGGCAAAAAATATTGCTGTTCTTTTTAACCCTAATGGCAAACAGGTGGGAGCTTACCAAAAAATGTATCCCTTTACACCAATGGGAGAAGAAAAAGTGCATACAAGAGGAAAGAGTACGAAAACATTTCATGTCGAAGGCTTTCAATTATCGCCCATTCTATGCTACGATCTTCGCTTTCCTGAATTGTTCAGAATGAACATCGTGCAAGGAACAAACCTCTTTGTAGTAATCGCAAGCTGGCCAAAGGTCAGAATAAATCATTGGTACACCCTTTTACAGGCAAGAGCTATAGAAAACCAAGCTTATGTAATTGGCCTAAATCGTACAGGTAAGGATCCAAACCACAACTACTCAGGTGGCTCTAGGGTTATCGATCCTACTGGAAAAACGGTGGTTGAAATGAAGGACAAGGAGGAGGTTGCTTCAACCAAGCTAGACAGAAAATTAGTTGATCAGTGGAGAGATAAGTTTCCTGTCTTGCAGGATATTCGAGAAGATTTACTTCCATAAATGATCAATCCCCTGCCCAAAGAGACTTGGGCAGATTGATCTTTGATACTATGCGATCGATTTGCATCTCTTCTTCCAGTGAAAACTCTAGGTTCTTTACTGCCTGAAGATTTTCCCGAATTTGCTCAACTGAACTTGCTCCCATCAGGGCACTGCTAACTCCTTTATTTCGCAAGACCCAGGAAAGCGACATTTGTGCAAGGGTTTGTTCGCGTGCATTAGCCAAATTATTTAACTCACGAATGACCCGTAAGTTCTGCTCATTCACCTCATTCTTTCGTAAAGGAGAAAGCGGTAGGCTGAACCGACAGTTTTCGGGAATTCCATTCAAGTATTTATCGCTTAGTAATCCTTGAAAAAGTGGACAAAAGGCAATCACTCCCAATCCTTGACCCCCACATAGATCAAGCAAATCCTGCTCCACCCAACGATTGAGCATTGAATAATTTGGCTGGTGGATGATCGGTACAACAAGATTAAGGTTTTTACAGGCTTGCACAGCTGCGTTCGTCTGCTTGGTCGAATAACTACTAATCCCTACATAAAGTGCCTTCCCCTGCTTTACAGCGGTATCCAGTGCAGTCAGGGTTTCCTCCAGATGCACATTTGAGTCAAAGCAATGAGAATAAAAGATGTCAAAGTACTCCAAATTTGTACGCTTTAAGGATTGATCCAAACTGGCCAGTAAATGTTTACGGGATCCGCCCTGCCCGTATGGACCATGCCACATATCATATCCAGCTTTGCTTGAAATGAGTAGTTCATCCCTGGGTAAATCCTTTAAAATCTTTCCAACATTACGTTCGGCGGATCCGTAAGGAGGTCCGTAATTATTGGCCAGATCGAAATGAGTAATTCCCCCATCAAACGAAGTCCTAATCATATCAGTCTGTTCAGGGCTTGGTGTATCTCCTCCAAAATTATGCCAACATCCAAGACTGAGCAGAGGCAGCTTTACGCCTGATTTCCCGCAGTTCCGATAAGGCATTCGTCCGTCGTATCGGGACGGAGGCGGATCCGCAGCGGTCATGGAATATAAAAGCTGACTAAAAAATAAATCGTAAAAGACTCGATAAGATTATGAAACCGTTTCCTCTTCAATGGGATCCGCTTCATCTGAATCTGCCTTTTCTTGACCCAGGTATTCATGAACGCTGAGATCTCCAACAAAGGACTCCCCTTCCCTTCGCTCAACTACATGATACCTTTCAACATATCTTTGAACCACGTGAATTTTGGCATCCAAAGGTTGCACGATCAGGAGTTGCAAATGGAATTCCTTAAATAAATCCAGTAGGTATTGAGAGAATTCATCGTCTGTTTTACTGAACATTTCGTCCACCGCGACCAATCGAAATGTCTCCGTTTGTTTGCCGCCAACATCAATTCCATACTGGTAGGCAATCGCAGTTGCAAGAATGGTTGAGGCTAGACGGTTTTTCTCACCTCCAGATTTCCCCGCGGCTCCACTATAACTTTGTCTTAAGGTATCTTCTTCTTTGTAAAATTCATCCGCCCGAAACTTGAACCAGTTTCGAACATCGATCACTCGTTCTGTCCAACTAAGATCCTGTTCGAGTTCGCCAAGAAATTGCTCAACACGATGGTAACGTTCGCGACGGCGCTCATCATCATCATCTGACTCGAGGTCTCCTTCGAGAGCATGTCGGCGAAGTTTCTTAAATTTTCGCACTCCATCGTCGCCGGCATCTTCGATCATTAATTGAATGTAGGTAAGTTCCTTGCGATCAAAAGTAACCCGCGAAAGATGCTCATTTAATTCACTCACTCTTTTGCGTATACGATCCCGGTGCGATTCGAGAGCTTCACTGAAACCAGAAACTTCCTCTGGTACCTGAACGCGCAAAAGTTCTTCAAATCGCTCATGATTTTTTGCAAGGTCTTCCTCTTCGATTTGTTTGCGTACCTGCTCGAAGGAGGAATAAGTGGAATCAGAATATCCCTCCTCTAAATCAAGGACTAATTCATCACGGAAAGCTTGGTTTCTACCATCGGCAATAAACCTTTGCATCGCTGCAACATTCCTATCTCTTAATTTATCAAGGGACCCCTCAAGCTTATGGATTCGGCCATCTAATTTGTGAGTGGCATCTCGAGCTGATTCCTCGATGTCATCCGGAGAATCAGGCGGCGAACCAAATTCATTTTCAATCTGATCGTAGAGGGCCTGTAAAGCATGCTCTGCCTTTTCTTTGGCATCCTCATCAACATCTTCCTTCGAACAGGAAGGAAGAATTTCATCCCGATACTTCGCCAACATCGAACGAATTGCTTCCATGCGAATTTCATTTCTTTCTGCACGGGCTTCAACACCTCCAATTCTTTGAAGTATTTGATCTCGGGTAGATTGTAAATTATCCAATTTTTCAAGCATGATGTCATGATCATCCTTTAATTTTTTCAGGACATCTGACCCCCCTACAATTACACGCTCTTCCTCCTCTAGATCAGCCATACGGGTGGAAATTCCGAGAACATCAATATCGGAAAACTCATTTGCACAAGCTTGTAGTTGAACGCCGGCACGCAATTTTGCACGCAAACTTTGACGCTCAAATTCAGATTCACGAATAGAACGGCCTGCACGATCGGCTTCTTCCCGCCATTTTTCCAAAGCCTCATCGAGTGACTTTTGCTTGGAACTAAGATCCCACCCCAATACCCAGGTAGATGCATCGCCAAGAAAGAATGTATCATCTTTTTCACGTAACGAGCCACCTGTTTTGATAACCCCGTCCAAAGTTAGAGCATCACTCAAATCATCAAAACGCTTGTTGCGATTATCGAAGCAAATATGGGGAAGCCTCTGATTGATTTCCGCACGTAACCAAGCCTGCCTCGATTTTTCCATCTCTGCACGAATAACCAATTTGGAAAGTAAAGAATCGTCATCAGGCTTAACCTTAGAATTTCCAGAACCTGGACAAATAAAAGCAAGACGATCCCCCAGATGATTTTCTTCGAGAAATTTTTCTGCCTGATCTGCTAATTTTGGCGGAACAACCACGCTAAGTGCGAATGTGCGCAGAGCACGCTCAATCGGCCCCGTCCATTTTGCTTCATCAGGAAGAACTTGGATCAGTTCAGCGACAAATGGAAGTTCCGCTAAATCTCTGTCCAAAGCCTTGGCCAAAGAAGCACGCAAACGGGCAATTTCAGGAGGAACATTAGTATTGGATTCCAAAAGATAGTTTCTTTCATCTTCCAAAGTTTCCACCCGTTCATTGGCTTTTTTTAACTGGTAAGAAACTTCAACGATCTTTTCATCAAGCTCGGCAATCTTACCTTCCATTCTTGGCAATTGGGAATCAAGTTCGCGGCGAAGAGTAAGAAAATCGTCCTCTTGCTTAACGAAAGATCCTTTTTCCCAGGCACTTAAATGGCGTTCAAAATTTGCAGACCTTTTACTGACCACCTCTCTTTTATCACGCAACCGGTCAATCTCAGCACCCACTTGTTCAAGTCGTCGATTCTCATCGCTATCCGAAAGGGCACGTTCCAAATGATTAAGTTTTTCACGAAAACGATCCACTTCTCCGCGGGCTGTTTTCAGGCGTGCCCGTTCGGCTTCTTCTTGATGCTTTAGTTCATCGACCCACTCGGTTCTGCGCTCAAGTTCAGCTTGGGCGTAAAAAGGTTCAATGGCCTGACGAATATTCTCGGCATTGGACCGTTGGTTCATCGATTCGATGAACTGTCCATGGGTCGCCTGAATTTCATCCAATTGCTCAATTTGATAAGAAGCAGTTTCGATTCGACGGTGAGTACTGCGCAGATCATCAAACCTTTCCTGTAAGGCTAGCAGTTTCTCTTTAGCTCCCCCATCATCAAGCATGTGTTCCCGGATAAATTGGGTTAGGTCCTTAACATCCTTAATACAAACCGCCTGATTAAAGATAGACATGGGTGAGCGTGTTCCCAAGTCGGCATCAAGAAAAAGCATGGATTCAAACTTTTTATGATATGCAGTAAAAGAATCATAGATGCTGTAACCACGTTCTTTGAGGATCCGACGCAAGTTATCGGAGTCTCCAAGATGATTAAAATCTTCTTCTATGGTAAGCTTACGTTTTTCGACCAAGTAAACTTTATCCACTTTCCCGGAAGGTAAGCACCAAAGCACCTGGGCAACTGTTACTTCAGATTGATATGCCTCATTAAAAAAATGAGCCAGTAATACGGTGTAGCTTTCACCCGGATTGCGAAGAGTTTCCTTGCGACCCTGACCGGTTACGGTGTCATGAATTTCAGAATAAGCTCCAAGCACATAGTCTCGTTCGTTACGCTCACGACTACCTGCCTGACTGGAAGCGACATTATAATTACGAGCCCGATTGGGCACTAAAAGGGTAAGCAAGGCATCGACTAAAGTTGATTTCCCGGAGCCGTTTCTTCCGGTAATCATAGATGTCCGACCATCGGGCCTTATGGTGTAGATTTTCTCGTGAAATGTTCCCCAGTTGAGAAGAGAAAGTTCGTGCAGGCGGTATCCGGCCGTTGATTTATCCGGAGAAAATTCAAGTTCTAATTGGGATTCAAGCATCTTCTTCCTCCATATTCTCTTCTAATTCGGGGGCTCTGCGTTTAATCTGTTCTTTCACTTCAGTTAATTTCTCAGGGGGTAATTTTGCTTTAATGATTCGTTCGACCCGGTAGAGTCCTTCATCTTTGTCGCGTACTTTTTTGATAATTCCCCACTCTTCGAACTTGTTGATGAGCCCAGATATTTGTCGGTGAGCTTTTTTCTCATCGTGCAATTCAGGAAAGTAAGGAGACATTAACTCGATCAAGTCCAAGCTCGAGCGGTAGAGATGATCTCCCTCTTCTTGGTTTTGTTCGAAGCGCATTAATTCCTCGCGCAGTAAGACCATAAAAATGGTCTGGTGGTAAGACAATCGGGTACGACGTAATACCCTAGGCAAGGGTGCCGAACCCTCCTCCCAGTTTTCATCTTCTTGGGAATCTTCTTCCCGTTGGTGAACATAAGCGTATCCCGCAGAATCATCACGGGCGACATCCATACCCATCTCCCCAAAGTGACTCTTTATTTTTTCCCACTCTGCCCCCAACCTACTCCACAGGTCGAGATCTTCCTGATAAATGGGACCGTTTAGTAAACGGACGATGACATGACGATGAGTAATAGCTGGATTCATAAGCTGGAACGTTGGAATAAAAGTTGTTCGACCTCGACATATCTAGGTTGCAAGGAACGATTCAAATCTAAATGGATTAATTCATCGGAAAGAATTTCATGACGCGGATCCTCACCAGCAATCACGCGGTAACATACAATCTCAACTACCCCATGTTGCAATGGATACCTCTGAACTATTTCGGAGAGTGTAACCTGATCGACTTCGTCTAAAGTTTCAAAAACACGAGCCCGATATTTCTTAAGATCTAAAGGTTCGCCCACAGAACCAAGAATATCGTTCATCCATTGAGAACCTGTACTCTTCGCCGGTTTTACTTCAGCAAATGCCTCGATCGCTTTCGGTTCCCAGAATTCTGCTTCAATCAAAGTGAAAAACTGAGGTCGTATATCAATCTCAAATTCCCAATCGTTTAAAGGTGTTTCCCGTAGGCGATAGGCATGGCTACGAATTTCAGAAAGTGTTTCGCGAACCTGTCGACCTCCTCCTCCAGAATGATCTCCAACTACTTGCCTAAGTTTTCGACTTATCCGACCGTAAGCACCATGAGCAGCACTTGCTTCTCCAAAAAGACGGTCTCCAAGATTCGAAAATATTTTTTGAGTATCCAGACCACGCCGACGGGCAATGTCGGAAGTTTGCTCGGCAAGTTTACGGAACATTCGAGACAAAGATGGGTTGGTCATCATTTCGCGAAATCCAAAATAGCTCTTTCCTTGGTCGCAACCACGGAGTGCTTCGTCTGCATCCAAAACATGTTCCACAATATCTCCTTTGGATGCCTTGCCCTGAGCATAAAGATTGGAAATCTCACGAGCATGATCACGGAAGAACTCTTCAATTGCCCGAAAATCAGACAGAAAATGTTCTACAAGATCAGAAAGATCATAAACCTGATCCCGAATAATATCTTCTCCAAAGATAGGAGCTTCTCCCGTTTCTTGAATTTTTCTTATCTCTTCGTCAATTTCCTCGCGTTTGCGAGCAAGCTCACGGATTCGGGCATCGGGGTCTGAATTGACCCCGTTGTTTAACTCCTGCATTTCATGAAGGATACGATTGAAACGAGACTCGGTGGTGGCATATCCACGCTGTTGCATCGCCAACAAATCATTCAACCAACTTAGGGCCTTCTCGGAATGACGAGTTAACCGAAAAACATATTCTTCACGCTCTTCATGATAGGATTTTGTGAGGTAGCGGTGATCTTCATCACACCACTCATCCAAGTATTCCTGCGGACTTCGCTTTGGTGCTTCCGCATCCTCCAGTTCTCGAATCTGCTCAATATGTTCAGCCAAGGTGGCAGAGAGTTCTTCCTCAGAGGCTTCTACCACGCCCCATTTCTTAAAAGTTTTGAAAAAGAATCCGGCTACAAAAGAGCCTAACCGACCACGCATGAGGCGCAGGGCGGGTGATTCTTCGAAAAGATGCAAAAATTCCTCATCCATTGGCTGTAAAGTATACTTAGGTTGAAGAGAGTGAAATGCATTTAAGGAACGTCAAAAACAAGTTATCCCCACTCTGGGCTAATTGTTAAGAACTTGAGGGAGGTTAATCCTTGGCTTAAAAATTCAAAATTTCCAATTTCTTGATAAAATGCTAACGGACAAACAGATCCGTCGGGGGTTTTATTCTGCGAATTCCTTTTTTTGTCTGCATATAAATCCACAGACCATGGGAACGAATTTTTTGGCAGGTAAAAGGTAGTTCTATACTCTGTAGAAGTTTTCCACGCCGAAGATCCAAAATTTGTAATTTCTTGCCACGGTCGAGCAGAATGACCAATAAATTTTCCTCGTTGTTCAAAAAGTCAATTGATAATGGCGTTGCCTGACCTTTAGGGAATTTCACTAAATTCCAACTGCGGCTCAAGCCCCCAGAAGAATTTAAGTCATACACTACAACACGATTAGGACCAGACTCAGCTACCAGAAGTCGGCCACCGGTTGAATCAATTAACAGATCATTAGAACGGACAAGATCTTCGTTTAGCACGAATAATTTTCCCAGAGTCGGATCGTGCCGATAAACCGTGGCAGAATTAGGGGAACCAATAAATAAATCGCCCAATGGTGAACCGGTTAATCCAGCAATGGTTGAGAACCGGTAACCATCATAGGAATCAGCCAAGTTTTCCATTTTTCTTGCATCCGGAGAAATTCGTAGAATTTTACCAGTGGTTGACTCAGCGAGAATTAATCGCCCAAGTGGGTCGAGCCAAAGATCATCAATATGAAAATCGTTATGCACATCCTCTTTAAGCCATTCTTTCAAATCGATGAATTTCTCTCCCTTGTTATCCTTCGACGAACCAAACTTTCTAACCACTGAATGATCTTTAAAATCAACAAAGTAAAGAATTCCATCCTTGGATATCGAAAACTGCCGACCTATTACCAAGAAGTCATCTCCAATACCCTCATCCATGTTTCGGGGTTGCACGAATTGTATGAGATCTACTTGTTTTTGATGCTTTGGTTTAGAAAATCGCAAACAGCCAGAGAGTGAAAGAATCACCCAAAGTAAAGGTACAAGATTCAGAATCCTAGTGTATTTCAAAAGTCGAATGATTAAAGTTAGTCAGAAGGAAAGGGATTGATTAAGTTTGTTTCAAAACAAAAGTCTAAAAATAGAAGATTTTATTTATTTGAGTAGCGATAAAAATATAGAACAAGTAGTTCAGCATATTAAAGAAGCAGATGCCATCCTCATTGGAGCTGGTGCTGGGATGGCTGTAGATTCTGGTCTGCCTGACTTTCGAGGCAAAGCAGGCTTTTGGCGGGCGTACCCCCCATTGGCAAAAAGGGGATTAAAGTTTGAAGAGATGGCAAACCCACGATGGTTTCTGGAAAAACCAGATTTGGCCTGGGGGTTCTATGGTCATCGACATGCATTATATCTTAAAACTGAACCCCACAAAGGTTACAAAATCCTAAGAAACTGGGGTCATAAATTGAGAATCCCTTCTTTTATATTTACCTCAAATGTCGATGGTCATTTTAACCGAGCTGGCTGGAGTGAAAAGATATTGGAGTGCCATGGCTCATTGATGCGTTTGCAATGCTTAGAAGCATGCGGCCAGCCAATTTGGGAACCTGTGGACAGGAACATTCCATTGGTTAATGTCTGCCCAGATTCATTGACATGTAAGTCCCCTCTGCCAACCTGTCCAAATTGCAGATCATTGGCCCGACCGAACATTTTGATGTTTTCTGACTTTCACTGGGATTCCTCCATCAATCTAAAGCAGGAGAGAACCCTAAATGGTTGGTTCGATATTAACGCATCTAAAAATCTTTTAATTATCGAATTAGGTGCAGGAATAAGCGTACCAACCGTTCGTTTCTTTTGCGAGCGATCAATGGAGGAGTACAATTGCAATATGGTAAGGATCAATCCAAGGGATTACCAAGTACCAAAAGGTGCAACCGCTCTGGCATGTGGAGCCCTCGAAGCTTTAGAACTATTAGATATAATGTTGTGGAAGTAGGACGGTAAATTAACCGTTCTAACTTCTTGCCAAAAGAAGTAATCCAACAACCGTTGCTTACTCCACGGTAACCGACTTGGCTAAATTACGCGGTTTATCCACATCCAAACCCCGCAATTGAGCAAAATGGTAAGCAAAAAGCTGTAGAGGTAAGTTAGCTAAAATCGGTCGAACCACCTCGTGAGCAACTGGGAGTCGAAAAATATCATCAGCGGTTCCTTCTGGAATTTCAATATCTTCAGGCACAAATGCAATCACTGGTCCTTTACGTGCTTTAACTTCCTGCATGTTGGCAATAGTTTTGGCCGACAGTTTGGTACCTTCGACTAAAAAAATACATGGACATTCAGGATTAATCAGAGCGATTGGCCCATGTTTGAGTTCTGCCGCAGGATACCCCTCGGCATGGGCATAGGAAATCTCTTTTAATTTTAGTGCTCCTTCAAGGGCAACGGGATAAAGACTTTGTCGCCCAAGAAAAAGCAAATGTTCCGACTTAGCATATTTCACAGCAAGCTTGCGGATTTGTTCGCCTTTTTGGAGGATTTCCGCAACCAAGTCGGGCATATCATTAAGAGCTTCTACCAAGTTTGCACCATCAGTTGGAGATAAGTCTCTCATTCTCCCAAGAGCCAACCCCAACATGGCACACAAGCAAACCTGAGATGAAAAAGCTTTGGTGGAAGCGACGCCGATCTCAGGCCCGACTCGTTGGTAAACTCCTCCATCTGTCTCACGGGCAAGAGAAGAACCGACTACATTGGTAATACCAAGAGTAAGTAGCCCCTTAGTCTTGGCTTCTCGCACTGCTTCTAAGGTATCCAAGGTTTCACCAGATTGGCTAACCGCAATAACTAAGGAGCGTCCCGATTTTGGAGAATTTCTGTAACGAAATTCGGAGGCATGCTCTACTTCTACAGGCACCCGAGCTAATTTTTCGATCAAATATTCTGCTACCATGCAGGCGTGCCTCGCAGTACCACAGGCAACAAAAACAATTCTATCCACATTTCTAAGCTCATTCTCGTGGCCCTCCAAACCACCTAATTTCGCCGTGGTTCCATCGTCCCCAAACCGACCACGCAGAGTATTTCGAAGAGCGGTAGGTTGCTCGAAAATTTCTTTCTCCATGTAAGAGCCGAAGTCTCCAAGTTCAACTTCTTCGAGGGTCTGATCTAATGGCTGAGCAATGGCCTCGGCATCGCGGCCTTCCTGATTAGTAATTCGAAATTCACCACCCTTCAAGATGGCCAGTTCACCATCCTTCAAATAAACCGCTTCTTTCGCTCGACCAACAAACGCGGAAGCATCGCTCGCAATAAAGTTGGCGTCATCCCCGATCCCGACCACAAGGGGTGACCCTCGACGGGCACCCACCATCATATCCGGATAATCGAGGCACATAACTGCTATGCCGTAAGCTCCCCGAGATTTACCAAGTGCGGTACTTATCGCATCAATGAATCGATCTTTCCCTTCGGGCAATTCTTCGTAATGATAAGAAATTAAATTACACAGCACTTCGGAGTCGGTCTCAGATTCAAACTTAATGCCTTTTTGGATCAAGAACTTTTTTAGAGTAGAAAAATTTTCAATCACCCCATTGTGTACGAGGGCAAACTTCTTATCATGGCTCAGATGAGGATGGGTATTGGAAACAGTTACAGGTCCATGAGTAGCCCATCGTGTATGAGCAATTCCGAGGGAGGATTTACTACACCCTGAAATCAATGACTTTGCCAGATTCTCAACCCTGCCGGTTTCCCGAGATAGGGAAAATGTTTTTCCGTCATGGAAAGCAACGCCCGCGGAATCATACCCCCGGTATTCTAATCGGCGCAAACCATCGATTAAAGAATCTTGAGCTATTCCCTTTCCTAAGTAACCAACTATCCCACACATAATTGAACCTTATAGTTCCTCTTGTATATTTGTTCAAGGAGTTGTTTCTATTATAACAAATGAAATTTTAAACTGATTTTAAAAAGATTCGCCAATTTAATTTGAATTACCGAAAGTGATAAACATGGGAATTAGATTACCTATTTGGATCATCGTTTTTCTAGCATTTCATTTTTCTTCCAAAGCGGAAACTAATGGGAAGAAACCCAATATTCTAATCTGTATATCTGAAGACCACGCTGTACGGTTTCTGGCTAATTCAGAAGATTTGGGAACATTAATTAATCCCACTCCTCATTTAAGCAAAATATCCCAAATCGGTGAACTTCATCCGCTTGCTTACTGTACCAATGCTGGTCCGAACTATACTGCCTTTTCTCTGCTTACTGGAAAATCAAAGAGTGCGAAAATAGAAGGTTTTGACTCCAGTCAATTCCTTGGCAAACACTTTAAAACGATAGGATACGAAACAGTTTTCTTTGGTTCTTGGACCTGGGATATTGACCCCAGTCATGCAGGTTTTGACTTTTGGAAGATTTTGGATGACTCGGAAATTTTTGTTAATCCACGCATCAAAGATTCTAAAAACCAGTATGTAATCGAGGGTCATACAACTGATGTGATTACAGATTTGGCCATTCAATGGGTAAATAAGCGTACTGAAACAAAACCTTTTTTTGCTCTAGTTTCTTTTCAATCAACAAAAAGACCATGGATTCCTCCCATTAGGACGATCAATAAATACAACGCTGAATGGTTTGATACTCCAGAAACTTTTTCTTCAAACCTTGAAAACAGGGCACCGGCAAATAAATACCAAAATATGAACATAGGTGCAGACCTAGACCCTGTACTAGATTTATTTTTACCTCATTACGCTGATCTGAATTCTTCTAACAGTACACCCTCTATCTGGGCTAAAAACTGGGAATCTATGAACGACGAACAGAAGACCGCATGGGGACTTTCGTGGAAACCTCAAAACGAAGCATTTTCTCGTGAATCACCGCAAGGCGAATCGGTTTCAATCTGGATGTTTCAAAGGTTTATTAAAAATTACCTCCGATGCTTATATGCTATGGATGAAAATATCGGACGACTTATCGACACCATGGATTCTAATGTCGAGGAGGGGTATAATTTTATTTACACCTCTGAAAGAGGGAGATTTACCGGTGAATTCGGATGGTTTGGCAGCGAATGGATGTATGAACCAAGTGCTCGTATTCCCTTGGTATTTGCAGACTTCAAGGGATTGAATGCTCCGGTTTTTAAAACTGAAGAAATTTTCCGGGACTTTGACTTATATTTTCTCATAAAAAATCTTGGTAAATCTATAACCAACGGACCCAGCCAAATTATTTCACAGTCTAACTCAACTCTGATTAGAAATAATCAACTGTATTTTTCCCACCTTACCCATCCAGGAGAATACGGTGTTTCCCCCCACCATGGATTGAGAAATGGGAAATATAAAATTGTACATTACTATCCATTCGACGAATGGGAGTTTTTCGATTTGGAAAATGACCCCAAAGAATTGCAAAACCTTTACAACAATGAGACTCACTCCACCCTTGTCACCGAATACAAAGAATATCTGAAAAGTGCAGGCAAATTCAGAAAAAATAAGCGAGAAAATCAACTCTTTTCTGAAAATTGGAGAAGAAAACAAAGAAGCCCGAAAAATAAGAAACGCTGACACCCAATTTCTGTTATTCCATAAGTTGGCCAAAATTAGTAAAAACGCTTAATTTGATCTTATTTTATAAAATTCTTTTGATTTATTATAATTACTACCCTAATTTGGTAAAAGATTTGCATAACTCGAGGGGCATCGTTTGGGAGGACGATGCCTTTCTTTTGGTCTTTTATCATTAAACATTATGAAAATTATCCCTTACCTTATTATCTGCTTAATTCCTCTAACCAACTATGGGGAAAACAGAAAAGAAAACCGACCTAACATTTTGTTCGTTTTCACCGATGATCATGCACCCCATGCAATTGGTTCTTACAATGGATGGTTAAAAGAAGTAAACCCAACGCCCGCAATCGATAAACTAGCTGAGTCAGGTATGGTTTTCGTAAACAGCTTTTGCACAAATTCGATTTGTGGTCCAAGTCGAGCGGTCATCCAGACTGGCAAGCATAGCCATAAAAATGGCTTCATGAACAACGGCAATGCATTTGATTGGAATCAACAAACCTTTCCTAAACTTTTACAAAAGGCTGGCTACCAAACTGCGATCTATGGAAAAAGTCACCTTAAAGGAAAACCTTTAGGCTATGATGATTGGGCGGTTCTACCAGGGCAGGGGTTGTATTATAATCCAGATCTTATTTTTCCTGATAAAAGAAGACGTATCGAAGGCCACTGCACCGATGTGGTGACAAATTTAGCAGTGGAATGGCTCAATAAAAAAAGGACTGAAGAAAAGCCTTTTTTGCTAATGGTTCAACACAAAGCACCCCATCGGAGTTGGATGCCAGCCCTTAGGCATTTGCCCCTTTATGACGACATTGAAATTCCTGAACCGCCTACCCTCTTCGATAAATGGACAGATAATGCACCTGGAGCAAGACTACAAGAACTGGAAATCGACCGACATATGGATTTAAATTACGACTTATTCGTAGATTTGACTCCAGCATTTTATCAAGAACCTTCTCAGAAAGCTCAGGACCGCTCGGCATCGCGTAACATGAAAAGAATGACGCCTAATCAAATTAATACTTGGAGGTCTCATTATGAACCAAAAGATGCAGTCTTTAAGAAGGCCAAACTTTCAGGTAAAGATCTTGTCCGTTGGAAGTTTCAAAGATACGCAAAGAACTATTTAAGATGCGTTAAGGGTGTCGACGAGAGCTTACACACACTCCAAGAAGAGCTTAGAAAGCTGGGACTCGATAAAAACACCATTGTTATCTACTCCTCTGACCAAGGTTTCTACATTGGAGATCATGGATGGTACGATAAACGTTGGATGTATGAGGAATCCCTCAAAATGCCACTTATCGTGAAATGGCCAGGCATCATCAAAGCGGGTAGCAAACAGGAAGAAATGGTACAAAACCTCGACTATGCTCAGACTTTTCTCGATCTTGCCGGAGCACCACAACCCAAAGACATGCAGGGGCGATCGATCGTGCCTTTGCTTAAAGGGGAAAAACTGGACAATTGGAGAAAAGAAATATACTACCACTATTACGAGTATCCCAGTGTGCACATGGTCCCCCGTCACTACGGCATTAGAACAAATAGATACAAATTAATGCATTTCTATGAATTCGGAGATGAATGGGAAATGTACGACCTCAAGAAAGACCCCGACGAAGTAACAAATATTTATGGAAAGGAAGAGTTTTTAGAACTTCAAAAATCCCTAAAAAAGAGATTAAAAAATCTCCAAAAATTTTATGATGACCAAAGCGATACTTCTGTAAGACCTGAATATATCGAAAAATACAGGAAGAAATCGTAAATTATCTTACCTTAGTTGTTTGCAAACGATATTTTTACAAAATGGTCTGGATGCATCCAATCCTTGAGAGACCATTTCTTTGAAATCACTCGATAACAATTAGGCTTGGCGGTGAGATTTGGTTCGAAATCTGTATAATATACAGTTTCCAAAGTTCCTTTTTTATCTAAACAAACCGTTGAAGGATACCCCACATCTGTTGCCTTATCCCCAAATTGATGAATAGTGCAAGGTGGCAACCATGTCTGTCCAAAATCAAGGCTAACTCGCACAGCCAGTCCCATCAATCCGCGGTTGCGTAAACCATAAGTCATCAGCAAGCAATTTGAACCCACTTGAATAAGATCAGCAGGATGCTGCATTGGTAATGAAACCGCTCCCTTTTCTATAGACCTCTTTCCGGTAAGGGAAAACTCACAGACTTTTAGATGATGATCTACATGCGTACGAACTGCAGCGAGTAAGTTGCCATTTGGAAGAGAACAAAGGGCGACTTCATTCGAATCGTTTCTGCCAAGTTTGTAAAATCGTTTCCAAGTTAAACCATCATCATCGGAAAAGCATACCCAGGACTCTGATGGTTCTCCCCTACCCTGACTTTGATAGCAAGAATAGGCTAACGTTGTTTTGCCTATACGAATAATTCGACCGTAAGGAATGCAACTTTTTAGTTTTTGAGGAATAGTCGGATGTTTCTCTTCATCCCAGGTAAGGCCACCATCCATTGACCGAGAAAGCCAATGACCTGCAAAGCCAACGAACTTTTCGGCTTTTAAAATAAAACCGCTACTGAAGCAAAGGAGGTCTCCATTGTGTGCCTGACCAACCGACAAGTGCATACGATTTCCATTCGGTGGTCTCTTGGATACAATGGAAATTCTTTTCCATTTTGTTTCATTAGACTTTCTTTTTGAACAAACTAAATCGCCTTGCATTAAGCCATGGCTTGGAGCGTTGAAATATACACAAAATAAATCACCGTTATCCAATTTAGTAAGGTTAGGCCAACCGCAAGCATGGGTTGCAACAACGGATAACCCAGAACAAGTCACAGTAAAGAAACTACCCCGGGTTTCGACTTTGTAAAAGATTACAAAATTCGATAAATCCGATTGCTTGTTGCTGCAAACGCTTGGCCGACTCCTCATCGGTTACTCCCTTTTCAGGATCAATACAATTATGACAAAATGGCAGAAAAACTCTTTTAGGAAAATTATAAGCATTTCGATAACCAAATACTTGCATCAAATGCTCGACCGGGCGCAAGGCTCCAAATTGTCCAGAAGCAAGTCCGAGGTAGCAAACAGGTCGATTTTCAAAGCTTTCTGGAAAAGGTAAAAGATCAATAAAAAGTTTCAGGGCACCCGTCATACTACCGTTATATTCCGGTGTGACCACAACCAGTCCTTTGGCGTTTAATACTCTATCAGTAAAAGTTCTCACCTTCTCAGGCTTTTCCTTGTAAGCATCAGGGGAAAAAGTTTCCAAGGGCAGATCTGTTAAATCCATCACTTGGCTTGACTCTGACAAATCTGAATAAAAATCGTGTAACCAATTAGCAACCACGGCGGATGAGCTATTACGACGGTTAGTACCTACAATGATTTCAATCATCTGATGCTCTAGCTTCCTAAAATAAATTGGTAAAGAGAATCGTAATTTCTGGCCACCTCAATATCAGGATACTCAACCGTTAAAGAAGTTGGTGGTTTAAAGAAAGAGCAACGATCTGCTGACAGCAACATTCCGAGATCGTTATAACTATCCCCAGATGCAATCACTTCAAAATTTAACTTCTGTAAATATTGTACTGTTTTTCTTTTATGATCGGCTAAGCGCAACTTAACTTCTTCAATACGACCAGACTCACTGACTTGCAATTCATGGCAAAAAAGAGTCGGATTCTCGAGTTTATGTATTAAGGGAAGAGCAAATTCTCGAAAAGTATCAGAAAGAATGATTAATTCATGAGAAACTCTAAGCTTTGCTAAAAATTCAACCGCTCCAGGCAAGGGCTCTAAAGTTTCGATTACTTCTTGAATTTGCGGAAGAGTAAACCCATTTTTATCGAGTATACCCAACCTGTAATCCATTAATCTTTTATAATCAGGCTCATCTCGAGTGGTCCGCTTAAGCTCTAGAACTTGAGTTTTCTCAGCAAAAGCAATCCAAATTTCAGGGATCAAAACTCCCTCAAGATCCAAACAAACTACTTGCATATAAAAATAGAGGGAATTATGGAAGCGAAGTTTCGCCCATTAAATAACGGTCGCATTCACGAGCTGCTGCTCTGCCTTCATTAATGGCCCAAACCACCAAAGATTGACCGCGCCTCATATCTCCAGCAGCAAATACGCCTTCAATATTAGTGGAGAATCTTCCATATTCTGCCTGTACATTTGACCTAGAATCTCGTGCTAAGCTCAATTCTTCTGCAATGGTATCTTCTGGTCCAAGAAAACCCATTGCTAGAAAAGCAGCTTGAGCAGGTATTTCTCGTTCACTTCCCTGAACTTCGACTGGAGAATATCTCCCATCCTCCATCTTCCATTCAATGTCGCAAATTGTCACACCTTTAAGATTTCCTTGATCATCACCAATAAACTTTTTGGTCATGGTCAAATAATTGCGTGGATCTTCTCCAAACACTTCTTTGGCCTCTTCTTGTCCATAGTCCATCTTATAAACTTTGGGCCATTCAGGCCATGGATTGTCATCTGCCCTTTCTTCAGGCGGACGGGGCATAATTTCCAACTGCGTAATACTATTGCAGCCGTGACGAACGGAAGTTCCCACACAATCAGTGCCGGTATCACCCCCTCCAATCACTACAACATCTTTGCCATTAGCTGCAGTTTCAAAAGCTGTAACATCTTTAAGTTCAAGCAATCCCTGAGTGTTAATCGTCAAGAATTCCATTGCATAATGAACACCCTTGAGCTCTCTTCCCTCAATCGGTAAGTCTCTTGGCTTAGTAGCTCCACAGCATAAAACGACCGAATCAAAATCTTCCAAAAGAGTCTTGGCAGGCAAATCTTTTCCGATCTCAGTGGAAACTACAAACTTGATACCTTCAGCAGCCATCAAGTCGACTCTTCTTTGAACAATTTCTTTTTCCAACTTCATGTTGGGAATCCCATATAGTAATAAGCCACCAATACGGTCCGCCCGTTCGTAAACGGTAACTAAGTGACCGGCTTTATTTAATTGATCAGCCGCTGCCATTCCAGCAGGCCCAGAACCTACAACAGCTATTTTTTTGCCAGATCTGCGGGCAGGGGGCTGAGGAGTTACCCAGCCTTCTGCAAATCCTTTGTCAATAATTGAGCATTCTATACTCTTAATGGTGACGGGCGGTTCAATAACTCCAAGCACACAAGAGCCTTCACAAGGAGCAGGGCAAACGCGTCCAGTAAATTCAGGAAAGTTATTAGTCTTGTGCAAACGATCCAAGGCATCACGCCATTTTCCTTTGTAGACCAAGTCATTCCATTCGGGAATCAAGTTATTGATCGGGCAACCACTAGCCATATTAGCTAAAGTCATTCCAGTATGACAATAGGGTGTACCACAATCCATGCACCTGGAGCCTTGTTGGCGTACTTTGTCTTCGTCGAAAGGTTCATGTATTTCTTTCCAGTCCTTGATTCTTTCCAAAGGAGAGCGATCAGGTATGGATTGCCTTTCGTGTTCTAAAAATCCGGTTGGTTTTCCCATAATTTGAGAGGAATAAAAGTTAAAATTAGTGACCTGCAGCCACATTTTCTTCAAATGCGGCTTGGATTGCATCATCCCCTTCAAGTCCTCGTTCTTCTGCTTTTTTGAGAGCAAATAGAACGCGCTCATAGTCTTCGGGCATGATCTTTACAAATTTTTCTGCAGCTGACGACCAGTCATTCAGGAGATCGATTCCTCGAGGAGAGTCAGTATATTCAACATGACGAGAGATTAAGCTTTTAATCAAATCAATTTCATTGTCATCACACTCGACTAATGGGTAAGTCTTTACCATCTCTGTATTTAACTTAGTTGAAACGAAATCACCCTCCTCGTCATAGATGTAAGCGACTCCTCCAGACATACCAGCTCCGAAGTTTCTACCTGTTTTCCCAAGGCACAATACCAATCCACCAGTCATGTATTCACAACCATGATCTCCCAATCCTTCAACAACAGCATGTATTCCAGAATTTCTAACGCAAAATCTTTCCCCTACTACGCCGGACACAAAAGCCTGACCGGCGGTAGCTCCGTAAAAGCATACATTTCCAGCAATGATGTTCTCATGGGCAACAAAAGGAGAGTCCTCAGGAGGCCGAACAATAATCTTTCCACCCGATAAACCCTTACCCAAATAGTCATTGGTGTCGCCAGTTACCGTGAAAGTCATTCCTTTGGGACAAAAGGCTCCTAGGCTTTGTCCCGCAGATCCAGCCAAGTTTACCTTCACAGTATCTTCAGGAAGTCCATTGGGACCATGCTTTCTCGAAATTTCAGCACCAGTAATGGTACCTACAACACGATCGGTGTTAATCACAGGAAGATCGATACTCACCGCTTGACCATTTTCAATTGCAGGCATTGCCCGCTTAAGAATTTCACGATTATCTAATGAACGATCAAGCAAATGATCTTGCTTCATTTGGCAATAAGTTCCCACCTCTGGTCCAACATCAGGGCGGTGTAAAATTCCGGAATAATCAAGGCCTTTGGCTTTCCAATGATTAATTGCTTTTCTTAATTCGAGCTTGTCCACCCGACCAACCATTTCGTTTATTGTACGAAAGCCTAGTTTGGCCATGGTTTCCCGAATTTCTTCGGCAACAAAATTCATGAAATTGACAACGGCATCTGCACCACCGGCAAACTTTTCACGCAACCTTGGATCTTGCGTGGCTATACCCACAGGACAAGTGTTCTTGTGACATACACGCATCATCAAACATCCAAGAGTAATTAGTGGTGCAGTGGCAAAACCAAATTCCTCGGCTCCCAATAGGCAGGCAATCACCACATCTCTACCCGTTTTGAGTTGGCCATCAGTCTCCAAAACTACCCGACTGCGCAAATCATTAAGCAGCAAGGTTTGATTGGTTTCCGCCAATCCTAATTCCCATGGAGCTCCTGCATGCTGGATGGATGACCGGGGGGATGCACCCGTACCACCGTCATATCCCGAGACAAGGATGACATCTGCCTTTGCTTTGGCTACTCCCGCAGCTACTGTGCCCACACCCACTTCCGAAACTAATTTTACATTGATACGAGCATGATGATTGGAATTTTTCAGATCGTGAATCAGTTCGGCCAAATCTTCGATTGAATATATATCATGATGTGGAGGTGGAGAAATCAATCCTACACCAGGGGTGGTTCCCCTTGTTTTGGCAATAGGTGGCAGGACCTTATGACCAGGCAATTCGCCACCTTCTCCAGGCTTAGCTCCCTGTACAATCTTGATTTGTATTTCATCTGAATTCACCAAATAAAAACTAGTTACTCCAAAACGGCCACTCGCAACCTGTTTGATTGCGGACCGCCGGGAATCACCGTTCGCATCAGGAGTAAAACGCTCAAGGTCTTCCCCGCCCTCTCCAGTATTGGATTTGCCACCTAGTCGATTCATCGCGATAGCTAAACTTTCGTGAGCTTCCTTTGAAATCGACCCATATGACATAGCCCCGGTTTTAAACCGCTTAACGATATCTGATGCAGACTCAACTTGGTCTAGTGGAACTTCTTTTGCAGAGCCGAAATTAAAATCCATCAATCCGCGTAATGTGAACAGATCTCTTGATTGATCATTCACTGCATCCGAATATTCCCGAAAGACAGAAAAATTTCCAAGTTTGGTAGCTTTTTGTAATTTATGGATGGTAGTAGGATTAAAAAGATGCTTTTCACCATTTGCTCGCCACTGGTATACACCACCAGGATCTAAATCTGAAGCTCTGATGTCAGGCCGCTCGGAAAAACCAGTACGATGACGGGTGAGTGTTTCTTCCGAAAGAGCACTCAACCCAATACCTGAGACTCGGGAGGATGTTTTGGTAAAATATTGGTCGATGACCTCCTGGTTCAAGCCAATCGCTTCAAATATTTGTGCTCCCCGATAAGGTGCAATTGTGGAGATCCCCATTTTGGACATGGTCTTAATGACTCCGTTTAAGTTTGCCTTGAGGAATTTCTGGCACGCAGAATCAGGATCAGCCTGCAAATCTCCAGTATGTATGAGATGGCGAACCGTTTCCAATGCCAAATAGGGATTGATCAAATCAGCTCCATACCCAAGCAATAAAGCAAAATGCTGGACTTCCCGGGGCTCTCCTGACTCGACAATAATCGATACTTTCGTGCGTGTACCTTTTCGAATCAAATGGTGGTGTAACCCAGAAGACGCAAGCAAACAAGGTATAGCTGCTTGCCCAGAATTAATCCCTCGATCTGAAATGATTAACAAATTAACTCCGTTTTCAATCGCTTGGTCAGCCTGAAAGAAAAGATTTCCCAAGGAAGCCTCCAATGCCTTGGCACAAGGCTTATCTTTTCTATCAGCTTTAAATAAAGCTGACAAAATTACCGATTTAAACGGGGCGGGCAATTCTCCTTTCAGTTGAAGAATAACTTTATCGTCCACTAATGGACTTTCAAATTTAATCATTCGTGCACTGTCGGGACCTGGCTTAGTGAGGTTTCCTTCCGAGCCAAGAAAAGTGACAGATGCAGTCACAATTTCCTCACGAATCGGATCAATGGGCGGATTGGTTACTTGGGCGAAAAGTTGTTTGAAATAATTATAAACAAGCTGTGGCTTTTCAGACAAAACTGCCAAGGGGGAATCATTACCCATCGAGCCTAATGGTTGCTTGCCTACTTCTGCGCTTGGACCGATTAAAAACCGCAAATCTTCGAAGGTATAGCCAAATGCTTTTTGCCTAGTGAGCAAAGTACTAAATACATCCTCTGAATTGCTGGATACTGGAGGAAGATCCGCTTGATTAATTAGAGAACTTTTCAGCCAAGTACCATAAGGTGCTTCCGAAGATATGTTCTTTTTAAGTTCATCATCCTCGATGATTCGGCCTTCATCCATATCAACCAAAAACATTCTACCAGGTTCCAGTCGCCCTTTTCTAACAATTTTATTTGAAGGGATAGATGATAAAACTCCAACTTCTGAAGCCAAAATTACTCGATCGTCAGAAGTTACATAATACCTAGATGGGCGAAGACCATTACGATCCAAAACCGCACCAATTTGTACTCCGTCAGAGAAGGCAATGGATGCAGGTCCGTCCCAAGGTTCCATCAAACAGGCATGAAATTCATAGAATTCACGCTTGTGGTCATCCATATTCTTATGCTTTTCCCATGGTTCAGGAATCATCATCATCATGGAATGAGCCAAACTACGACCTGAGAGAGTCAAAAATTCCAAGCAATTATCAAATTTTTGTGAATCCGAACCGTCTTCACGAATGATGGGGAAAAGTTTGGAAACATCGTCTCCAAAAACTTCACTCGCTAGTTGCATTTGTCGGGCATATAGCCAATTTTCGTTCCCTCTTACCGTGTTAATCTCACCATTGTGACAGATGTAGCGAAACGGCTGGGCTCTTGGCCAACTAGGAAAAGTATTTGTCGAAAACCTGGAATGCGTTAGCGCTAGAGCTGATTCCATATCAGGATCACTTAAATCCGGGAAATAGTCCGAAAGTTGTTCCGTGGTAAGCATGCCCTTGTAAACGATGGTGCGAGAAGAAAAGCAACAGGCGTGAAAATAAACATCGTCGTAACGATCTAAATAACGCAATCGATGACTAATGATCCGACGGGCAAGATAAAGTTTTCTTTCAAAGGCTAATCCCGGCTCTACACCTTCGGGGCGCTCAACAAACAATTGCTCCATCAACGGTTCACAAGCAGCGGAAGCTTTGCCAAGGATTTCACTCCTCACGGGCACTTTACGCCAACCGATCAGACTGAGATTTTCCTCAATTAAAACTTCTTCGACTATCCTTTTTTCATTAATCCGGTCGGACTCCTTAGAGGACAAAAACAAAAATGCTACTCCATAATCTCCGGCCGGAGGTAGTTCTTTTGATATTTCTTCCAGAACTACTTTACGAAAAAACTTATCAGGAGTTTGAATAAAAATGCCTGCACCGTCGCCAGTAATAGGGTCACACCCACAACCCCCACGATGGTCAAGATTTACGCAAATCTCTAAAGCTCCACGGACAATATCGTGGGACTTTCTGCCTTTCATATCCACGATCAATCCAATCCCGCAATTCTCGTGCTCGAATTGAGGGTCGTACAAACCTTGTTTCTGGGGAGTAGTCATGTTCTGTATGTTATATCAAAGCCAAAGTATTTCAAAAAGGAATGAGTATTCTGCGCCATGCAGTTTAGCGGTCAAGGCAGAAGGGTTAGCCATTTACTTGGAAACAAAAAACTCCGAGGAGATAGGTAAAGTAGGATGCCATCTACGAGATTGTAAGCGAAAGCCTGAATCCTCCCCTAGTTGTAGTATATCTTGAATATTACTGGCCTCAATTTCGCAATTTACTTTAAAAAAATGGTATAAGAATCGAATAATAGCTTTATGAAGAAATGTGTAAAACCCACTCGTTTGCGGATTTATTGCAAAGTCAGAGTTTAACCAAACCGCATCTGACTCAATCATTTTATGCATCTTCCTAAGGCCACTTTTTATTTTTTTGATTTCAAAACAATCCCAAAAAAAACAAGTGCAAACGGCGTCGAATTTATGAAAAGATTTAAAATCTTCAAAGGAAAGGTTTATGAATGTGTGATTAGAAAGATTATTTGAAGATATTGAATTTTTAATTTCAGATAGCATCGTTTCAGATGATTCGACTAAAGTAATGATTGCTCCCGTATTGGTCTTAAGCAATTCAGTAAATAAACGACCCCGTCCTTCTCCAATTAACAAAATTCTTTCACGGTCTCTAATTTTGTCTAATTGACAAGTTCTTGCCCATTGAAGCTGATTTCCGAAAACCACTTTTTCTAAAATCGTGTAAATTTTAGCTACCCGGTCAAAATTCATAATGTATGTAGTATTGCAACCACAAGTGGTAAAAACCAAAAAGTTGTCTCTAAATGAATTCTAAATTCATCACCCCTGAGTTGCCATTTTCGCAAAAACAACAACAAAATTGGTAGCAAGACTGATATGTAAAAAAGGGGTGGGTAAATTTTATTTAAAATCAATCCAACAAATAAATAACAACTACAGATTCCATAAAAGAAGTTGGTAAGTTGCGTGCGAAGAGTTGCGTGATGTGAGAAAAAGGAACGTACAGCACCCTCATCATCGTTTCTTATCTCAAATTCCTTAAGAGTTACGCAATTAAGTATGAAAGTTAAGAATATATAAATCCATCCAATGCAAACAGAGAAAAAATCTGTTCTTCCGAGTTCCCAAAAGATACATCCCAAGGCAAGTAAGAACGAGGTGCGAATTTCCTTTGGAAAATACTCAAGTTTTCTCTTTCCTTCGATCATACAAATTAAAAAATTACTCAAAGCTAAAATAAATAAACAAAAACCAACTGACAGAATGAACAAATCCAGAATACTTATTGAGTAGATAATAATCGCAATTAAAACTAATACCCAACCCACAACAAAACGGATTGGGTGTGCACGACCTATTAGAAACCTAGATGGAATGGTCTTGTGATTATCTGTGGGTTCAAAAAAACGATCTGCAGAATAAGCCAACCAAACCGCCGTTCCTAATATTAAAGTTTCCGAGAAAAAAAAATTTTTACTAAGTCCCATGGAAATAAAAGTTTTCCAAATTATCGCAACAAGTGGAGCATCCAAGGAAAGATGATGAATCAATCTTCCTGGTTTCAAAAATAATTCTTTGCACACAATGATGAAGGTTAGGTTTGCGAAGGTTTCGAAAAAGTGATAGTAAGATCAAATGAAAATCAAAGCATATTTAAAGCCTCAGTGCGGTTGGAGCATGGGTGTTAGGGCAATAATGGACAAATATACCCTTGAATACGAAGATCTCGACATTATCAACGAGCAACATCTTTTTGCAGAAATGGTCGAAAAAACCGGTCAGACTAACCAACCATGCGTAGAGGTTGATGGTGTTATGCTTACCGATGTAAGTGGTGAGGAAGTCGAAAGCTATTTAATATCCAACAAACTTGTTGAATCAAATGAACAAAAACCTGAAGCTCCAATAGATTCTGCTTGCTCTGACGAGGAGCATCGTCGTATGGCTGATGAGAATTCATCTCCTGTTCGATTCTTTTAACCGAATTCTTATACCATGACCTACGTAGTTACTGAAAAGTGTGTTGACTGTAAATTTACAAGCTGCGTCTCCGTATGCCCGGTAGACGCTTTCCATGAACTTCCTGACCGACTCTACATCAACCCGGAAGCTTGCATTGATTGCAACGCATGCATGGACGAATGCCCCGTTGAGGCGATCTTCCCTGATATGGATGTCCCTGAAGAACTCCAGGAATGGATTGAGTTAAATGAAAAAGCTGAAGATTATCCTCAATTAGTTGGACAAAAAGATGCCTTAAAAGGACCAAAGTGCTCAGATCCAGATGCGGATCAATAATCAATACGTGAATACATAAAGAATTTGCTTGTTCTCAAGCACTTTTGTTTTTTCATAACCTAATTGCCCTATGAAAAATAAATTAGTTATCATTTCTACAAAAGACGATTTTAAACCCTTATCTCTGACTCAAGACGATAAGGCTTTTGTTTTCTTTTTATTTAAAAAGACTGCACTTATAGAAGTCAGCGAATCTCTCCACGAGGTTTCCGCAGGATCCATTCTACTAAGAAGTCCGCACATTCCCCTAGTTATTAAATCTCAGGGCAACGATGCGTTAGCCTATTCTAAACTAACCTTTCAAGGTAAGGATGCCACCAAGTTGACAACCTTATCATGCATTGAACCCAACATTGTGTTAAAACCATTGCATGTTCATTTCGCTGACAGCATAATTTCTAAAATAGAGGTAGAAATTAAAACTAAAAATTTTAACTGGGAAAGTATTGTGCTGTCTCAGATTTTAGAATTGCTCGCCAAAACTCACCGTCTGACAAATCACAATTTCCTCGAAACTTTACCCGACCACGCTCAAAAACTCCGTGATTTGCGTGCAGAAATCCATGAAAGATTTTCTAATAACTGGAAAATTGATGACATGGCAGGCATCATGAAACTTAGCACCAGTCGATTTGCTTCTCTTTACAAGACCACTTTTAAAATCAGCCCAACAGAAGATTTAATTCAAACCCGAATCGACCAAGCGAAAAAAATGCTATCAGGTTCGAAAGTAAGCGTAAAAAAAGTTTCTGATGCCTGTGGCTTCGAGAGCGTTCACTACTTTCACAGAGCTTTTAAGAAAAGAGTAAACCTTACGCCCAAACATTATCAAAACAGTCAATTCGCCCAAGAAGGTTCTGTTTTCACAACCGAGAGACACTTTTCCTTGGACCGCCTAACTCAAAACGCTGAGTATTCGGGAATTATCGAATTAATTGATGGAGAATTGCGCTTTCATGGAAACACCTCTCATGTCTCAGAATTATTAGGCTATTCGCAACAGCATCTTCATGATAATCCATTCATTAGTTTTGTTGCTACTCAGGATAGTTCTATCGCACTTGAAGGTGCAACTAAGATAATGAAGGGTAAAAATGTAATGGATCTCAACATCAACCTAGTTCACAAATCTGGTACAAATGTTCCTGTTCAGTTTTCGGCACTCTTAAAAGGCAAAAATTGGTATTGGTTTATGAAGCACGCTGCATTAACGGTTGCTTAATTCCTTTTTATTTTTTCTCAGCAGACCAACTAAAGTTTCCCGCACCTTGGCCGTTAACTTGTTTTTCTAGGCCGTCATTTACGGCAAACCTAACATGTTCTAGGGATGAGCTGTAACATCTAAAGCTTTTGCTAAAGGGTATTGATTTTTCCCAGCCCTTACTGAGGTTTTTAAATTCGTGGAAAACTTTAGGTGACTTTCCTTCATCGCTAATAATGAGTCTTTCTATAGGGCCAAAAGTAGCCAGTTTAAGCATCAAACCCTCAGGAATTTCATCAGTTGTAATGATACTATCAATGGATCCTTGAGGATTGTCCGTCTTGGGCATAGTTTCCCGGACTGAAGATTCAGACGAAATAATGGGTTCTGAAGAACCTGAACCAATTTCTTGATCATCCGAGGAAAAAATTACAATTAGAATGATAGCAAAAAGTACAAACCCTCCTGAAATTAAACCAATATAAATGAATGGATTTTTTGAGGATGAGAGCGAAGTCTGGGCTCTCGTAATTCCCTTGTGATCAACAGAGCTAAAATCCTTTGAAGAATCGGCTGATTCAGAGCCCCCAATTTTACCAATTGGTTTTTTAACTGAGCGACCTTTATCCCCTCCTATTTCTAAATTTAAATCATCAACTGCGGACTCAGGATCAATGCCTAAAAATCGTGCATAAACACGAATAAATCCACGCAAATAAACTTCTGGCAGTTGAAGATCGAATTTACCTGCTTCAAATGAAGTTAAAAAATCACCGCGAATCTTGGTAGATTCTGATGCTTCTCGTATGGATATACCTTTTCTATTTCTAGCTTCTTCAAGTTTTTGTCCAATGGCCATCGTATATTATGTTTAGTAAGCACATTTTCAGTAAATTCGAAGATGATCAAGGTGCGAATTTCAAATGATTAAAGATCCATTAGAATTTCTCTTCCTTGACCGGGCAAGTCGGGACCAACAATTCCACGATCTTCCAACTCGTCCATAATTCTTGCTGCCCGATTATATCCAATACTTAGTTTACGCTGAAGGTTTGATGTCGATGCTCGCTTGGTTGTGCGAATAATTTCCACAGCTTTTTTTAACATTGGGTCATCGTCAGATTCCCCATCTCCAGCACCTAAGACATCGTCTTCTCCGGCAGAATCAATCTGCTCCCTAACTTCTTCAATGATTTGAGGAGGGCCATTGACTTTTAAGTAGTCCACAATCCCGTTTATTTCTTCATCGCTAACAAAAGCTCCCTGTGCCCTCATAAAACTCGCACTACCCGGAGGTATAAAAAGCATATCTCCTTTACCGATCAAAGACTCAGCACCCTTTCCATCCAAAATAGTCATGCTATCACGGTAGGATGCTACTCGAAATGATATTCTACTAGGCAAGTTCGCCTTAATCACCCCAGTGATAACATTTACTGAGGGCCTTTGTGTAGCAATAATAAGGTGTATACCTGCTGCTCGAGCCAATTGGGCAAGACGAGCGATTCCTGTTTCAACATCTGCTTGCGCCACCATCATTAAATCAGCCAATTCATCAATAATACAGACAATGTAAGGCAATTTATTTTCAGGGATTTCTAAGACATCATCATCCCGTGGAACTTGAATTGAGGAAAGAGCAGCTCGTTCTTCTGCCGTCATCGCCGCGTCCAAAAGCTGAGCCTTTTCCTTTTCTTCTTTGTCTTTTAGAATTTTAGCGTTGAAACCTGCAATATTACGAACTCCTACTTTTGAGAAAATTTGATAACGGCGCTCCATTTCAGCCAATAACCATTTTAAAGCACCAGGAACCTTCTTAGGTTCTGTGACCACCGGAATAAGCATATGAGGTAAATCATTGTAGACTTTCATTTCCACAATTTTTGGATCCACCATAATGAATCTCACATCTTCTGGGCTTGAATGATAACATAAAGAAGCGATGATCGCGTTTATACAGACCGTTTTCCCGGATCCCGTAGACCCCGCAACCAATAAATGAGGCATCTTAGTTAGATCCGCAACCAAAGGCCTCCCACTAGCTTCTTTACCCAAAACAATAGGGATTTCAGCGTTAGCATCAGCCCAAGCTTTTGATTGCAAGATTTCCTTGAGGCAAACAGGTGCCGATATATCATTGGGAACTTCCACGCCGACACATCCTTTGCCGGGAACCGGAGCAAGTATGCGCACTCCATCCGCCATTAGAGCCATGGCCAAATTTTTGTCTAAATTGGCAATTTTTTCCACCCTTACACCGGCCGCTGGATGAATATCATAACGGGTAATAACGGGTCCTGTATGAACTTCTCCAATTTCAACATCGATCTTAAATTCATGCAAAGTCTCCTTTAATCTCTTCGCTTTGATCATATGATCTTCGTCTCCACCGGAAGAAATTTCAGGAGGTTCCATTAACAATTCAAGAGTGGGAAATTTATAATCTCCCCTCCGCTCAGGAAATAGGTCTGTAGATTTTTCTGTTTTTTCCGCTCTTACTACTTTGAAGCCGTCGTCCAAAAGAACTGCTTCCTTAGCTTTGCCCACATCCAATTCTTTTTTCTTTGAAGGTGAAGCAGGTGGCTCTTCTAAATTTGTAAGGGGTTCTGCATTCTCTTCTTTAAGTTTTACTTTATCAATTTTGGGAGATTTATCTTTTTTAAGATGCGAAGATCCTGTGGATGACTGCAAGGGCTCTTTAAATTCAGTACTCTGGCGAGAAATATCACCAAACAAGGCATCTTCGCCTCCGTCTTTTTTATAAGAAAATATTTTTTTCCAAATGGATGTGGAATCTTCAATATTTTTATCTTTGTCAGGAATTGTCGAGTGAACTTTATCTTCGATTGTTTTTTCTCCGTTTCTTTTCAGTGATGAGAAAAGACCAAACAAGAAGATCACAGAGTTTTGTACTTTTTCCACGCCGATAGAAAAGTGAAAAGCCAATGAGAAAATCATCATAAAAATGGCTAGTAGCCAAGATCCTACACCACCTATCCAAACTTTTAATAATCCACCACTTTGTTGCGTAGATTCCTCGAGAAGTGGAATACCAGAATACATCCATGAACCTAGGACACCACCAGCTCCATGCTCCCAAACTGACTGATCGAAAAGCGGTGAACCAGAATCTTCGATCGATGAAAAGTCCCGAAGGTTAGCTATTAGGCAAATCGAAATAATAACAAAAGGTAGGGGGAATAATTTTTGAAATTTTTGTTGTTTCGTACTTGGTTTCAAACAAAGCCAAGAGAAAACTCCTAGTGACCAAGGTAATAACCACGCGGATATCCCAAGAATTGCAAAAAGATATCGAGCAATTAACAGACCCGCTTGACCCAAGATGGGAGCAGGGCCGTCGGGAGGGAAATTATGATAATTGGATGGATTATAATCTATAAAAGAAACCAAGCTCAATAGGGATATAATGGCCAAGAAGAAGCCCCAGCCCTTTCTTTGAACCGGTAACAGATCTGTCAGACCACTTCCTTTTTTGTTTTTAGCAGATACGTTTGCCACTATTATATTTTGGGCGTATTAATCACCACATCCGAATTTCACCACACATGAATGTATTGAAACTGTAATGCACAAAATTTTCAAGTTTGAACCTCATTATTTTGAACGAATATGGGGAGGACGTGCATTAGAGACTATTTTAGGAAGAAATATTCCAGTTAAGCAAAATATCGGAGAATCATGGGAGATCGTCGATAGAGATGATTGCCAGTCTGTACTAACTCATTCTGAAGGTAAATCCATTACATTACGGGCATTGCTCCACAAACAGCACTATAGAGTCATGGGGCCAGGTTGGAATGTAGACGACAAATTTCCAGTTTTAGTTAAATGGTTAGATTGTAATGAACGCCTCAGTTTACAGGTTCATCCTCCGAAACCTGTTGCTGATTTAATGTCTAGTGAGCCGAAAACTGAAAATTGGTATGTTGCTCATACAACAGCCCAGGCTGGACTGTTTGTCGGTCTTAAATTTGGAACAACAAAGAAGAAATTCATTAAAGCTCTCAAGGAGAATAAGTTAGAAGCAGTCTGCCATCGTATTAACTCATCTGCAGGAGACTCCATATTGGTTAATAGCGGATCGATACATGCAATTGATGGGGGTAATCTCATCTTAGAAATTCAACAAAACTCAGACACAACATATCGAGTTTATGATTGGGGGAGGAAAGATAGGACTGGATTTACCAGAAAACTCCATATCGAAGAGTCGTTAAGGTGTATTAATTTCAACGATTTCGAACCCGAAATTACTTCCACTAATCACTCTCAAGTTCAAATGCTTGCCGAATGCAAACACTTTAGAATAAGAAAGTTTTCATTCCCTAAGCCAATGAAAATTAAACTGAAAAACTTGCAGCAGCAATGTATGATCCTGAATCCCCTTTCTTCTGATATTTCGGTTGGAAAGGAAGTTATCCCGGCAGGTACGCTTGCACTTTCTCCTTACGCAGAAGATTGTGAAGTTCAAATTAATCAACCAGGAGAAATGATTTTAACGGACAACTTCTTTATTCCCCACACAAATTCAAATTAAGATTTTAGTTATGATTTCATTCATGTTGACCTCAATTTAGAGATTAGATTTAATCATCCCTTTTGTGCTCAAAACCTTAATCATGGAAGACAAAGAAGATTTAACGGATTCAGACAACATTCAGACCGAACCTCCTGTAGAAGAAAACGGGGATTCGGATCAGGAACTAGAGGAGAGTCCAACCATGCTTAAGACTCGCCTTCATGAAGCTTACAGTAAGCAGGAGGATCTACAGTCTAAATATTTGAGAACATTCGCAGATTTAGAAAACCTTAAAAAAAGATCTATTCGGGATCGGGAAGAGGCGATAAAACGGGCTCGACTACAACTTATTGAAGATTTACTTCCGGTAATTGATGCATTTAAGATGGGAATGAGTGAAGCAAATAAATTTGACCCAGATGGCCCCATTGTCAACGGCTTCAACATGGCTACCAACCAATTGCAAAATGTTTTAGGAGAATATGGCTTAGTATGCATTGAAGAGACGGGGGGGCAATTTGATCCCAATATTCATGAAGCTATTGGGCACGAAGAGAGTGAAGAGGAAGATACTGTTCTCAAAATAATTCGAATCGGATATCGATTAAAAGATCACTTGATCAGACCCGCTAGTGTAATTATTTCGCAGAGAAGAAAAGATCAGGCTCCGGACTGATTGAACTGATAAAACTTTAAAATACAAAAAGCATATTATGGCAGATAAGGACTTCTATCAGGTGCTGGGTGTAAACCGAGATGCCTCTGACTCTGAAATTAAAAAGGCCTATCGCAAATTAGCCGTTCAATTTCATCCGGATAAAAATCCTGGGAATAAGGAAGCGGAAGAAAAATTCAAAGAAATTTCTGCTGCTTTTGATATATTAAAAGATCCTGAGAAGCGATCAAAGTACGATCAATTCGGGCACGATGCATTTCGAGGCGGCCACTCATCTGGGGGCGTTGATCCCTTTGATCTATTTAAAGATGTTTTCGGTGGTGGTGGAGGTAGAGGTAGAGGTGGTTTTGGTAGTATATTCGAGGATTTCTTTGGAGGTGGTGGAGGCGGATCATCTGAGGGGGTTAGCGGTAATGATTTGCGAGTCACCGTTTCAATCACTTTGGAGCAATCTGCTAATGGTGTAGAAAAAGAAATTAAATACTCTCGGCACCTTGAATGTTCAGAATGTGATGGTTCTGGATCAGCAGATGGCTCATCCAAGAGCATGTGCCCGACTTGTGGTGGTGTTGGTCAAGTTGCCTCTAATCAAGGATTTATAAGCATTCGAAGGACCTGTCCAAGTTGCAATGGTTCTGGAGTGAAGATTGAAAACCCATGTAATTCATGTTCAGGACAAGGTCGAAAAAAAAGCAGCGATTCTGTGAAAGTCAAAATTCCCGCAGGGATCAACGACGGCTCTAGACTTTGTTCACGGAATCGTGGGGATGCAGGCCCACAAAAAGGTCCATTTGGTGACTTGTATGTCGATGTTCAAGTCAAAGCACACGATCTTTTTGAAAGAGACGAGGATGATCTGTTCCACGAACTCTTTATCCCTTTTACTTTATCGACACTCGGAGGAACGGTTGAAACTCCGACATTAGATGGTAAAGTAACATTAAAAATTCCGCCTGGAACACCATGTAATAAAACATTTCGCATTCGGGACAAAGGTATGCCCAACTTACGATCACCCTCACATAGGGGAGATCTATATGTTAAAATCGTTATTGAAGTTCCCAAAAATCTAAACAAAGAACAAAGGCAGAAACTAGTCGAGTACGGACTTTCATGCGGAGAAGAAGATCTAAGTTCTGAATCCGGTATATTAGACAAAGCGAAACGCTTTTTTGATGGGGATAGTTAAGAAGTGTCCGAAACCGTGTTTCCAGTTAAAAATTCATACTCTTTTGAAGAAATTTGCAAAATTCGCTCAATAAGAGAGCAACAAGGTAAATCAATTGTTCTTACAAATGGTTGCTTTGATTTAATCCATGCCGGGCATATTTACTCCCTCGAAAAAGCCGCTGCTCTTGGAGACGAACTTTGGGTTGCTCTAAACTCCGATTCCAGTGTCCGCAAAATAAAGGGAATTAACAGACCCATCTACAGTCAAAACGAAAGAGCTTACCTGCTTGGTGCTTTAAAAGCTGTTAACCTAACTTTCTTTTTCGACAGTACAAACCTTGCTCAGGAAATTAAAAGGCTAAAACCTGACTTTTATGCCAAATCTGGAGATTATTCATTAGATAATTTAAACCCTGAAGAACATAAAGCTCTAAAAGATGCCAATACCCAAATTTGTTTTGTTCCGTTTCTTGAGGGTTTTAGTACATCTCGAACCGTAGAATCTATTAAAAATACCTAAGTTTTAAATATACTGTGAAAACCATAATATTAGGTTCAGGAAAAGGAACAAATTGCCAAGCACTTCTTGACGCTTTTTCTTCCGGATTACTCGGACCAACTGAAATAGTTGCCGTATACTCAGACAGACAAAATAGTGGAATATTGAAATGTGCAGAAAAAGCCGGCATTTACTCATCTTATCTTGGTAAATATCCCCCCATTCAGGAGCATGAATCTTCCCAATTTATTATAGAAGAAGACCATTGGATATCAGCAATTAAATCGAAACATCCCGACTTAATTGTTCTGGCTGGCTTCATGAAAATTATCAGCCAAAGATTTATCGATTCATTTGATTCGAGAATTATCAACCTGCACCCTAGCCTACTGCCTTGCTTTCGTGGTCTAAATGCAATTCAGCAAGCGTGGGATGCAGGTGTAAAAATTACTGGATGTACTGTTCATTGGGTCTCATCTGAATTAGATGGAGGACCCATCATCGCACAGGCTCCCGTACGAATTATGTCCTCAGATACTATCGAATCAACTACAGCAAAAGTTCATGCTGCTGAACATATGTTATTACCCAGTGTAGTCGCTGATATTGCTCATACTGATTCAACCGCTAAGCCCCGTGATTAAACTCACAAGTTCAATCCCTGAAAGTTCCCTTGATTACATCGATGGATACCTATTTGAACATGCTCCTTCGCCTTGGATTGTAGAAATTGATAAACTAACCGGTGGTATAGTTTTGACTGGATACTTCGCTACTCAAAGCGAGATGCATAACAAAACCTTTCAACTTAAAGATGAGTTGAAAGATATTCTCGAATTTGATTTCTCTAAGGAAAACCTCCAAGATACTGATTGGAAAAATTCTTACAAAAAGCACTTTAAAGCATGGAGTTATAACGGCTTTCACCTTGTACCTTTATGGCTCAAAGATGATTACGAAATCCCCGCAAACAATCACGCACTATTTTTAGATCCAGGTATGGCGTTTGGTACAGGAAATCATGAATCTACACGTATGTGCATTGAATTCATGGTTGATGATACAAATTCTAAAATCTGTGGAGATTCATTTGTTGATTTGGGGTGTGGTTCCGGAATTTTAACTATTGCAGCATCATTACTCGGTTTTTCTAGTGCCCTAGGATTCGACAATGATGAAGATGCTGTTCGGATTTCCTCTGAGAATGCTTGTGTGAATAATTTACCAAACGATGTTCAGTTTCAGGTCATTGATTTAAACAAAATGAATCCCTCATCGGGGAAATTCGATTATGTGGCAGCTAATATCCAGGCAGATATCTTAATAAGTAACGCAGAAAAAATCCTCGGTTTAAGCAAACCGAACTCTGTTATTATCCTTTCAGGAATTTTAGCTAAGGAGGTAGATCATGTATGTGATTGCTTTAAAAACTTAAACCCGGACAGCAACATCCAAATTAACTTGAAACTGATGGGTGATTGGGCATCGGTCCGGATTACAAAATCTGACTGTAGCTAAATTAGATAAGCTACACAAAGTTTATAAAACCTAACTCCAAGTAGTTGAAACTATTTAGAGTGCTAAAAGCCAAGGATATTAACCACCTAAATAAGTAAGGGCTTTAGGGATTGGTAAAGTGTAAAAAGCAACACGATTTATTCCTAGAGCATCGATTTTCGTAGAAACTTTTTCCATTACATTTTTGACAGATGTAGGAGCGAGTGAAGTATATACAATTGCCCACTCTTCATTACGCGTATCTTCCCCGGAACTCGCCTGATCTGCCATAACTCCAAAATTAGTACTAACACCAGGTGCACCAGCATCGAGAATCGCATCATAAACATCTGAATAATGATCACGAGGAACAACACAATACAATCCAACAAGGTCTTTTAGAAACGAGGTGCTTAGCGAAGTAGATTTGGTCTCTACACTACTTCTCCAGTCTTTTCCGCCTTTGACTTCATCCAATGCTGAGATGATTTGTTCCATACTAGCTCCATGCGATGAGCTAGCAACCGTACTGCTGACATTTATGAGTCCGTTGCTGACAGGAATTGAATACATGAAGCCACGACCGGGTTCAGTAATTCTTCCTGCTCTTGCCATACTTGTAAATACATCGCTCGACTCTGAACGATCAACCACACACCAAACAAATTCTTTTTCTGGTCCCTTGGTCATACGAAGTACCGGTATCTTGTCTCGGATTCCACCTCCCTCGCCAAAGGTTACAGTAGGACCCGGTGCTCCTGCAACTAGGGCAGCTTGTGCTATGTCTTCAGCAACTCCCTTCTCACAGATACAACAAATCGCTTCCATAGTAATCTCAGTAGAATTATCCCCTTCTCCTTCCCCTTCTCCTTCCGTAAGTGGAAAACTTGAAGAATGTTGAGCTTCACTACAAGGAATACTAAAAATAGCTCCTGAACCAACACGATCTAACCTACCAGCTTCTATAGCAATGTTTGAAATTCTTTGATTTTGACTTGCAGGTACCAAAACTTGAACTAGGCACTGTTCAGGTGCAGGAGGTGGAAACATCTTAGCTAGAAAACCTCCTTCATTCAAAATAGAACCACGAGCAGAAACTTGAAAAATACCCTTGGCACCAGCTTTTTGCAGTTCCTTAGAAACTTTATCTAATGAATCTTTTGGTAAAATTAAATTTACCAAGGAAATATCGTTTTTAACTTCTAAATTATTCATTATGCAGCCTCCGCTAATTGTTCTGAAGATGGATTTTCTTTAGGTTTTTTTCGAACCAACAGACCAACAGTAAGCACCGTAATAATTGGGCCAACCGATGCAAGTGACAGAACACCAAAGCCATCAATTGCTCCAGTCTTTGCACCAATACCAAGTCCCATAGCTAACACTAATGGAACTGTTATTGGACCGGTTGTTACACCTGCACTATCCCATCCGAAATTAACAAAATCTTCACTCGAAATAAAAGTGAGAATTAAAAGCAAGGTGTAAGGGGGTATCAGAAGATACCAAAGTTCTAAATTGAATGCAATTTTAGCTACACCTGTGGCAATTCCCAAAGCTACTCCAGTAGCAACAGCTTGCATGAGTAAATTTTTCTTAAAGGCACCAACTGTAATTTTCTCAACTGTAGATCCTAAGGCATTCAACGCAGGTTCAGCTAAGGTTGCTCCGTACCCTAAAATAAACCCAAATAAAATCGCTAAGCATTTACCTACCGTAGAAGACTGAAAAATAGGATCGATAAATCCCTCTGATTGCCAGGGTTGAATGGATGCAAAACTAGACACCACATTTCCACCAAGCTGTTCGCCAAGTGGGGTTAATCCAAGTGCAATCCCCAAGTTGAAAAGACACATTCCAATAACGGCACAAGCAATACCAATTACAAGTTCGTCCATGTGCTTGGGTTTTTGCCTGAGACCAACAATCAAAACGAATAAAAGAATAGAACATAATGGCACAATTGCCCATATGGCACCTTCCAAAGCTCCACGATCTTGATCAGGACCGGTAAGCAGACCGTCCTTTTTGGAGTAATTAATTGAGCCGTCAGATTCTAGGCTATAAAAATCTTCACCCGGATCAACTTTCCCATTGTTATTCTTATCACTTTCCAGTGGTTTAAAGGTATTCGGGAAAAAATCGAATTTGTTAGTAAACGCGGTAGCAACATCTGCGTCTGGGTTCCAAAGAGCATCCGGAGCTTTATATCCCTCCCTAACAACATAGGTCTTGGCACCACGAACCTGAACATTTTCTCGGACTCCACCTGGTAATGCTGCTGGCACGATTGACCCTTCGGCAACTTTAGTTCGTAGTGCATAACCTTCAGGAAGGGCGTGATTTTGATTGAGATAATTTTCAACCATTCTCCTCTCTTCCACAGACAATGACCAGGAAAGCTCTGTTTCACCAACACCAGAAGCAGAATCTAATCTGGCCTTGGCTTTTATATCCCCAAATTTTTGCAAATCTGATGGATAGTTTGTTCCATACTTACCAGCGTTCTTATGCCAACTAGCAGTTGATTCAGAGGCAAAATAGTAATTATCAGTGTTGAACAAAAAGAGAGCGTAGCACATTACAGCAAGAATTGGAAAAAGTGATGCCAAGGTAACTACACCAAAACCCGTATTACTTGAACCACCTGTCGATACGATTCTACAAACTCCAATACCTAGTGCTAGTACGAGGGGCACAGTGACTGGACCCGTAGTTACAGCACCACAGTCCCAGGCCAAGCCTAGCACATGCTTAAGCCTGTCATCGGAAAACTGCATATATAATGTTATGCAAGAAAGAGTCACAACACCGACATAAATAAATGGTTTAAGAGACCAGCCTTTGTAAAAGCGGAGAACACCGAGGAGTACAGCTATGCCGACACCAACACCGACACAGTTTACGAGTAGCCCTGCTCCAGTATTTAATATGGTCCACAACAGAGGTGCAGCTGTGGGATCTACGCCAGCACCGGCAGCTCTCAAAACCCCAATAGCCGGTTCCGCGAATGTAGCAAATGCTCCCAACACAAATCCAAAGGCAAGACTTGTTGGAAGACAAGGAATACCAAGGATTTTCTTTCTTGGTAATGTAGAACCCAAAGATTCACCAAGTGGCATCAGACCGAGTCGTAGACCTTCCATAAAAAAAGCAAGCCCTACGATAACAATCATAATTCCCGCAGCAATCATAAGAGAATAGACGATAGGCAAACCCAAAACAAGAACCTGAAAAACAATTAAATAAAGTATAATAAACCAAACGCACTGAATCTGCTCGACTATTTTATCTTTTGAAAATGATAAAATAATGCCAAGTTTTTGCTGCAAGCTAAGTTGTAGTTTATTGCTATCGGAGGATTGTTCTGTACTCATATGTTAAAATTTTAGGGCTATCATTGAATTTTATAACGGTTAGGTAAAGGTTTAAACAAATGTCTAATCACGCCAATTTGCATTCGCCAGGGAAAGTGAGGTTCTGTTGGAACCTGATTTTAAACGGATTGGATTATTCCAAACCGCACCAATTTTTCCAACCGGTGCAGTTCCTAACAAGTAATAAGATGCAGGTACTAAGTTTTTGAATTCGGCAAAACCATCAATGTCTGTTCGTATCCTGTGCCCTTTTCCTTGTTCCACTTGCTCCAAAAGAATGTTACGGATTCTTTTGTAAACCCCGGGATAAGAAAAGGGAGATTTTCTAGCTTTCGCCCAAAGCTCTTCGAACGAACTAACTTGTGGGTAATCTTTGAGAAAAAATCCTTTCTTCAATAGAAGTTCGCTCAAATTATTTGATACCAAAAAGAATTCTGTGTAAAAAACTTCTTTGTTTTTACCGTTTAAAAGAGTAACCACAGCATCAAATTCTAGAGTACATGTACCACTATTTTGCAAAGCATCTAAATTGGATGAAGTGCGAAAATCCGCTTTTGGGGGGTTCTTCTCTTCTTTAAAGGATCGGGGACCTGCGTTTACAGGAACAGGCAAAACCCTCGGTTGCAGTGAATCAATGCCATTCACAAATTGATCATTACGCAATCTAAGTCCGTCAAGTTCTCTTGATTTGTCCATCAGATTGCTCTTAAGGTTGGATATCTCGTTTTGCAGTTTGTATAAGTGACTTGTACTCGAACCTGTAATTGCATTTTCAGGCTTACGGACTGAAGGAACTGAAGTTAAAGTCCTTGACCTCTGGAGTTCTAAAAGGAGTTCCTCGTTTAATCGTGTTAACGATGCAATTGTCTGGTCTTTCCGGGCATTCAACGAACGCAAATCTTGCAAACTTATCTGAAAATCATCGTCTAACAATGTTGGGGATTTAGGCATTGCATGTTGCTCGTAAGAATCAAGCATTTTAGAGGGCGCAACCACTTTGCTTTCAAGGGGTAATGGTAGTAAATTTGACTGAATTATTGGTTTTTCGGATATTTTTTCTTCGTCTGCTCCATCAATGACATTGATTGTAGAAACTTCATTACCGCTATTCAAAAAAGAAGCCAAGTCTTGTGCCCCGCCAGTTTGTTTGGCAATCAAAGAGGCAAAATCCAAATCGCCGTCTGTAGTTTCAGTCGATGTGGGCAATATATTTGGGGGTCGATCCGAACAAGAGTTCAAAAGAAAAACCAAAAGCGATATTACAATAATGTTGGGGAGCATATGATTCCTTTGCAACAATCGTATTCCATTAGGCAATAAAGGAAATTACGGCAAGGTTCTTATTTACACCCAATGATTTTTTTGACAATTAAATAGAACATGTCTCTCTTAACCCCTTCCGAGACGAATTCGCTTGAACGCGAATTAACCTTCTTGAAACAAACCATATCTTCTCTTCGCGATCAGCTTGAGAGAAACATGGATTTGCATGACTCTGAGTTGCACGCAATCGAGGAAGGACACGCTGTAAAAGAATCTAACTTCCAAAAACTAGTGGCTGGTATGAGGGAAGACTATGAAAAGCTTTCACTCAAACACGAAGAAAATAACCAACGATTGAAAAGTACTTTTGAAGTTGAGCGAAAAAGCTTCTCTTCTTTAGTTAGCCAACTAAGAAATCAACTTGAAGAGTCAAGTTTGCTAACTCAACAAGCAACCGAACAGACTCAATCTTTAAATAATAAAGAAATTAACGAGTTACACGATCTTGTTTCAAGGCTTCGTGGAGAATTAGAAGCCAAGGATATAGAACAATCCAAGATAAAACACTCAGTTTCACAGGAAAAGAATTCGGAAATTCAAGAATTAAGAAAACTTGCAGAAACCCTGAGGCACAAAATCGGGCACACCCAAATCCGTAAGGAAAATGAAATTGGAAAATTGGTTTCATCACAAGGCCTAGAAACAAAAACTTTAAGAGAAATAATCGAAACCCTAAGGGCTTCCTTGGAAGAAGTTAAACGCTCAAAGGAAGACGAAATTCAAGCTGCCATTGCTCAAATCAGCCAAGAGAAAACATTGCTGCAGGATTCATTGCAAAAAAGTCGAAACGCATTGGATATGGCAGGAGCTAGACACCAAGAAAAAATCCAAAAAAACATTCAATCTAACGATAATGAAAAAAAATCGCTCAAGGAGACGATTACCCTGTTAAGGGAAGAAATTGAAAATTTTGATAACCGCATACAGGAGGCTGTCCAACAGGAAAAAAGACTGCATATCGATGAAATTCGCCAATTAAGAGAAACCCTTCTGCAAACTCGAGAAAGCATTGAAAAGAAAAAATTCGAACTTGAGGGAAAAATTCAAAAGGCAGAATCCTCGCAGCAAAAAGAAAATATATCACTTAAGAAAACAATATCTTCGTTACGGATTGAATTGGAACAAAGCGAAGCTCAAAAAGAAGAAGGTGTCCAAAAAGCATTAAGTTCTCAAATTGCAGAAATTAAACAACTCAAGGAATCACTATCCAACCTTAGATTAAATTTAGAGAGAATTGAAAATCGACACGCCGTATCCCTTCAGCAGTCGAATCAAAAATCAAATGCGGAAAAGATTTCCCTACAAGGTACAATCCAAACATTAAGAGATGAAATCGAATCTGCCCATGCACAGAGAGATGAATTAGTTCAAGATACCAAAAGAATAAAGAATCTCGAAATCGAACAGCTTCGAAAATCTTTATTACTTGTTCGAAATACTCTCGATAGAGAAAGAATGCAGTTAGATGCAGAAGTTCAAAGAGCTTCTGCTGCTTCAACTCAGGAAATTAGTTCCTTTAAAATTTTAGTCTCCGAATTGCGTGATCAAATTGAAGAAGTAAAAATTCGTGAACAAGAAAAGGTTCAAAAAGCAATCGGATCTTCTAATTTACAAATTGAACAATTACAAAAAAGTTTGTCAAAAACGCGAGATCAGATTGAGCGTGAAAAAAATATTTGTGAAAACAAAATACAATCAATCGAGTCCCAGAAAGAGTCTGAAATTTGTAATCTAAGGGAAATAGCATCACAGCTTAGAATTCAGATCGACGGAATTAGGTCGGAGAACGAAGAAAAGGTTCAAACAGAAATTAGCTTTTTGACCCAAGAAAATAATCAACTCAAAGAAGGTGCCTTGTTGACGAGATCAAAAATCGAAAACTTAAAAGAAGCTCACCAATCCGAACTTCAAAGTAAAAATTCAGCTCAGGAAAATTTGTTAAATGGACTTAAGAAAACTATCCTCGAATTGAGGACACAAATTGACCTGCAACAATCAGACCTCGAAGACAAAGCCCAAAACGCTACCACCACTTTAGTGAGAGAAAATGAAACCTTGAAACATTCGTTATCAAAAATTAGGGAAAAGCTAGACATTGCGAACGCTCAAACGCAGCATGCAAAACAAGAAAAAAACAAGCTCCAAGAGCAAGTATTGTCTCAACTAAAAGAGACGATTGGTACACTTCGGGCAGAGACTGAACGATTGAACAATAAAGCTATCGATGATGTTCAAAAAGTTGCTTCTTCCAACCTTAATGAAATTAATCATTATAGAAATATGATAAGATCTCTTCGAGATGAGATTGACCGAAAACAAGTCTCACATGATAAAAATTTACAAAAGGCTACCCAAAAAAAAGATATGGAATTCAAGGAACTCCATGAAACAATAATCGAGTTACGCTCGAAACTAGATCACGACCATGCCAACTAAAACCAATTCCCCCGAACCTAAGAAGAGAACAGCAAGGTTCTCCGACATGCTACTTCAAGTTACCACAGACTTAGCAAAATCTAAAAGCTTAGACGAAGCTCTTGAAACCTTGGTTAAGATAACTACCTCAACCATCGGTGCCGAAAGAGGAACTATCTTTTTGAACGATTCCTCGACCGGAGAATTATATTCACGAATTGCCCAAGGAAGTTTTCGTAGAGAAATTCGTATCATGAATAGCAAGGGGGTTGCTGGATGGGTCTTTTCACATAATGAAGGTGCTATCATCCCCGACGCGTATAAAGACGATCGTTTCAACAAAGCTGTAGATGTAAGAACGGGATTTCGTACAAAAAGTATTCTTTGTGCCCCTCTAAGAACCGTTAATGGAGAGAAAATTGGGGTTTCACAGATTCTCAACAAAATTGACGGTGAATTTACCCAAGATGATTTAGAACTACTCGAGGCAATGACGGAACAGGCAGCTATTGCTATCCAAGGAAATATTATCGTTGAGCAAGTAGAAGCAGCAAGAAAACAAGAGTTAGAATTCCTTGATGTAGTTTCTCAGGTCGCATCTGAACTTGAACTTACTCCACTCTTGCAAAAAATCATTTCCACAATCTCAACGATGTTGGATTGTGAAAGAGCCACTCTTTTTATCAATGATGAAAAGACCAATGAATTATATACTGAAGTCGGAGAAGGCTTGGACGAAAAGTCTATCATACGGTTCCCAAATCATTTAGGGATCGCAGGGACTGTCTTTACATCCGCTAAGCCTGTTAATATACCCCACGCCTATGCAGACCTGCGTTTCAATCCAAGCTTTGATAAGCAGACCGGATTTTTCACACGATCCATTCTTTGCATGCCAGTTCTCAACAAAGAGGGGAAAACCATTGGTGTTAGCCAAGTCCTTAACAAACGCGGAGGCTCTTTTAATCAAGAAGATGAAAAAAGGCTAGCGGCATTTACCTCCCAAATTTCTATGGGCATTGAAAATGCCAAGCTTTTTGATGATGTACAAAATCAGAAAAATTATTCGGAAAGCATTCTCTCAAGCATGCACGATGCAGTGATTACAATAGATGAGAATAAAATGGTTAGGACCTGTAATCCGGCAGGACTGAAAGTACTGAAACTCTCTAATTTGACTGATGTTCTAAACACATCCTTAATCGAATTACTGGGATCCGAAAACTCTTGGCTAACCAATAAGTTAGAATCAGTAGATGAACAGGAAGAGTTTCTGGATGCCACCCTACTTATCCAAGGAGAAAAGCTTTCTGTCAATGTTTCCACCACCCCCCTGATTGGACAAAAGAATGAAAGTATGGGTGTTATGATCATGATTGAAGATATTAGTTCTGAAAAAAGAATGAAGTCTACCATGTCTCGATACATGGATCCTGAGTTAGCTGACCAATTAATGAACGCAGGTGAGAGCGATGATGTTATGGGAGGAAAACAAAGCATGGCATCTGTATTGTTTTCAGATGTTCGAAGTTTTACTACTATCACTGAAGAACTTGGAGCCCAAGGCACTGTTAAGCTTTTAAATGATTACTTTACCATAATGGTTGATTGCATAACAGATGAAGGAGGCATGTTGGACAAATTTATCGGTGATGCCATGATGTGTATTTTTGGCACCCCTATTCCCCACGAAGACGATCCGGACCGAGCGGTTCGTGCAGCCATTCGTATGATGACCGACCTTAAGGTTTTTAATGATAAAAGAGCGGCTGAAGGTAAAATGCCAATTGATCACGGTATGGGAGTTAATACTGATTCGATTGTCTCTGGAAATATTGGTTCGCCCAAAAGAATGGACTATACGGTCATTGGAGACGGGGTTAACTTAGCAGCGCGTATCGAGAGTGCCTGTAAACAATACGGCGCTCATATTCTTATAAGTGAATTCACATACAAAGCGGTTAAAGCTACATACCGAACACGACAAGTTGACTATGTTATTGTTAAAGGAAAAACAGAACCAGTCGGAGTCTTCGAAGTGCTCGATTTTCATGATGATGATTCTTATCCGAATATGATTGAAGCTCTCGGTAATTTTAACGATGGGTATCGGGCATGGAATGATGGGAAGTGGGACCAAGCCATAAAATTGTTCAATTCAGTTAAGAAAATTAACCCCGAAGATAAAGCTGCTCAACTTTATCTTGATCGCTGTGACTATATGAAGAAGAACCCACCCAAAAAAGAATGGGATGGTGTTTGGGTAATGACCTCGAAGTAAGGGCTTCAATCCATGGAACAAAACGCAAAAAAACTCTTAGAACGAGCGATCGAACTTGATCCAAATCTTGCTAATGCTCATTTCAAACTGGGCGTTCTTTATCAATCTGAGCAAAAATACGATTTAGCATTAAAATATTTCGAACAAGCAGTTTCAATCAATTCAACCTACGCTGAGGCGGAATGTGAACTTGCAATCGAACTTACTCGATTAAGTAAGCATGAGGATGCACGAGAACATTTTCTAAACGCTTTGGAACTCAATCCTAATTTTGTTAAAGCCTATTTTAATTACGCTTTAATGCTGGTAGAAGTTAAGGATTTCGAGGAAGCAAAAAACAATTTTGATAAAGTTGCAGAAATTGATCAAAATTTTGCTCCCGCTTACTACAATAAAGCAAAATTATTGACCAACGCTGATGACTTTGAAGATGCACGTAAAAACTATGAGACAGCCATCGACATTGAAGATGATTATCCGTGTGCACATTACTACCTTGGAAAACTCCTGCTGGGTGGAGAAGCTACAAATAATGATGGTTCATCTATAGATAAGAGAGACTGGAAAACAGCTAAGAAACATTTTTATCGGGTTATTGAACTCGACCCGAAAAACTCGAAAGCTCACTACAATGCAGCAAGGATATTATTTTCTGAGAAAAGTTTACCAACTTCCAAAAAACACCTCATTACCGCACTTGAACTTACATCCGATTATTCAAAAGCCCACTATTTATTGGCCAGGATTTTAGAAGGGGAAAAAAAGCTAGAAAAAGCTATTCATCACTATAATGAGTCCATAAAATATTTTCCCCACAACCCCAAAGCACTTTTTCACCTAGGAAAACTTTACTACCATCAAGAAAAGCTAGCAGATGCGGAAAAAAACCTAAAGTTATCCATACAAGCTGACTCTCAAAATGCCAATACCCACTTCTACCTTGCTAAGATTTTAACCCTTGATGAAGATCCAAGCCTTGCTAAAAAACATTTCTACAAGGCTCTCGAAATTAATCCTGACTTTGCGGAAGCTTATTATGAATTGGCTTTTCATGCGGAAAACTCTGGAGATCTAAACGAAGCCAAGATTCATTTTCAAAAAGCAACTGATGTTGAACAAAATTTCGCTGAAGCTTATTTTAATTTAGCTAGGCTATCGTCCAGCCCATCAGAGTACGATTTAGCTGAAAGAAATTTCGAGACGGCTTTGGAAATCAAAAATGAATATGATGAGTGTCATTATTATTTCGGTAGATTGCTAGCCAAAGGAGAGCGAATGTCAAAGGATGGTACGATAATTTTGCAACCCAATCCTGAAGAAGCGGCTAAACATTTTCAAAATGCGATTCGCATAAACCCTAAAAACTTCAAATCGTATTACGAGTTAGGCATTTTACTAGCTCATCAAAAAAAATTCGTTGAATCGTTTGAAGCACTACAAAAAGCAATTACAATCAATCCAAATTTTGCGGATGGTCATTATCAATTAGCTGTACTCTTAATGAATCAATCGGCTCAATGTGCTCTAGCAAAGACTAAAGTGAACAAAAAGACCGCAAAAAAATGAAAAGCTGCATCAAGGTTGATCTTGATCCGATGAAACACTTGGAGAAGGCTCTCCAACTTGATCCTGCTAGCCCGCAATCAGCATATTTATTTGCTGATACACTTATCCAAAAAAGGGATAGTTTGAAAGCCATTCATTTCCTCAACGATTTTCATAAAAATTATGGGCTTTCAGAAAATCTCTTTAACCTATTAGCAAAGGCTTACTTGATTGAAAAAGATTTTAGCAATGCAGAAGATGCCAATGGAAACGCATTATCTAAGTCACCCAGAAATAAAGGATTTTTAGAGACTGCTTTTCGTATTAAGGAAGCAAAAGGAGATAAATTCTCTGCCCTTCATTTCCTCGAAAGAATTATTAGATATGGAACTGAATCCTTTGAGATTTATTGGGAAATGTCTAATTTACTTACCGATCCTGCTGAACGGATTAAAAGAATCAATGTCTTGGAAATTGCTCACTCCCTTAATCAATCTAATCACAATATTTACAAAACTTTAATTGGTAGCTATTGCGACTACTTTGAATCGATAAAATATAATAAAGCTCACATAGGGTTATTTAAAACTTTTAAAGAAAGAATAGAATCAACTAACGGTTTTGACCTGCCCCCACCCCTAAAGGATAGATCTAATCATATTTTTAAGCAGTTTGAAGCAATCGTTTAATGAATTATGTTTTCTTTTTACTTTTAAGATAAATAGCAAAGGAAGGGATAGAAACCAGATAAAATAGAATGGCAAATGCCAAAGATAGCCACTGTTCTCGAACCACAACGGCAGCAGTCAAAATTACCCCCACAAAAACAAAAATTACTTTTCCGTACGATATTTTATATTTTATACTTTTAAGAGAAATGGTTGGAATACGAGAAACCATAAGGGCACTGACTAACATAACCCATAAGCATATCGCTCCAGGACGAAATAATTCGATTCCCGAAATTCCAAACCTTTGCATATTTACCTCGAAAATAATTGGGCTTAACAGAATAATCGCACCAGCGGGTGATGGAACTCCTGTAAAGTAATTGTTTGGCTTTCCATCCGAGTCAGATGGAGATCGACTAGTAACATTAAATCGAGCAAGCCTGAGCACGCAGCAAGATGAATAAAAAATGAATGGTACCCAATACCATCCTAGTAAATAACTGCTTTCACTTTTAGTTATTGAAACAATCCAAAGGTATAGAATAACGGTAGGAGTAACTCCAAAGCTTACCGCATCAGATAAACTATCTAATTCAGCTCCAATTTTAGAGGTTGCCTTAAGCATTCTCGCACTTAACCCATCCACAAGGTCAAAAAAAGCAGCAAGCAAAACACAGACTACAGCAGACTTCCACTCCGACTCTAGTGCAAACCTTATACCTGTAAGACCAATACACATTCCTACAGTGGTAAATATGTTAGGTATCAAACGAACAATTAAGAACTCTTCAGTCTGAGCTAGTTGATTAGGTTTGTCAGGAGACATTCAGTCTTGAAAATTTTGGAGATTAAATTCAGTTTTTTTTAATGGAAGGAAAGATCAGAATCATAATGCTAACTCTTCCTACTTTATTTTGCTGCAGTAAAAGATGGAATCCAAATGAACAGTATACCTCAGAAATTTCTTCTTTGAATGCTGCTAAGCTCAATCTCTATAAAACTTCTAATAAAGTTAACTTTCATGACATTAAAGTGGGGGACTCGTTGTCCAAGGTAATATCCATTATAGGAAATGATTATAAAATTTCAGCAAGTTTAAAAAATAATCACGGAAATTGGATGAAGATAGAATTTGGTAAAAAATTAGACGCAACCCGTGTGGAATTACTTTTAAAGAACAACGAGGTAATCAATATTCACAAGTATTGAACTTTTTATATTTCAACCTCTTTAACAAAAGTAAGTAAGAGCTTAATCAAAGCTCCTTCGCTAAGTAAAGAGGGGGTAATGGAAAACAATTCCCAACCCTCTTTGCACATTTGGTTGGATTTCTCGTCAATAATGGAAGCAATCTCAAGACTCGTGTCATCTCCCTTTATTCGCATACCTTTGGGAGTAATCACACAAGTTTTGTATGTTTTAAATGCCATAAAACTTTAACTTACTGCCTTTGTACTTGAATCTTTAGCAGGTTCTTCATCTTTTTCTCTTCCATAATATTTGTTGTAATACTTGTACCTAAAGTAACCGTATCCGTAATAACCAGAGTAGTAATAGCCTGGAGCTTTCTTTTGTGGAAGGTCGTTTAGTACAACACCCAAAATTTTGGCTCCGGTCTCGTCCAAACTTTCAAGCAAGCTTTTAACTATTTTTCTAGAAACTTTTCCATACCGAGTTACAAACAGAACCTCCTCTACTTTCCGGGCCATCGCCAAGGAATCTGGAAATAATCCTAGAGGGGGGCTATCAATAATAATTACATCTGCAAAGCCTCTAAGCACTTTATGGATTCGATCGAATCCATTACTCTCCAAGAGTTCGGTAGCTGCCCGAGTTCTTCCACCTGAAGGTAAAACAAAGAGGTTTGGATGAATCTGGGTAACTGTCTCTTGAGCCAATTCTTGCAGTTTTTGCGGGTCGGTCTGTTCAGCATTGATGAGGGAAAGTAAGCCTTTCTCATTAGCAATATTGCAAAACTTATGAATACCCGGACGTCTCAAATCAAAATCAATTAAAACAGTCTTTTTTCCATGGTTAGCACAACTGTACGCAAGATTAGCAGAAATTAAGCTTTTTCCTTCGCTTGGAATGGCTGAAGTGACAAGAATCGTTTTAGGATAATCATTTAACGAGTTCATCTGAATCCGGCTAAACATACTACGAAAAGACTCCGTCAACCCGTCATCCAAATCATTTCCAACGATTAAAGGTCTTTGTGTCTCTTCAACTTCAGAAATCTTAGGAATACCCGCGATTAAATCTCGTCCTATAAAAACCTCTACATCCCATGGGGATTTGACTCGATTATCAACAAATTCAAGCAAGAAGGGGATCATCAAAAAGATAGCCATACCAAGCATCATTCCATCTCTCTTAATTTTCACTTTATCGGGAGTAAATGGTGCCCCAGGCAGATAGGCAAACCGTTCTTTGTTCAAAGGTTCTTCTTGCTCGCTTGGTAATGCTTGTTCGATTCTTACATCATTAAGCCGATTATGAATTTGATCCGTTGTCTTCGTAACCACCGAGAGTTGCCTATCTAAATTCCTAAGTTTTTCTTCAATTTCACTAAGAGTACGGGATTCCTCCTGTACCTTACCCATTGCAGTGGCAAATTCCTTTTCTTGGGCACTCAGTTGTATATGTTTATCTCTCAAGTCTTCGATTGAAGATTTAACTTCTTTATTCAAAGCTTGCTTAACCAGTTGAACTTGGCGTGCATTCTCAATCATTTTCGGATGTCTTTCCAAGTACCCGGAGCCAGTTTCTTGATAGTCTTTTCTTTTACGCTCCAAATCGAAAAGAGTTTTTCTAAGAGAAGGAATAGCTCCGTAAGATTCAATGGCATCGATTTCAAAAAATTCTTTTATCACAGCAATATCATCATCGATGTCTTGAGATGCTAATGACTCTGATTGTGAGCCTATTCGTACTTGAATCTGTAGAATTTGCCGGAGGAGTGAGTTAATACGAATTTGTTCAAGTTTAGACCTAGTTACTTCAGATGAATATTGGCTTTTTCGTGCTGCGGTATCTTGTTTTTCATCCTCCAAAAAGGGAAGGTCATACCTTTTTTTAAAGTTAGATTGCTCTTGAGAAATTCGCTCTTCCTCAGCCAAACTTTTATCGAGTAATAATTGTAAAACATTCCTTACATTCTCAACCTGCAGACTCTTTCTACTTTTATGAAGCTTTTCATATTCAGACTGGACAACATCCGCTATGATTTGTGCGCCTCTACCTGAACGAGCAGTCGAATTAATTGTAAAGCGGGGTCTCCCTTCTGAGGGAGGAGAAACAGATACTGAATAAGATATGGTGGCACCAACATCAATTGATATACCATCTTTAAGGAAGGGACCGAGCAGTTCTGATTTTAATTCCGGACTGTCTTTTATTTTTTGAGTTACATTAAGTCTAAGGTCTTGACTGTTAAGACCATCCAAATGTTTTGCGACAAGCCCTTGTACATGTTGGTCTCGATCAACTTTTTGTAAATTGAGAATTGCAGGGGGGGGGATTAATCGAAAAGAAGCACTCGATGTGAATAATTCCGTCCCTTGAGACTTAATGTAGATGAAAGCAAGTGCAACGGGTAAAGATAAAGTAAGTGCAATCAACCAACGATCACGAAGAATGAGTAAAAAGTCTCCTATTCCTTTTATCTTCGTTCCTGATGATTGGACAGAAGGACTGTCGGGCATTTTGTTGTAATTTTCGTCCATAACTATAGAAGCCTCTCGGGGACTTCGATACGGTCGCCCGGATAAATCCAAAACCTCCGGGAGGAGTTACCCGATTGAATACCAGAACTTAAAGCTTCAACATCTACCTCGTAGGTTTTGGTATTCGTGGGATTACCACTTTCATCAAAAAAAGTACGGGTAACATAAACTCGATTTTTCTTTGCAATGTCATTGAAACCACCAGCTCGTGCAATAACTTCAACAATATTCATTGCTTCAACCTCAGGCGGCAACACATAGGGCCCTTTCCGATTTACTGAACCGGTAAGAAAAACGACTCGCTCCGAATATTTAGTTATATTCAGCAAGGCATTTGGGCGAGCAAAGATAAGTTCTTTCTTGTACTCTCTTTCAATAGATGACTCGGCTTCCTTCTTATTTTTACCCATAAGCCTAATCTCACCAACATAAGGCATATTTATAGTTCCTTCATTTGTAAGGGAAGTTTCGAGGCTACAATCAACCTCTCCTTGGATTACAACTCTAATTCGGTCTCCGGGTCTCAATTTATAACCAGTTGGGTCCTTAAGGACAGATGCGTCGAAATAGGC
>JAQXCL010000167.1 GCA_029251885.1 Opitutales bacterium | reverse complement strand
CCCACAAAAAGGGATATCCCGGCAACCAGGCCCATTAGGGCGACAAAGGTCATTTTTGCCCGTTCTGCCTGTTGCATAAGCTCGAAGGGAACGGTGACCTGAAAGTCCTCAATCCCATGATCTCGGATTAGCATATCCCGAATCATTTGGGCGACAGAAAAGAGCTTGGTTTGATCGTCTATGGTTAAGGTTAGCTTGGAGATTAAATGACTGCCGTCATACCCCTTGTAATAGAAATCGAATATCTTAGCCCAGTGTGTCTCGATGGGTAGATAAATGTTATCATTGAACAATTCCTTAAAGCCAAGTTTGCCATCATCCTTGAGAGCGCTCCTTGGGGCGACTTCTCCAATCACGGTAAATAAATTCCCTTCAATATTTACAGTCCGTCCAAGGGAGTCACCAAAGGGAAAAAGCTTTTTAGCAAGACCAGATGCAAGGACGCAAACTTCCGCTTTTGCCCGCCCGTCCTCCTCGGAGATGAATCTTCCCTTGCTAATCTGAAGGTTGTGCAGGTTCCGGTAGTTGGGTAAACAACCAAGGAATTCTACTTTTTTCTTATCGTGTTCGGTGGAAGCATATCTTCTCGAAAGCTCCCGGGTTGGATAAGCTGCAGATATGGAGGGCACGGTATCAATAATCTTGCGGTAGTCATTTTCAGTTAGTCCCCAGGAGATGAAATAATCTCGTTTTTGAGACCTGTCCTGCTGGGAAGGTTTTTGACTGGAAAGAATGAGGTTATTTGCCCCGAGTTCCATAATCTCCAGTTCCGCCTGTTCGGCAATTCCTTCGCCAATAGCAAGTAACCAGATTACACTGACCACTCCAATGAAAACCCCTAACCCCGTTAAGATGGACCGGAGAGGGTGGGTGACCATACTTTGCAGGGCACTTTTAGTAAGATTAGCGAGAGAGTTGCTCCACTGACTAGAGGTAGTTGTTTGAGGGGATTTTTCTTGTGATTGTGGGCTAGTAACAACGGGCTCTTTGGATCGATCATCTGAAGTAATTTCCCCATCATTCATTCTGATAATTCGGCGGGCACGGGCAGCTACCTCCTCCTCGTGTGTTACCAATACGATGGTTTTCCCCTGTTGATTTAAATCATCGAGCAGGTTGAGGATTTCTTCAGTGGTTTTAGAATCGAGGTTCCCGGTCGGTTCATCGGCGAGAATAAAAGCGGGGTCGTTCGCAAGGGAACGGGCGATACCTACCCGTTGCTGTTGTCCTCCAGAAAGTTGTAGAGGTTTGTGATTCAAACGATCACCCAGCCCGACTAAATCTGCCATTTCTTGTGCCTTGATCGCATCGAGGTTGGACGTACTGTCGTAGCTTGCTGGTAGGGCGATGTTTTCTAGTACATCGAGGTAGGGAATCAGGTTGTAGGATTGAAAAATAAACCCAATTTGCTGGGCTCGCAGCTTTGAGAGCTCATCATCATCGAGACTCCCGACAGCATACCCTGCCAGTTTATAATTTCCTTCTGTTGGTTGGTCTAGACACCCGAGCAGATTGAGAAGGGTACTTTTACCTGAACCCGATGGGCCCATGATCGCGAGGTAGTCACCCTGGGGCACTTCGATGGAAATTTTATTGAGGGCAATAACCTGCTCCTCGCCCATTTGATAAACCTTAGTCAGGTTAGTGGTAGAGAAGGCAGGATTCATTTTGGTAAGAGCGGCCAGTTTAGAATCGCCCAAAGCAATCTAGTTAAGGGCTAACTCTTTGTCTTCGCTCGATTCAAAATTTTCCCGGAAGGGGTCAGGGTTAATGACCACGAACTCTCCTTCTTTCAGGCCCGCTACTACCACCGCATGGGACATATTGTTCGGGCCCAAATCAATTTTACGAAGTTCAAGTTCTTGATCCTTTCCCGCTATTAGACAATAAGCCTGTCCCTTTTTCCGGAATACCGCGGGTAGGGGAATCTGAAGGGCATCTTCGATAAGTTCAGACAGGATAGTGACTTTCGCAGTCATTCCAGTGCGTAGACCTTCGGGCGGATCAATAATAATGATCTTGGTCCCATATTCCTTAATGTGTGCGCGATAACGGTCAAATGCCGGCCAGGGGTAATCGCTGACGGATTGCACAGAACCTTCAAGTTCCACATCCCTGATCGCATCAATGGTAATCCTACATTTCATACCAGCTTTTACCTGCTCGACTCGGCTTTCATTAATTTTTGCTTGTACCAGCAATCGGGAAGCGTCGGGAAGCCGAATAATGGTCTGGTTCTCTCTTACTCCTTCACCCTCTCCAATAATGACACCCTTATTGTTCTCATTTGCATAGGTAACTTCCCCTTCTGCTGGAGATAAAATGGTGCAATTCACAATTTGATCCTCAATCTCTCGCTCCTGGGTGAGTTCAAGTTTATAGGAGTTTCTGGCCGATTCGAGGCGGGCTGCGGTAGTGAGAATGGAGGCGTTGAGATCATTGACTTTCGCTTTTTGGGTGTGGGTGCGTAATACCTCAAGCTTGGTTTGAGCAAGGTCCAGCTCCTTCACCGCTTTTTCCACCGCAAATTGATCGGCTTCCAGTTGGGCTTCAGAAACATATCCTTTAGCCGCCAACTTTTTGCTGTAGGCCAAGTACTCTTCAGCTCGTCTGAAGTTTTCTTTAGCCACAAACTCGGCGCTCTCTAATTGTTCCTCGTTTTGACGGAAGGTGCCAGACAGGTATTCCTGCAAAGCCAGCTTAGCAGCCTCAACATCTGCCTGAGCTTTAACGAGTGTGGCATTTGCCTGATGCACGGAGATGCGCTGGCGTAGCAATTCCTTTTGTAATCCGGCATCATCCATTCGGACCAAAAAGTCACCTTTTTTTACAAGGGTTCCTTCCGGTACAATTTCCAGAATACTCACTCCCCCAGAGCCCCGGCTTTTTACCTCACTCTTAATCTCCACATTTTCCGCGCTCTCCACTTCCCCAGGCTCCACGATTTCCAACTTGAATTCCGAAACCTTGGCCTCCTCATAGATCGGTGTGATTTGCAAGGACTCGCCTTGTTCATTGTCATTGAGCCATAAAAACGCGGACAGTGCACCAGCTCCGGCTATGCCCATCAATGTCTTGGTCGACACAAAGCCGTTTTTTCGTGGAGGTTTCATAAAATTCATTCAAGTAAGAAGTGTAAAGAGCGCAAGTGAGGAGTCATAGATACGGCCAGTCTCTTGTTAAGGGTTGGTCCTACCCTGCAAGCTGTTCCATAAACCATTCTCGGAAAGAGTCATTTCACCTAGATCATAGGCGTATCGCATCCGCATGGCTTCATAACCTATCCAAACCTCCACAAACCGATTACTTGCATCGAGTAAATCATTCAGTGCATTAACTAAATCTCTCGCTGTGGTTGCCCCAAACTGAGAGTTCCTGCCTGGCTGAGGCGGTTCATCTAATCGCATCCGGGCGAGGTCCACCTGGGCAATAGCTCCACGTACGGCTGCACGGTTTAATTCAAAGTTCAGGTGCAACAGTCCCGCAAGTCTCTGGTACTCTCGAAAAGCACGAAGTATACTGTCTTCAAAGGCGAGGTAATCCCTTCTTGCTTGATGGTATCGAAGCAAGGCGGCTTTGTAACGGTTCCGTTCCCTGACCTTGGAAAGAGGGGTATCGAGTTCCAACCCGACCCGCCATTCACTTTCATCCGATTCAAAATTACCGGCACTCAGTGCATCGGATCCCAGATCGCCAGATAGCACGAGGTCGAGATCGGCTCGCAAGTCATCTTTAGCCAGGTCGGCTTTCCTCCAGATGTCGACGAGTTGGGCTCGGTTGTTTTTTGAATCCATTCGTTGGTCGGAAGCGGTCCGGGCATCATCGTATGGCGAAATAGGAGTGCTTTCCATAACGATGGATTCCAGTCGTGCAGAGGCCTGGGCTAACGATAGTTCAAGCAGGGTTCCAGAGTAGGCACTAAGGAGGGTAGAAAGTTCGGTTCTGGCAACAGGCAGGGAGCGACTTTTATTTTTGTTTTCCCATGCTAGGATATTTTCGCTGAGTTTATCGAGAGAGGAGCGAATATTTCCAAGAGAGCCATTGAGCTCAATAATTAATTGATCGAGGTCCTGGTCAGCAAAAGTCTCGGTGTCCATCCCGAGTTCCAGTAGGTCAGTTCTTTGTCTTAAATTTTCAAAGCCTTGTTTTCTTGCCGGGAGGCTCATTTTAAATGCCTCGTAGTCGGCTGTTAATTCGATAAATGAATTTTCCGACTGGGGCAGAAGTTTGTTGGCCTGATTAGATAATTTTTTGAGTGAGCTTAAGTCGGGGGTGCGGGATGGATCGCGCACAGCGGATACAAGACGGTCTACTTCTTCTTGAAGAGAGACAAGATCAGGGTCGGTCAGCTTAAAGGCATCAATGTAGTTATCTATCACCCGGACTGACAGATCAGGCGGGAGCCCCAAAAAAATCTTAAATCCGTCGAGCCGGTTTTCGTAAGATGACTTGGCGGCAAGCAGGCGGCTCTGGCCATTAAAGAGGGCCTGCCTCGCCTGATCTACCTGCAGACGATTGCCAATTCTTCCTGCCTCGAAAGCAGCCTCCAGTTGGGCAAGGCTTTCGTTTAGCTTCACCACATTTGCCTCCTGGTTGCGTATGGTTTGAATCTCCTGCACAAGCCCGAGGAAACCAGATACTCCTTTGGACGGAGTAGGTATGGATGAGATCGAGTTACCGCCTCCAAGCTGCCCCGCAGGGTTAGCTCCGAGTACGACTTTGAGGAAAAACCCTTGCCTGAATTGTTCCAGTCTGCGGGCATCCATCAAAAGAGATCGTTCACTTTGGGTAAGGCTTTCCAGGTAAATTCTTCGGTTGGCACCACGCAACAGGGGTTGGGTGATTGTCAGGTTGGCCAGGGAGCCTCCCAAGCCGATGCTGCCATTGCTTAGGTCCACAGTTAGCCGGTTCGCAAGGGATACCACCCAATTTGCTCCGTGACTGGCGATACCTTCGACTCCCGCGGTGGTTCGGTTGATCAGGTCTGCACGGTCTTTCCCAGCCGGTTGAGTGACTTTGGCTTTGGCATTGGCAAAAGGAATAGGGTCGAGTCTGAACCGTTCGAGGGTGACTCCGAGGGCGGAAAGATAGAGAGATTCCTTTTGTTCCTGAAATTCTCTGGAGTGAAGAAGGGCTAGTTCCATCGATCTCTTGAGGTCGAGCCTGACGCTACGGTTGTTTTCGAGGTTCAGGGATTCCTTCCATTGGCCGGAATCAAAGGTTTCCGATATGTTCCCATCCTCATAAGCTCCATCCTTCTGAATACGCTTCGTGATTTCTCGTGCACCTTCATCGTCTTTAGGAGGAGGGGGCAATTTATTCAGTTTTGCTTCTTGCAGACGAGAGGAAGGAGCTGGTTGCCAGTCAAAACCGGGTACATCCTTCAAAAGTTTACGAACTTCCAAATCCGCTGTTTTCGGATCGATCTTTCTGGAACAACCAAGGAGAGAAAAGGCCAGGCAGATAACAATTGAAATGGAGCGGCAGGGGTTCAACTTTAAGGGTCTGACAGAATAATGGCGGGTGAAGGAAAGGATCTAACTTATGTTGTATGAAAAAACAGATTGAATCAAAGAAAAGTAGTTGGTTTGAAAAACTTTACTGAGGAAAGACCTCGTGGATCACCCGGCACTTCGGTAAGGATTGTTGGAGCGTTCTTGCTCCTTGGGCCGATATGTTTGTGGCGTAGATATGTAGCTCCCTTAGCTGCTTTAACATTGCAAGATAATCGATGGCTTCATCGGTAATGGGCAGGTCGTGCAGCCAAAGTTTTTGCAGTCGGGAGAGGTGGACAATTTCAGCAATCGTACGGTCGGTCACTTGGGTTTCTCCAAGGTAGAGTCCTTCGAGGTTTTTTAATTTGAAAAGATGCCGGGCACCCGCATCCGTAATTGGATTTCCTCTTAGCCCCAGATAAATAAGTTGGCTCATATTACAGAGATTCTCCAACCCGCGATCTGTGACTCCAGCTTTTCCAGTAGGCAGGAGGCCTATGCTCTTGGACTTAGATATCAGTTTCACTCCTAGTTCGCCCAGAGGAGTGCGGTAGAGGTTGAGCCATTCGAGTTTGGGTATGTTCGAGATAGAGATGACATCGTCAGCTTGAATACGACAGTTTTCCAAAGAAAGGTCGGTTAGTTCGCTGAGGTCTCCAAGTTGAGAAAAAAAACCACTGGGCACATCCTTATCAATGAGAATGATTTCTGATACCTTTTCTTTCTTTAAGAATATTTTACCTCCTATTTGTTCAACTCGTTCAACGGGAGAGTGAGTCAAGGCAGGGAGATCTGCATGAGCAAAAAAACCAAGGTGGCCCAATGTAAGGCCAAGCAAGGTCACTCGAATCATTTTTTTCTGCCGGACATGCGGGCTGCCAGCCGCACCGCAGCTTTCAGGCTGCTCGGGTCCGCTTTCCCCTGCCAGGCAATATCGAGGGCGGTGCCATGATCAACGGATGTACGGATGATGGGCAGTCCGAGGGTGACATTCACTGCCTGATCAAATGCGAGTGCTTTTACTGGGATTAAGGCCTGATCGTGGTACATGCAAATATAGGCATCTACTCTTTGTCTCCGGGATGGGGTAAAAGCGGTGTCGGGGGGTAGGGGGCCAATAATATCGGCACCTTGGGTACGAGCCTGTTTGATCGCCGGGATAATGATTGCATCCTCCTCGCCCCGCCCAAAGAGACCTTTCTCACCTGCATGGGGATTCAGTCCGCAAACTGCGAGTTTAGGCTCCCGGTCCAAAAGATTACGGTGAGCCTCACGGGTGAGGGAAATGACTTGGTTGATCCGTTCAGTGGAGAGCAGACTGGGCACTTCATGGTAGCCGACATGTACAGTTACCAAGGAGCAACTTATCGTTTCCGAAAAGAAAGCCATGCAAAAATCCTTGGTGCCCGTACGCTCGGCAAAAATTTCGGTGTGTCCGGGCTGGGTGATGCCTGCTGCCTGCATCGCCTCCTTGTTGGCTGGGCAGGTGACCACGGCTTCGACTCTACCTGCGCGGCAGGCATCAATGGCGGATACTACATATTCATAAGTTGCCCGCCCGGTACGGGCGTCGGCTATGCCGGGATTGAGTTCGTTGGTTTCAAGAATGCCGAAGTCGATGATTCCAGATGGTGAGGAATCGTTGATTTCTTCCAAGTGAAGAACTGGGGTATTCAATACCTTGCCCGTTTGGTGGGCACATGCTTGCAAGATTGTGAGATCACCAAAGATTACGGGTTGGCAGGTGCCTAAAATTTCGGGATCATTTAACAGATCGAGGCAGATCTCCGGACCCACTCCGGCAGGGTCGCCCATCGTAACTGCTATTTTCGGTTTTGCCATGGTATCGGGAATTATTCTTTCAAGTTCCCTGAGTCGGGTCGATGATCTTTTTAGCCCGTTGCTGAGAAGTTAAATTGGACCGGACTCAGTTTTATCTGGTGTCAGGTTGCACCTCTTTTGCCCATTTTTGGTGAAGGGTGTGTAAGCGGCTTACCAAAGTGGATTCTTGGGCAAGGTGGTTGATTTGCTCTGGTTTCGGGGCACTTAGGTTACCAAGGAAGTGGGGGGCCTTTCCTCGACCGATCAGCTTCCAGTTTCCTTCGAGCACTGCCCAGCTTTGCCCAAACATCCAGTGGATCGCTGGGTACTTCGATGGCTCATCTGGCGAGCGGATGATATCGCTTACATCATAGCCGTCCAGTGATAGGTTTGCAGGGAGGTTGGCTTTTGTCATCGTTCGAATTGTGGGCAGCCAGTCCATTGCGGTTATGGGCTGGTTGCGCACTTCATTTTCCGGAATCTTTGACGGCCAGCTAATGATCGAGGGCACGCGTAGTCCTCCTTCAAAGTAAGTAAATTTAGACCCTTTCCATTTTCCAGTATTCCCACCGCCTCCATTGGCACCGTAGGGCGTGCCCTTGGCCAATCCACTTTTATGGTGGTCCACTTTGATATGGTTTCGCTCCGTTGAGTGCCCATTGTCACTCATGAAAATAATGATGGTGTTCTTGCGAAGGTCCAATTCTTCCAATGTATTTATGATCCACCCGATCCGATCATCCATGGTTGAGACAACTTTGGCATAGGCTTGGCGTTGGGGGTTCTGCATATCCTTGTATGTTTGATCAAATTTCTTGTCTGCCTGTTCCGGGTAGTGCGGTAGATTGAAAGAGCAGTAGGCAAAGAAGGGCTTACTTTTATTCTTTTTAATAAAGTCGATCGCCCGCCCAGTCATCATGTCAGGGAAATATTGGCCTGCATGATCCATCACTTCCCTGGTTCCCTCATAGAGATCATGAAACCCATCCCCGTGAAGGAAATAATGGTTATAATTATCAATGAAACCGCCACGGTGACCCCAGAAATAGTCGAAACCCTGTTGGGTTGGACCAAAGTTCCTGTGAGCCCCAAGGTGCCACTTGCCCAACAGGGCAGTCTGGTAGCCTTTCTCCTTAAGCATCTCGGCCATGGTGTATTCCGAAAGGGCCAGGTTGGCCCCTTTGTTGTCATGCATGTTTCCCTGGGTCCAAGTGTTGATTCCTCCCCGTTGCGGGTAGCGTCCAGTCAAGAGCATGGCCCGTGCAGGACAGCAAACAGAGTGGGCATAAGCCTGTGTAAACCTGATCCCTTGCCTCGCCAGTTGGTCGAGGTTGGGGGTGTGCAGGTCGGACGATCCATAACAATTAAGATCGAGGGTACCAAGGTCATCCGCGAATAAGAGAACCACATTGGGTGGTTTGGAGAAAAGCGAAACAGAGCCAATAAAGATGGAAAGCAGAAAAATTAATCTCATCTCGTTCTGCTTTTTTTGTTAATCCTCATAAGTAAATTGAAAAACACTTAATTCTTTTTCCATTTAAAATTGGCAAATACCACCTTGGTAATGTCTGCTCCGGGTTTAGGCTTGAGGCTAATGGTTCCGACCTCTGACCAATCCTTCAACTTGGCCCCATGCACATTGGTGAGTAGGTCGGGGCTAAGGGTCATGCTCTGCCAGTCATTGGAAGCGGTAATCTCTATATCAGAGGCATGCCGTGTGTTTGTGCTCA
>JAQXCL010000166.1 GCA_029251885.1 Opitutales bacterium | reverse complement strand
CTATCAACCTCCCTGAATTTAATTGTGTGTGAAGTCGGACGAACCACCAAGCGGGAATCTTTTAAATATTCGGGCAATTCTATTTCCCTAAGGTAAAAAGAATGATCATCATTAATCTTGGACTGGTTTTGGTCTTGGACTGTATTGGATAAGAGATAGAAGTCCGGCTCCACATGGTTCGACTCCGGCATGATGCAACTGGCTAAAGCAAGAACAGTCAGCAGTGTAAGTATATAAGATTTCTTCATGTTAATCCTCTGTAACAACCTTACCGCGTATGAGGGCTTGCGGGTTGCGCTCAAGTAAATCTGCCAAGCTTTTTAATGATTTGGACATTTCTGAAAGATCATGAAGGGCATTTACAGCACCAAAGCGCAAATCAGAATCAGGTGCCATGACTTCTTGTATTCGATGGTTTACGATGTCTAATTTCTTGAAACTCTCCCTAACCTGCTCCGAAGTATCTCCCAAATTCTTACCAAGCGGAAGTATCTTCTTAGACACATTATTAAGAAAAAGATTTGAATTTTCAACGAGAGACAGAAATGACTTCGTCAATTCCTCTGCTTTTAAATTTTCCAATTGAGCAGTTCCTGCTTCTAAAAACTCGCTTACTTGCTTGCTCAGTTTCTCAAGGTTTATGCTCTCACTAAGTTCAGCAAAAATCGAACCTTTGCTACGAATCAAAGGATGACCGTACATGGTGCTTAAACTACCATTAGTATCAACAAGCTGGAAGTCAGTGGTTAAGTTTATATATAAAATACCAGTAACAAAACTTTCCTGTACCAATTGGCCAACCAGCAGGGGTAATATATCAGGTTTAAAAGAACCATCCTCGTCAAAAACCTCATTCCCTAAGCTTATCCTGTGCCGATCAACAAGTTTACGATTAATCTCAATCATTACTGGGACTGGTCCGTCTTTCAAAGCATCCCCGATGAAAAACCGTTCAACCCTACCTATTTTCACACCATTGAAAGTAACTTTCCCGCCCTCATTTAAACCGAAAACGTTCTCGTTAAAAACGACAACAAAACGCTCATTATTACCCCTCCAACTTGATAAACCTCCAGTAAAAAAAAGGAAGCCTGCAAAAATCATTATACCACCAAGAGTAAAGGCGCCAACCAGGGTGCTATTTGCGGCAATTTTCATATAACTAAATTACAATATCTTGAAGAATCATTAAACCGCAATCCAAGACTCAACCACTTTGTTTAGCCTTTCTTCTTGAACTACGGCCTAAGAAATCACGAACTTCCTTAAGTCTGCTTCCCTCCAGTAATTCGAGCGGTTTACCTTGATCGAGTATGGTTTTTGTTTGATTACTCAAGAAAATAGAGTGATCTGAAATCGAAAATATACTATCCAACTCATGAGTCACTACCACAAAGGTAATCCCCAGAGAATCCTTGAGTTCAAGAATTAATTCGTCCAACTGACTGGAGTTAATCGGATCTAAACCTGCAGAGGGTTCATCGAGAAAGAGTATCTCTGGGTCCATCGCTAATGCACGAGCCAGGCCTGCTCTTTTTTGCATACCACCACTTAATTCGGAGGGGTACAAGAACTCGCATCCAGATAGACCAACAAGGCTGAGTTTATAAGAGGCCATGTTTTCAATTTCCTGCTTATTCAGTCGCGAAAAAGTCTCCAACGGTAAGGAGATATTTTCGAGAAGATTCATTGAACTCCACAGAGCACCACCTTGAAATAAAACTCCAAATTTACTCAAGACATCATCATACGGAAGTTGCCCATCACCCCACATTGGAGACCCATCAAACGTTACCTGTCCATTGACTGGCTTCAGTAATCCAGTCATCCCTTTGAGTAAGGTACTTTTACCGCAACCGCTAGCCCCCATAACTGCTAAGCAACTACCTTTCGTTACATCAAAAGACACTCCTTCTAAGACAGTGCGACTTCCATAACTAAGACCTAAGCCCCTAACCTCAATCACGGGTTGTTTATTAGAATCTGGTTTCATCGATATCCAAGTAAACTGAAACAAATTTCGAATATAGCATCACAAACCACAATTAATGTAATTGATACTACAACTGAAGAGGTGACTGATTTACCAAGAGATGCCGAGTTATTCCCGGTAAATATCCCCTTGTAACATCCTACTAATCCGATGATTAAACCAAAAGCTAGGCTCTTAAATAAACCAGAATAAATTTCCCACATATTGGTTAACGCCGACTGGGTCTGCTCAAAGTAATGAATGGCAGAAAAATCCATCACCTGCGAACCAACCGTAAGCCCTCCCAGGATACCTACAATATCAGCATACAAGGTAAGAAGTGGTGTCATCAAAAGAAGGGCCAGGGTTCTCGGCAGAACTAAAAATTCGATCGCAGGGATCCCGAAAGTTCGCAGGGAGTCAATCTCTTCTCTTATTTTCATAGATCCAAGTTCTGCCGCAAAAGCGGCTCCCGTTCTACCCGCCATAACGATCGCAACCATTAAAGCACCCATCTCCCTCACCATGGCCAAGGAAACAAGGTCAGCAACATAGATGGTGGCATTAAATTTTTCTAATTGCACGCTACCTACGAAAGCCATGGTTAACCCGGTTAAAAAAGCAATCAGGGTGACGATGGGAAGAGCTGATGCTCCACAATCCCGGCAGGTTTTGATTAAATCACCAAACCTCATGAAAGATCTCCCCAGAAATAATTTACCAACGGCAAGCAACCATTTCCCCCAAAAAGTTGATACTTGAATAAAAGAATGAACTAGTTGATCTGCCCATTGATTAGTATTATTAATAGCCTCGGGTGAGAGGGGGGATGGGGTGGCTACCCGATCTTCTGCAAAACTTAGTAACTTTTTTACCTTTTCAGGCAAAGCTGAAAAATCAGCAACTACGCCCTTTTTAAGCAGTTCAGTTTTTGCTCTAAATAAAAACAATAATAGTGAGGAATCCCAACTTGAGGATGGTGATAGGGTAAACCTACATGTGGAAATGGATTGTGCTGAAATCCCCCAGAAGTTCTCCCAGCATGCGCAGGCTTGCCTTGAAGCAACAACTAACAACCAATCCCCCAATAGATTGCAGTGGACATAATTACCTTCATCGGTAAAGCGTATGTCTTTAGGTTTCAGGCTCATTTAGTTGCAATTTCGGGCCAAAGAAAACCATATAAATCTAACACTGACCTACTATGCATATTCACAACGCTAGCTAAAATGAAGACACGGGCAATCCTCTTTGACCTAGATGGTACTTTAATTGATCAATTCCTGGCCATTCATAAAGCTTTTTCAAAAACCTTAGTGAAGATGGGATTTCCTCCGCCCTCTTTCGATGAAGTGAAAAGAGCCGTTGGAGGTGCATCTGATACAACTATGGCGAAATTAATTGGCTCTGAGCGTGCGGAAGAAGCTGTTTCCATATTGCGGCCAATATTTGAAAAAGAAATGTTCGAAGGACTCATTCTGCTACCCTATGTTAAAGATGGCTTAAAGCTGCTAACTCAATCCGGTATTCAGTCTGCCGTCTTAACTAATAAATATGGCCCGCATGCACGTGCTGTATGTGATTATTTAGGTATTTCTACATTCTTAAGTTTCACCATTGGAGCAAATGACACAAAGTGGAAAAAACCAAACCCAGAACTTACGCGCTTGGCGTTGGAGAGAATTGGCTATGGTTCCCAAGAAACTATTTATGTCGGAGATTCTCCTTACGACTTCAATACAGCTCAAAATGCCGACCTGGACTGCCACCTAGTCGCGACAGGAACTCATTCATTGGACGAATTATCAATTCTTCAGCCTCAGTCGGTTCACCCAGACTTTGAATCACTCGTTCGTCATCTGTTAAACAAGAGTGAATAATGGTAGTAAAAACGAAAAAGGGAATGATTGACCGTGCTTACTTACTTAGGTAAGTAAATAAATAACCCCAACCCCTACCATCATGAATGCTTCTTTAAAGGAGTTCCCTACCCTATCACAAAGAGTTAGTGAGCTTGATTTAGCTAATTTGTTAGATCATGCCTCACTCTCAAATCCGAAAACAGAAATATCGATCGTTTTATTATCTGTAGACGAGAATTTTTTACCAAATATTGACAGAAAGTACGACAATCCTGTACTTAGGTGTAAATCTTTTCACGACTTCCTTAGGCAAGGTCACCACAAGTCAGCTTGCGTTTTGGTTACAAAAGGAGAGCGTGCGGAATGTTCATCCACTCACCTAAAAGACCTGCTCTCTGCTCGAACCTCTAAACCCTTCGAGGTGATCGTATACGATGGAACTACCGATGATGACTTAATCGATTTAATCCACAATGCAATTACCCGCGTCCAAGAATTTATGGTCGTGGATTCAACGGTTGAATACTCAACGCAGATGATTGTTAAAGAAAGATTAAATGAAAATGACTCGAGGCTCTCGAGTACGCCCGAGTATCAATTTACTAAAGAACTGATACAGCTAAAAGTTTTGCAACAAATTCAAGCTGAGCCAGAAAACTTTCTCAAAGCCGCTATTACAAAGATAAAATCAAGCTGATAAGAATATCATCTCCCTAAAAGCCTTAATGTAGGGATATAAAAAAATGACTACCTGAGCTAACTTGATTAGCCAAATCAATAACTTCTTGATTGCCCAGTTGGATGCAACCCGAACTGGCAGGTTTACCTAAGCGGTCTTCATGATTGGTTCCATGGAGGTAAACAAATCTTTTAAAAGTGTCCTGCTCTCCGCCACGATTAAGCCCTTCCTGCAATCCGGTCAGCCTCAAGATGCGGGATGTAATCAAGTTTTTTTGCTGCATCTCTTCTTCGCAATCCCAATAATGTGATCCTATGGGTTTGCGCCCCTGAAAGACCATACCAAGTGGTTGCCCCACCCCAATTACTTCACATACCTCATGCAAACCCCAAGGGGTTCCAAGAGAATCCTCTTTGCAACTTGGAGCTTTTAAAGAAGTTGAAGCAACATATGTTTTGACAGACTTACCTTCTTTTTGATGATACAACCTTTGCTGTTTAACAGAAACGATTAGCAAGTCTTGCGTTTCCTCAATCTTCAGTTGTTCCACAACCTTCAAGTACTCATCCTTTAAAATTACATTCATTGAAAAAATATCGTATTGGTATCGTAGGTGCAACCGGAGCGGTTGGCCAAGAAATTATCAAGCTTCTTGAGAAAAGAGAGTTCCCTGCAAGCGAATTAAGATTGCTTGCTTCATCCCGCTCTGCGGGAAACGAATTGGAGGCACTTGGGCAGACACATAAGATCCAAGAGACTACACCGGAGTCATTTAATGATTTAGATATTGCGATCTTTAGTGCCGGTTCGGAAAATTCTGTAAAGTTTGCACACGAAGCAGTAAAGCGGGATTGCGTGGCAATTGATAATAGCTCGGCCTTTCGAATGGATCCATCTGTTCCTCTTGTTGTGCCCGAAATCAATCCTCAGGATCTAGATGCTCACCAAGGCATCGTAGCTAACCCCAATTGTTCGAGTGCAATTACCTTGATGGCAATCTATCCCTTACACAAAAGATTTGGCCTCAAAAAGTTCTATGCATCTACTTATCAAGCAGTATCTGGAGCCGGTGCCATGGGACCAATCTCCCTAGATCAGGAAGTTACAGAAATGGTTACAGGAGCACTACCACCCAATGCCCAACCATCTACCTTTCCACACCCCATAGCATTTAATTTAATTCCCCATGTTGATCAGTTCAGGGAAGATGGTTACACCAAGGAGGAACTTAAAATGCGAAATGAATCGAGGAAGATTCTTTCCCTTCCAAGCCTAAGAGTTTCCTGCACTTGTGTTCGGGTGCCTGTATATCGTGCCCACTCGATATCAATAAATGCAGAATTTAGTGACAGTGTAAACCTCCCAGATGCCAAGCAGGCTCTTAGTAACTTCAAGGGCCTGGAGTTTGTTGATAATCCTGAAGATATGCTCTACCCGATGCCCATATATTCCTCTGAAAAAGAAAACTGTCATGCCGGCCGACTCCGGGTTGATCATGCAGCTGATAATGGATTAGCCTTATGGGTTACAGGCGACCAGCTATGGAAAGGTGCTGCTCTAAATGCCATCCAAATCGCAGAAGAAATGATTCTAAGGAACTGCTTGAGGAAAATCATCTAGCCAAACTTGGCAAGGGATTTGCTACAAGGCATGCATGGATCCAGTAATTGCAACCGGCTTAATTAACATTGGTGGTAATATTTTGCAGAAAATACTTCCCTCTAACCCCCCAAGCGTAGAAAACTCAAAGTCTTCATCTTTCGAGTCAAACCTCCAGGATATCCAAGGTAGTTCGCCTACTTCAAAAAGTTTAGAAACTCTTCGAGACGAAATAACGAATTCTCCCGAACTCAAAGATTTTTTGTCCCGAAATTCGGGTAATGAAATATCGTTGGACAAACTTTCCGATGGTTCAGTCAGGGTACTATCCTCCACGGGCGACTTCATGACACTGCGACCCGAATCCCCCGCTTGCGCAAACGCTAACCAGTTCCTGGCTAACTCAATGTCTTCAGGTCAAAACATTAACCCTGGCCGTGAAAACTCGGTCATGCTCATTGGCTAATTTTAGCTGGGCATCAATTTAGCCCGGAAAACAAATCTCAATGCATCCTCCATCTGACTTCCTGCTGATTGAGAGGATCAATCAATGCCCCAAGCTTGCATCACTTAGGAGCATTAATGATACGCTTCGTTCTTTACTTGAGTCAGAAGATAGTTTTCTTGCCCAAATTGCTGAAGTCATTCGACTGGATCCATCCCTCACCACAAGAGTACTCGATTTGGTTAACTCGATTTTTTTTGGCAGCAAGGACAATAAGAGAATTAGTGGGGTCGAGGAGGCTTCTATTTTTCTTGGTCTTAATCGTATCCGTGAATTATTATTCGCCACTCCAGTAATTGAGGAAATTTTGGAACTTGGTAAAAACGCGCCTTCATTTCCATGGGAAGAATTTTGGAAACATAGTATTGGCACGGCCATCTTAACTCGCGAACTCCTGTCCGTGCTTGATATAAGCTATGAAGAGGAAGCCGATTATGTTGCGGGATTGCTCCACAACTTAGGGATACTCATATTGGCGATCACTTTTCCTGAACTATTTAAAAAGATTTACCTCAAGAAATATGATTCCACAGATGAAATAATTGATGAGGAAAACGCCAAGATTGGATGGGGGCACGCCAAAATTGGTGCGTATTATCTATGGAATCATCATATTTCAGACGAGATTGTGGATGCCATTCATTGGCACGATCAACCCAAGCAATCGAAGGAAAGTCCGAAGTTAGCAGCAGCCATTCAGGTATCTCAAGCAATTGTTTCTGAACTTGGGTTCACTGGACTAAATAAATGCAAGAAACCAGAAAGCGGGTCATACCAAAAACTTGAGGGTTGGGAAATGTTAACAGAAGGTCATGATGACCCAGATGAACTGATCTCATCAATAAACGAAGCTTCGGGACGTTTAAATCAAAGCCTCAACGGTATCTTTTAATCGGTTCTGTTTAAACTGATCAGCGAATCCACTGATCCTCTCTTGCAGCTTTAGCCACTTTCAGTGCACCAATTGAAACCAAAGGGGAATAATCCTTATCAGACAGACGAACCTCAGGGTTCTCATAACCATCGTCCACCAACCTTTGTTGGAGTTCCTGGTCGATATTTCTAATTCGGCTACCTCCACCAGTAAGGATAATGTTTTGCAGGAGGGAAAAAACAGATTGAGGTGAAGCGGATGAGATTACCTGCTTCAAGGACTCCGCAATTTCATTAACCAAACGATTGCAAGCCTCACCCACCTGTTTTCCGATTTCAATTTTTCTAGGTTTTCCCTCGACCGGCACTTTTACTCTTGCACCAGACTCGATCTCCCCTGAGTAAGAAAACTCTTCCTTGAATCCACGAATCATGGAAATCGGCAGGTTTACTTCGGGATAGGCTTCGCGAACTAATTGATCCAAAATTACATCCACCTCATTTCCGCCGAATGGAATACTTAGTAAGTCCTGAGGTTTGGGGAAATAACCCTGAATGATACAAAAGTCGGTCGTACCTGCCCCAATATCAATAAAGAGAGAGTTACTTACAGGATCCTTGTAATCAGAATCCTGGAGGCGTGCTTCATCACGCATCCCTAAAGCTGCAAGAAAAGGCTCGGGAATGAGTAATGATCCATCAAAAGCGGATTTTGCTGCTACCTCCAAATTACTCTTAGCTTCTTCATCAGCAACTGCAGGTATTCCAATAACGCAAAGTGCTTCAGATGTCCGCTCCGGATCAACTTGATTACGTAAATAACCAAGGAACGACTTGCTTGCTTCGAGGTCTTGAATTACTCCATCACTAAGCGGATGAACCAAGCGTAAGTGAAGTTGGTTGGACAAAGCATCGTTGCCGTGAAGCATGGTCGAATTCCCGGGCAATATTCCGGCTAAAATCCCCTCTTCGGGGTAACCAACTACCGTGGGTACAAATACACCGTGATGTGTCTCAGAGCCAGGCTTGCTAAGTTTACTAAGAATACAAGACTCTAAGGTGCCAAGGTCCAAGCCGAGCGGTAACCTTTTTTTACTCCTAGTCCCTTTATCACCAGTAGGCTCTGCCCCCAATTTACTCTCCACTGTTTCAGAATCACTCATTCGCAAAAGAAAATTTTCAAAGATTATTTAGATTCATACGATAGAATCTCATCAATCATTTCTTCGATTTCGTCAAACCTCAAACCCGTCCCAGAAGGAGGATCCAAACTCTGTAGAGCTTCATCCTCAACGAATACATCATTTGGTAAGGAGGGTTGCCCGCCTGTGATTGGAATAACTTTGGCAACTTCATCGGGGCTTACTTCCTCAGGAATGACATTACTCTCGAGATCAATGTCACCCTTTTCCAGTAACAGTTCCTCGACTGAATGAGATTCATGATCTGGGACGATCACTGGGCTCTCGACAAGAGGCTTTGCCTTATCCAAACCAAAGGAATCTGCACTATCCAGTCGGCTTGCATTACTTAATTTGCTTGAAAGTTGCTCTACCCGACCGAGGGCATCACTGAGCTTTTGAACTGCCCCTGTAAGTTGATCTCTCAATGAACCCACCTCTTTTCTGACCAAACCAGCAACCCTGGACTCGAAACGACCAGCGAATAGATCAAAAGCTACCGCCAATTCATCAGCCCGCCCGGATTCGTCATCAAACATTTCCTTTAATTTAGCTTTCTTCTCAGATGGTTCTAAAGAAGTGCTCTTCGCCCAGTTTACCACCAGGCTAGGGATATCATCCCTGAGTACTTCGATAGCCCCGCCCTCATCACCAACTAAACGACGAACACAGGCACGACGAAAACCAGCCTTAAGGGCTTCTAGGGGTGATGCAGGGGTTGGAGCTTCAGGCATAAATGGTTAATTTTGCAAATCTGTACAAATAAGGACAACTTAAATCTACCCATTATCTTTAAAGTTAAATTTATCAGACACGGATACACATTCCTCAATCTCCTGAATTGAAAGTTTCATTTCCGATTTTAAAAAGAGGAGAAAGTCTTCGGGTAAAGGTGCAGAAAAACAAACACCCGTTTCCATATCCCTCAAATGCCTTCCATGTAAAGCCTGCCGGGACATACCTAAAATATTTGCCCACTCTTTCTGCCAACCACTTTCACAAAATTTCAGATAGATTTGTTCATCCCTTCCATATAATTTCTCCCCAACCAAACAATGATCGATCCATTGTGCATGGATTCGTATTTGGTGCTTTCGACCAGTAAGGGTAGCTACTGAACAAAAAGTATATCCATTTTTACTACATATGGGAGTAAATATTGTCTCAGCAGACTTTGCCTTCCGACTATTGCCAGTCACCCGCTGCTTTACATAGATTTCACTATCGGGGTCTTTGCCTAAAAAAGTGGATACGGTGTTTTTTGCAGGTAATTCACCCTCTAAAATTGCCAAGTAATTCCTTCTGACCTTTTTAAATTCAATTCCTTTCTGCCAATAACTTGCCGCCTTTTTGTGCTTTGCCAATAATACAACACCGCTTGTCTCACGATCAAGTCGGCTGGCAAGGTGAACTGTATCAAGTTGCAGGTATTCCTTAGCTGCTCCCACCAGGCTTGACCAGGGGCCATTCTTCGAGGGGTGACAAACAAGCCATCCCGGTTTATC
>JAQXCL010000024.1 GCA_029251885.1 Opitutales bacterium | reverse complement strand
ATACAGAGGAGAACGAGGGAAAACTTGTTCCAACTATCTGCCGATTCTGCGTAGAGTTTAAGATGCAAACCGATACCACCTGCTCCCACATATCCAATAATACTGGCCGATCGAACATTGTATTCCAGCATCCATAAGCAATGACTCCAAATAATGGGGCGTGCGTTGGGCCACAATCCGTACTGGAAAGCTTGTAGTCTGCCGGCCCCAAGAGATTGGAGTGCTTTTTGGGCACTGAGATCGGCAGATTCAAAGGTTTCGCTAAAAAATTTGGCAAGGTATCCAACGCTGTAAAGCGTTAGAGCGATAACTCCCGCGAGGGAGTTTGAACCCACAATGACCACAGCAAGCAGTGCCCAGAGCAAACTGGGAATGGTACGAATCATATTGAGGAGCATACGGGTAGGCCAGAGTAACCAGGCTGGCGAAACATTACGAGATGCTCCAAGGGAAATAATAAAGGATAAAAAGATGGCCAAAAGAGTGGAGACCAAGGCGATCTGCACAGTTTCGAGCAAGCCAGCAAGGGTACGGTCGAGAATAGACCAGTCGGGTGGGAAAAATTGGGCGGCAAAGCGGGAAAGGTTTCCGAGGTAATCCAAATCTCGACCCGAGCCCTCGATGGCTGGGAGAGCTCCTAGGGCAGCTGCCAAAAAGAGTAAAAAGGTTACACCTAAAAGATCAAACCGACTATGCCATGGAAGGTCAGGTTTCATGATTCAGTCTGCTTTGTGAGGGTTTCCCAGCTCCATAATGTCGGATCTGAAGGGTGTAAACGCAGGACGAAGTCGGCAAAGCGTTGGACTTGGTCTTCGTCGTGGAGAGAGCAGACCAGGCTGCCCCCTTTTTGCGTTTGTGAATCCTTGAGGATTTGCAGTGTTTGACCAGCCCATTCGTTATCGAGGCTGGCTACTGGTTCGTCCGCAAGTAACAGGGTGGGGTTGGACAACAAGGTACGGCAAATGGCGAGGCGTTGACGTTCTCCTCGTGAGAGAGTCGATGCCCATTGGCGAGATTTTCCGTCCAGTCCAAATTTTTCCAACCAATTGTTGGCCGCTTCTTTTTCGGGGGAGGGGAAATTAAAAAAGGTGGAAATTCCGCTGTGCCTGCCAAGGCAACCTCCCAGAGCATTGTTGAGGGCACTGGCACCATCTGCCAGTTGGAGGTCTTGAAAGATCATTGCAGTATTTTGTCCGTTTTGTAGGTGCGAACATACTTTGCCTTCGTCTGCCTGCAAATCTTTGGCAAGCAAGCGAAGCAGGCTGGTCTTACCAACGCCAGATGGACCTGTCACCCCCACAAAAGATTGGGGTGGTATGGAAATATCAAGGTTACGAAAAAGCCAGCGTTGGGAAATACAAAGACCAAGGCCTTGAGTTTCCAATAGGGAGGAATTCATTAATTCTTAACCTGGGAGGACTTACCCGATCAGGGCTTGAGGTTTTTTTGGGTTTCGATGGCCTCGCGCGTTACTCGTAGGTGTTCGGTTTCATCCACTTCGGTTAGTTCCCCGTTAAATACCTGGTCGCGTAGGGTTGGGTTTTCCTGATTCATCGAGAGTAGTGCATCCCGAAGAATTGCAGTGTCAGTTTGTGATAAGGAAGTCCGCACGCAGAGGGTGTGTGAAGGTACCGGGCCTTGTTTTTGGACGATTCGTAAACGAGCTTTTTGAGCGTCGGACAAGTACTTGTTATCCCCGGTGAAAACATAATCACTAACAGCAGCGGCTTCCACTTCTCCACTGAGGACTTTTTCAACCGCCGATACATAGCCAGTTCCATAAATGACTAATGAAAAGAAATCGGTTAGAGCTTTCTTGGGGCCTACCAATTTACGCTTGGCCATATCCCAAACTGGAATGAGGTAACCCGAGGTGCTTGAACGACTGGCAAAAGCAACGGGCTTACTCTTCAATTCTTCAATAGATTGATAGTTTTTATTTTTCAAACTTAGCCAAATGCTTTGGTAGTTGGGTAAACCGTTCTTTAAATGAATCAGCAAAACGGATGCAGTTTGTTGGTCGAGGTTTCGAGCGGCATCGGTAGAGCTAAGGTAGCCAAGATCGAGTGTTCCATTGCGGAAAGATTCGACCACCACGGAAGAATCGGTGGGGATAAGAACTTCGACTTCCCTGGAAAGTTTTTTGGAAAGATAAGCTTCAAGAAATTCTTTTTCAGCCAGCATCTTTTCCGGGTTCTTGTTCGCTTTTAGGGCGATAACGACTTTCTTCAGAGAAAGTTCGCTGGGTAAATCTGACTGGGGAAGAATTTCTTCTTGCACAGGGGAAGTGCATGAGATTGTTGCTTGGACAAAAAGTATGGCCAAGCATATGCTAATTGGTTGGATGCTGATTTTTTTTCGGTTCATTCAAGTAACAGGTTTCATATTGAGACTGAGTCTCAATATCGTTAACAGGTGTGTTACTTTAGTCAATTGTGTTAAGCAACAAAGGCTTAGGTTGGGCTGCTTTGTAAAAGCTGAAAAAGTTTTTCCAGGGTTCGATCAGAGGGTGACCCCTGGGACTCGAACCAGGAGAGTGCATTTTGTCTAAGTTCTTTTCTGTCCTGTGAATTTTGAGCCAGAGAAAGTAGTTCTTTTAGGGCAGATTCTTGAGATTCGGTAGTTTGAATGGCTTCGTGTATAAGTAGGTCCCCGCAGGTTTGTTGAAAATTTTGAAAGTTTGGGCCTAAAACCAAAGGGATTCCAAGTGCAATGGGTTCGATTGGATTTTGGCCGCCACGGTTGGGTGGCAGGGTTTTTCCTCCAAAGGCAAGATCTGCACACTCAATGAGTTTGCTAAGTTCGCCGGTGGTATCTGCTAAGTATACTAAAGTGCCGGTAGGGGCTTGTTTTTTTTGCGTACGTTGGTGGTAAGGGATGTTCTTTTGTTGGAGCATCGATGTGATCTGCCTTCTTCTTTCCGCATGTCTGGGTACTAAGAGGAGTCGGGCATCAAACTTTAGTTCCCGTAGTTCCAAGAGGGTATCAACTAACATTTCTTCCTCTCCCTGCCAGGTAGATATACCAGTAAGTACAAAAGAATCTTCACTGAATCCGAATTCAGTTTTTAATTTTACTGAGTCAGACTGGTCAAGTTGGGTCGAGGTAACGGCGTCCACCTTGAGATTTCCAACAACTTCAACACGGTCGTGCGGAATGCCAATCTCTATCCATCTTGAACGCTGTCTTTCTGAGGTGGTAAGGATTTCAAGTCCTTTGGGTAATAGCAAGCTTCGGGCTATCGGGGATGATTGCAGTCTGTTAAATGTACGATCGGAAAGGCGGGCGTTAATGACCAGAGCGGGTATGCCTCGAAGACTAGCCTGATGAAAGTGTTCAGGCCACAATTCGCTGTCTACAGTAAGGATTAAGTCGGGTTGGATTTTCGCCCAGGCCAATCGGCTAACTGGCCACCAATCGAGAGGGAAGGGGCCTTGGGCAAGTAGCAAGTTTTTATAGCGTTGGGAAGCCATAAGTAAACCAGTACTGGTTGTGCCCGTGAGCACAATCTCGATGCTTGTGTTCTTTTGGAGTTGGTCAATTATTTTGGAAAGCGAGGAGAGTTCGCCAACGCTGACCGCTTGAATCCAGATACGTTTACAGTCTGCTTTTTTGGGGGGGAGTGTAGGAAATAGGCCAAGACGATAGGAGATTTTGTAGCTGTATCCACCTCGCCTGAGCATTCGGTATATAAAGTAAGGCGATGCAAGGAGAGCCAGAAAAGGAAAGGCGAGGCGGTAGAAAAATATCACGGGTAATACTGTCCTGTTTACCGTTGCCAGTTCGGGTTGGATGAGGAATAATTCAAGGCTATTTCTTATATGATGAATTCTGACCGAATCGCGAAACTTTTTTCTGATTGCAAGGCCGAAGGTCGATCGGCCTTTGTGGCATATGTTTGTGCTTGTGATCCTGACTTTGATCGTTCTTTGGAGGTTTGCAGGTCCTTGATAAAGGGGGGAGTGGACATTTTGGAACTTGGTGTTCCTTTTTCCGATCCGCTTGCGGATGGTTTGACCAATCAATTGGCCGCTCAACGGGCTTTGGAGGCTGGGTGTACTCAGGAAGATGTGTTTCGTTTAGTTCGTGAAATTAGGACATTTTCGGAGATACCCATTGTCTTTTACACTTATTACAATTTGATTTTTTCGCAGGGAGTTGAAAATTACGCTCGAAAATCAAAAGAAGCAGGAGTGGATGGTTTGCTAACTCTCGACTTGCCACCGGAAGAGGCAGATGAATTGATCAATGCATGCAAAGAAAGTGAGTTGGCCAATATTTTCATCATTGCACCAACTACTCCCAAAGAGCGTATTGCCAAGATTGCTAAACGAGCTTCTGGGTTTTTATACTATGTCTCCCGGGAGGGGGTGACCGGAGCGCGGGATGATTTAGCCGGTGATTTAGACGAGCGGGTCGCGGCCATTCGCGAGCATACAGATCTTCCTCTGGTTGTGGGCTTTGGAATATCTTCGGTTCAGCAAGTTGTTGAAGTTGCCAAGGTGGCAGATGGAGTCGTTGTGGGTAGTGCATTGGTGAATTGTATTCCTCAAAATTTGGAGAGTACTCCTAAGATGCTTGCCGCAATTGAACAAAAAGCTCGGTCTTTGGTGGGCGGTCTAACCGCTGCATAAAAGCTGCTTTGTAAAGTTGAGTTCCATGGGTGCTACAGTCCGGGAACTTTGGTTACTAGGAGGAGTAACTGCCGCAGGTAAGACCGGTTTGTCAATCGAATGGGCAGAAAAAAACGGTGCAGAAATTATTTCCTGCGACTCTGTATCTTTCTATCGCGGCCTTAATCTCGGTTCGGCCAAGCCATCTACAGAAGAGCAAAAACAGATCGTCCATCATGGGCTTGATCTTGCCGACCTTAGCGAAACCTATGATGTCCGCCAATTTCATGTATATGCCCGTAAAAAGGTAGAGGAAATTCTTAACCGTGGAAAAAAAGTTCTTTTAGTGGGTGGAAGTGGATTTTTTCTCGATGGATTTTTACGTCCCATATCAGACGGTGTTGAAATTGAACAGCAGGTTAGAAATGAGGCAGAAAAACTTTTTGAAACGGGTGGCCTTTTCAAAATTCTTAAAAAATTGAATGAGTTAAACCCAAATGGGCTTGCTGGTCTGGATGCGAATAACCCTCTACGGGTATTGCGGGCATTGGAAAGATGTATGCAGACAGGCCTTTCCTTGAATGATTTAAAAGATGAATTCGCCAAGATGCCGCTGCCTTATCAAGAATTTCAAAAAAAACTGGTTTGGTTAGACCGTGAAAATGATGACCTCCTTGCACGCATTGAACAGCGGACACATCAAATGCTTGAGGCAGGTATGATTGAAGAGACTGAGCGTGCGATTGAGCAGGGGATAGACAATCATATCAGTCTTGCTTCCTCGGTAGGATATCGGGAAGTAATTGAGTTTTTAAAAAATGGTGGTTCGGTTGAAAACTTGTCACGGTCGATCACCAGATCTACCCGCCAACTAGTATCGAAGCAGCGAAAGTGGTTTAGAAAAAGGTTTCCCCAGCAATCTCATTTCATCATAAGACCCAACGATCATGTATCGTCTGATAATTTACCATGGGCGGCGGGCACTTGACCGATTCCATAGATCGACTTAGCTTAAAAGAGCAGTTTTTTAAAATGAATCCATTACGCAGCGTTGCCATAGTTTCCAACCTGACCAAGTCTGGCACGGGTGAAGTAGCCCGGATTTTGGCAGAAATTTGCAAGAATGAGGGAGTTGAGGTTCGGCTGACTGAGGAGTTTCCATGTCCGGCTGGTTTTCTAAAAGGGATGGATGCCTGTTTCTCGGTTGGAGGAGATGGTACATTGCTAAATATTTTGGAAGAGGCCATTGTCCATGAAGTCCCCGTGGCGGGAGTCGGCTTGGGTAAACTTGGTTTTTTAGCGACCTTACCCCCTGATGATCTAAAAAAATGTTTACTCCCTTTGCTTCAGGGGGATTTCCATGTGCGCCGAAGGAGTCTGCTGGCTTGTCGTGAGGCTGGAGGTAGTGAGAAGTTGGCCTTAAATGATTTTGTGATCAAAAGTGGTATAGCCGGCCGCCTTGGAAGGTTTTCAGTTTTTTGTGGAAGCGAAAGGGTGGCGGACTATGCATCGGATGGGATCGTTTTTAGCACGCCGACCGGATCGACTGCTTACAATCTCGCTGCGGGTGGACCAATTGCTCATCCGGAGGCAGAGGTCATGCTGATGACCCCGATCTCCGCCCATAGCCTGACCAGTCGCCCCCTTGTTTTTCCTTCCGGAATAAACCTCAGGATAGAGAGTGGTGAAAACAACACGGTTCCCCATGTCTCGGCAGATGGTGGTGAGGCTTTTTCTCCATCTCCCAACTTCCCGTTGGAAATATTTGTTTCTTCAAAGACTTTTCCTTTGATGGAAACGGTGGATCATTCGCATTTCAAGGTCTTGCGAAATAAATTGAAATGGGGATGATTAAACTTCAAGGAATCGGTTAGGATGCTATCGGCAGGCACACGAATTGGTCCGTATAATGTCCAAAAGTGGATTAGGGAAGGATTTTGTGGTCAAAGTTATTCAGGGGAAGCAAGTTCAGGGGAAGAGAAAGGACAGTTAAGGTACCTGAAGTTATTTCATCGCGAACTTTCTGAAAAAGAAGGTTTTACCGACTACTTTTCTCAAGAGTGTCGAGCTATTCAACAAATTGAAGGGCGCGGGGTTTGGCCGATGCTTGGAAGTGGAACTCTCAAGTGGAAGCACTGGATCTCTTTTGCTTGGTTTGATGGGAAGATCGTTCAAGCACCCACACCTAGCCAATCCGAAGACAAAGAACCTGAGGAGGTTGTTTTACGGTCCTTGGCAGATTGGCTGGCCCACGATACAAATCGTATTGGCCCAAAAGAATTAAAGTCGATCATAATTGACCTGCATTGCGGGTTAAACCGGGCACACGCATCGGGAGTAATTCACGGTAATTTAAAACCTAGCAATATTTTATTAAAGGAAAAAGAGGACGGGGATTTCGTTGCCTGGATATCTGAATTTGCCCTGGCTAAATTGTGCTGTTTTCAACCGGTTGGGGACGATATTAAAAATTCAACTGCCTTTTCTTCTCAAAGCTTGCAATACCAAGATTCTCTTAATGAAAGCCAGGCTTACCGCCCGCCGGATACCAATCTTATGGAAATACCGGAAGAGAGTTGGGACCTCGTTGCAATGGGCAGCCTCGCCCAATCGATTATCCAAAAAAGTGAGAAATCAAGCGATGAATGGTTAGCTTGGCGAGTCTGGGCAGGGAAAGCGGTAAATCGGGGGTTTTTTACAGTTGCTCAATCGATGGAGGCTATTCCAGGAATCGAAGATTTATCGGTTTACGGAATGGTTTCGGAAAAAAAGGATGGTGTGAACAGTCTAACGAGCGAGGAAGTAACAAAGCAGCGGGAATGGGAATGGCAGAGAGAACAAAAGGTGAAGTCATCCACTTTTCGAAGAAATATGACTGGATTGGCTGGTTCTTTGTGTCTGCTTATTTTTTTATTCTCTAAAATATATTTATATTTAAACCCGTCCCCTTGGGTTGAGTATTCGATGGAGGGTGCATCGGACCGTTATCAACTTGGTTTTGGAATATGGTCAGGTAAGGCATGGGGGATTTTGCCCGCCGTTTATGATGATAATGGAGAGGGCGGACAAGATGTCGCTGGAGAATGGGAAAAAGTGGATGGAAGTTTTCGCTTGAATTTTCGAAAATTTAAAAAAGTGGACGAGGACGATTCCGGGAAAAAACTTTGGCAGTACATTGGCAAAGGAGCTACTCGTCCCGATGATTATTATGCTTGGTCTGATTATTTGTTTTTTGATCGAAATAAGAGGGAATTACTTTTTGTTAAACGAGTGTATGAAGAAGATGTCTTTCTGCCCGGGCAAAGAGGGCAGGAACCTCTCCGGTTGTTCCCAGAGGTAAGGATGCGTCGGAGTGCGGGGGAAATAAAAAAGGCGGAACTAATCTTTACTCAAACAGATAAATCAGGGCCGAGTTGGTCACTTTTTCTAGGGGTTGGGTTTTTGTTGGCCTGTTCTATGTATCATCGAGTTTTGGTTTCTATACCCAAGGTTCCAGCGGGAAAGGATTGAGTTTCCTTAAACCTTTTTTCAAGATTCAGGCCAGATGTTTGAATTTATTATGAGCTGGGTAAAAAACTTCCTCCTGTATGGGCTGTTGTTTTTGCTTTCTTCTTGTCTGTATGACGACCCCGAGGGTTCCTATGTGGGAGAGGTTAAAGACTGGGTCTATGAAGTTTTTGAGGGGAATTTAATCACTGATGGTAACGAGTGCCGGGTCGAGCTGCTCTTATCACAATCCCCAAGCAAGATGTCTGCGGAAATTCGTTTCGCCCACCCGCAAATGAAACCGGTTAGCCGACTGGGCACATGGGAGGTGGGGGATGGCGAAAGAATTATTCGTTTAGATGACGACAAAAAACCAGGAGAATTCTTTTTAATTAAGCGGGGTGTTCGCTATGCCTTTCAGTCAATAAAGGGTTTAAGAAATGACGACGGATCTCCGCTTTTATTAATGCGAAACCTTGGAAAGTCGCGCAAGGCATCTTTCCCTATAGAGATTACATTTGGTGATCAGGGTGGGGCCAGGGTTGCAGGTGCAGGTCTTCCCCAGATGATGACTGGGGAATGGAACCGTGTGAGTGACCGGGTTACTGTGACTATCAAGTTACCCAAGATTGTTATGGAAGCGGAAGAAAACATACCTGAGGAAAGCTACAAGTATTTTTTGCGCTGCTCTGAAGAGGGTGACAAAGCTTTGGTTCTAGAGAAGATGGTGGTTATGCGCCCCTTTGTGAAGGAAGATGGATCGAAGAGGCAAAGTTGGATGAGTTCATTAATTTTTTCTGATCGTCCGGTCTTGGTTGCCAAGTAGATTTATTGATCGATCAAATTGCAAAGATTTGACGTTAGGCGTGCTGTCTTCATCATGGATCTTTTAACACTTGGTTTGAATTGACGATCCTATGATTACAGCCCTTCAGCACTTTATTTCCAAAAAAGGAAAATTTGTATTTATACTTCTGCTCTTATTAGTAGTGGTATCTTTTGTTTTATACCTATCCCAAGGATCCTCGGTTTTTGATCTAATGTCTGACGGCGGGCGAGAAAAGAAAGAGTTTTTCGGATATAATTGGAACGATCCTGATCAGAGACGTTTTCTTAGCGTGACCACGCGTGCGGCAGGTGCCATGGGGGTAATGTCCAACCCAGGGCGCGAAGATATTTCCAGGGCGGGTACTGCTTACATGGAGGGTCTGCAGCAACAAATCCAAGCGGCTTTTCGGGCGAACCCTGAAGAGGTTGATCGTGATGCCATGCAAAGGATGTTTGAATATATGCAGGCATGGCCAAATTTTGCTCCCGATTTTCAAGCTCGCGAAATTGCCCGTTCTGGATCTTATGATAGCGATTTTTTGGATGCTGCCATTGAGTCGCGTGTTGCCTTAGGTTTTCAGGCTGATGAGTGGGACTTCTTGTCCCCTCAGGTGAATCATCCCGCGGTTAATGCGGAATTCCTTAACTTTCTCAGCCGATTGGATCCTTCTTTGCAGTCGGAAGCAAATCGGTCCTCAGCTTTTTCGATGGTTGGGGCAAGATTTGGAATGTCTGCGAATGAACTGGAGTCGGTTCTTTATGCCGCTTTTAGAGATAAGCAAATTGATCGGATTTACCAAAGTCGTGGATTTGCATTGGCGGGAGAAATTAATGCCCTCAGTCACGAAAACGCGTTTGTATGGGATGGGGATGTTGCTGTTCTTTCAGCAACCGCTCTGCCACTTAAAACCCTATCTTTGGGGCAAGTTAAACTTTCCAAGCTCCCCAGTACTGGTGATTCCTTATCCGTTTCTTACGGAACGAAAAAGTACAACTTTGTATTCAGTAATTCTGCAGTCGATACTAACGGTTCAATCGTTAAGGTTGTGCTTGGAAAGACTATTAAGGAGAGTGCTCTAGCTTTAATTAGTGCTTTTAATCAGAAGGATCTGGGGATTCTGGCCATTGAAAAAAAGGGAAATATGATCTCTTTAGAACTCGAAAATGATAAGCTTGGTAAATCTTCGCCTTTAATTAAGAGTGATGCAAATTCCATAGAGTTTACAGAATTGCTTTCGGATAAATTGCTAGCCTATTTTGAGGGAAATCGGGATTTGGATGTTTTTGCTGAAGAACCTCGTACCTTTGCCACTGCGATGGTCTTTGAAAATCAAAGTTTTCTAACACCTCCACCGCCTGCTGATAAAGCAAGGCTTCGTTCCTACTTTGAACGAAATCGTCTGGATTTTCTCTCTGATGAGGATCCTTCGGTCAAAAAAGATGGAAATAATAGTGTTCCTCAAGATGTTAAATTTGAGGATGTGGCTGAACAGGTTCGTCAAAAAGTAGCTGAGCAAGATACCAATGATGCCAAACGGGAGGCCGGTCGATTAGCACAGGAGGCAGCGCTTGATTTCCTCGATAACCTGAACACCTTTGCCGACGAAATAAAACGAAAGTTTCCTGACTTCCCCGCTTTGAGAAATTCCGATGAACTTGAGCGATTTTTGAGCTCCAGTGAGGCAAAACAAAGGAAGGTTTCGTTTTCTGATTCTGAAATGGGAGTGCAGTCTATGGTTCTTGGGTTGGAGAGAAGAGCAAGTGAGCAAAGAACTAATCGAGAACCCTTGGAGGAAGTTTCAACATTAGATGAAGTACGCTTTTTTACGCGTTCTGTACGAAAATCCCGAAGCGGTCAGGTCGTTTTTCTTTTGGACAGAAAAACGGATCGTCGTCCTGCTGTATTTAAGAACTTACCTTATTCAACTCTCTGCCGGGAATATTTAAGGCACTTAAAAACTGATGCTTTTGCCAAGAAAATTGAAAGTATCAAGAAGCGTCTAATGGAGTCCGATAAGGCAGATAATAAAGATTTGAAAGTTCATCAGTTCAGTAAGAAGAATTCAGGTACCGCTCAGGCATACTTTGATGCAAAGCAGAGAAATTTCCGCTCCAAGATTCAAAAGCTTGAACAGGAAAAGGCAGAAATAAAGGAAGAGAAATCGGCGAAGAAGAGCAGCCTTGATCGTCAAATTAAAAGCCTTAACTCTGATATTGAAGAATTGAACCAAGAGCGATCAACAGTAACTTCTTTTCTTGATGGGGCTGATGCATTGCCCGTTGATGGTAAGTGGGCAGAGATTGAAAGGAATGAGAATGAAGTCATTTTTGGCAAGCTTCGTGACATCTATTCGCTAAGAGGGAAGGTTACGGAATCAGATGAAGCAGTCGCCATGCAAAGGAATTTGGAACTTTCTAGAGGTATGCTTTCAAGAGACCAAATTCTCCGTGAGTTGATATCATCTAGCCTCGAGGAATAAAATTCCTCACTATTCAATTCTTAGGTGGGACTTGGTAATCTCTCCCAACCTAAAAAAAATTCGGTATTACCATCATTCCCCTTAGGTTCTGAGGTTGTTTCGATGAGTAAATTAGACCCGTTTAAGTTTAGGTTGGCAAATTGTTTAATCTCTTCCAGGACTCTGATGTGTATGTCTTTGTCTTTTATAACGCCACGTCCTAAATCCGCTTCCTTTTTGTGGCATTCAAACTGAGGCTTTACCAAAGCGACTATGCGACCGTTGGTTTCAAGAAATTGCCAAGCTTCCCTTAGTACCTTACGAAGCGATATAAAGGATAAATCCATAACAATCAAAGGATAGCATGTGCGGGGGAGGTCGTTTAATTGTAAGGACCTTAAATTCATTTTTTCAAAGTTGGTAACTCTATTGTCTGTTCTCAATTTGTAATGTAACTGACCTCGGCCAACATCTACACAGGTTGATGATTTGGCTCCCATCTGTAAAAGACAGTCTGTAAATCCACCAGTGGATGCTCCAAGGTCCAAAATGTCTAAGTCACGAACCAACCATTTTGATTCTTTAATGAAATTTTCCATCTTTATTCCACCTCTACCCACATAGGGCATCGGTGTATCAAGGCTAAGCACTTCATTCGAAGGGAGAAGCTGACTTGATTTGTGAATTTTTTCGCCCTTACACCGAACTTGACCTGCCAAAATGCAAGCTTGAGCTTTTGTACGACTATCGACCAAGCCGCAAAGGACCAATAATTCATCTGCACGTATTTTTTTGCTCATCTGCTTACAGGGTGCCGATCATGGCAAATCGTTCAATTACCGAATAACTTATTTACAGGTTTCTAGAGATTTTTGTAAAAAAACTTGACCCGAGTGGGTTAAAGTGGCAAGAAATGGTGTGGAGTGGTAATTTATGCACGAATAAACAAAGCGAATGGAAAAAGAGACGACAACCTTCTTTGTAGGCGAGTTTACTCATGCTTTGGACAGCAAGGGGAGGGTTACTATTCCGTCAAAGTGGAGGATACCGGGAGACGAGAATACCTACTTGGCACTACCCAATCCCGGGGGTTATATAACTGTTTATCCACCCAAGATGGTAAGTCGTTTGGAGGAAAAAGTAGCAGAGGCAAGCCTCAGCGATGTAAGAGCTCAGGCACTCTTTATGGAATTATTTTCAAAAGCCCATTCGTTTGGGTGCGACAAGCAAGGGCGAATCAATCTGAACGACAAGTTGTTGGCTCATGCAGGAATCAAAGGCAAAGCAGTCTTGGTGGGAAACTTCTCCGCTTTTGCTATTTGGTCTGTCGGGCGTTACGAAAAGCGGCCAGCCGAGGACGAGAGAAATATTTTCGATGCGATGAGGGAGTTAGGGTTATGATGCTTGGTGGCAAGTTTTGGACGACCTTTAGGGTGGTCGTCCTAAGAAGGGGATTTGACTCCGGGTACCAACTCCTCCCTCGCGCTTCTTTTTTAATTAACGTCAATCTCGGGGGGGGTAGAAATGTATTGTGGTGCGGTTGAATTTGTATGTTCTCCAACAGCGGTGAAGCATATTCCCGTTCTGCTAGATGAATGCCTGTCTGCTCTTGAGCCTGGGCACGGTGGGTCGTTTGCTGATTTAACATTTGGTGGGGGAGGGCATTCCCGTGCGATTCTAGAAGCGAACAGTGAGAATAATTTATTAGCGATGGATTGTGATCCAGATGCTAGGGATCGCTCGGAATCGTTTGTGCTTGAGTTTGAAGATCGATTTAATTTCTGCGATTCTTCATTCCGTGATCTTGATCAGTTTTCTTCGGCTGGTGAATTTGATGGCATTCTCATGGACCTAGGGATTTCATCTTTCCAATTAATGGAACCAGTTAAGGGTTTTTCTTTCAGGTTGGATGCTCCGATTGACATGAGATTAGACCCGAGAGTGGGTCAAAGTGCGGCTGAATTTCTAGAGACTGCCTCTTATGAAAGCTTGGTCCGGGCGGTTCGAGAATACGGGGAAGAGAAAAGATGGAGGCGAGTAGTAGAAGCGATTATTCAGGCAAGAGGGACAGGCCTTCTGTCACGAACAATGAGTGCTGCTGAATTGGTAAGTAATGCGGTTGGTGGAAGGAATTTTCGCCAGCGAATTCACCCAGCAACGAAAACTTTTCAGGGTATTCGGATTGCGATTAATGGGGAACTTGAAGCCTTGGCGGTTACTTTACCAAAAGCATTTCGAGCGTTAAAGGAAGGTGGCGTTCTGGCTGTAATTTCATTCCACTCTTTGGAGGATCGTATTGTTAAAAGATTTATGAGGAAAATGGCTGGTCGCCCTGAATCCAAATATGATGGGAGGGCTCAGCAAGATAGAATTGTTTGCGCAAAACTTAATGGATCCAAAGCAATTTTCCCTGGTAAGGAAGAGGTTGAAAATAATCCGCGCAGTAGATCTGCACGGTTGAGGTTTTTAACAAAACTAAAACAACCGGAACTGTAAGACTGATGAATCGGGTGTGGTGGATGTCTATAATACTTGCAGTTTCACTGTTCGGGGGCGGTGCTATCTCCATCGTTTGGTTACGTATGGAGATATCCGCAACCGCAAAAAAATGTGGAAATCTTGAGGATCAGCGGGAGATGGTAGCTCGAGAACTTAGAGAGCTCAGGGGGAGGAAATCAACAATGATGCGACCTTCCGTACTTGCACAACTTGTGGCGGGGAGATTAACCATCCCATCGGCAAGGAGAACGGTTCATGTCTCCGAGCGAGAAATGTATTCCAATGGACAATCAGGTATCGCAAGAAAAGACGAACTTTCCAAAAGAAAGTTTTCAGTAAGGCGTTAGAATGAAAAACGTCTTTATTTCCCCTTATCGATTTTATTTTGTATTTTTGGCGATTCTTTTAACCTTTTGTACTCTTGGGGGAAGGCTTTTGCATCTACAGGTGTGGCAAAGTGACAAGTACACAAACCTCGCAAGCAACGCCCGTAAGAATTTCATTCATGAAGAAGCGAGAAGAGGAGATATTGTTGATCGTAAAGGCAGTCTTCTTGCAACTACGCGATCAGTGGTTGTTCTAGGGGTTGATCCACATTCATTTAAGGAAAAAGACAGTAAGAAGTTAAAGCAGTTGGCAGTTCTGTTGGATCTTGAATCAGAAAAAGTAGAAGAGTCAGTTCGGCGAAAATTTATACACTCCGGAAATGGTGTGACTGCTATGAAGCCTATCAGATGGGTGAAGTTGAAAGATGAGGTTGATGATTCTACCTACCGGAAGATTCTAAAACTTGGGATAGATGGAGTGTATGGAAATTATAAACACTCAAGATTATATCCAAATCAGAACTTTGCATCACATGTCCTTGGCTATCTAAACAAGGAGGGTAAAGCCTGTATGGGTATAGAATTGATGGCTGACTATTATCTACGAGGGCAGGACGGATGGCGAGAAAGTGAAAGAGATGGGAGGCGTAGAGAAATGCCACAATTTCGTTCGGTTGAGTTTGATGCACGTGAAGGGTTGAGTGTGGAGTTGTCTATAGACCGAGTTGTGCAGGAACGCGTTGAGCAGGAAGTGTCTAGAATTATGGATGAGTTTTCCCCTGTAAGTGTTTCAATTATTGTCAGTGAACCAAGAACTGGTGAAATTTTAGCTATGGCTAACGGGCCAAGTTTTGATCCCAATCTATTCAATGATGTACCTTTAGAAAATCATAGAAATCGCTGTTTGACGGATCTTTATGAGCCTGGGTCTACATTTAAGATAATACCTGTAGGTGCTGCACTTAATGAGAAGATATTAAGAACCGATGATATTATTGATTGTTCAGTTTCAACCTACCAAAAAGGAAAAAAAAGATTGAGGCTTCCTAAGGATCATCATCCTTTAGGAAAGATTTCCCTTCACCAAGTAGTTCAGAAGTCTAGCAACCGAGGTGCTGCTCAGGTTGGTTTAAGGCTTGGACCTGAACGGCTTTATTCGTATTGCCGTGCATTTGGCTTTGGTGAGAGGACAAACCTAGGCTTGCTCGGAGAGAGGAAAGGAACGCTACACAAACCTAGTAATTGGGATGGCTTGACCATTACGCGTTTGCCAATGGGGCATGCAGTTTCTGTAACTCCAATGCAAGTGCATGGATCGATGTGTGCAGTTGCAAATGGTGGAATTATGATGCGACCGTCGTTAATAAGGAGAGTTTTCGATGAGGAATCTAAAACGGTAATTCCATTTAAACCTCGAGCAGTCAGGCGTGTAATTGACGAGCAGGTTGCGGATGAACTTTCAGAAATGCTTGTTTCTGTTGTTGGTCCAGAAGGTACTGCGAGATCGGCAATGATTCAAGGATATCAAGTGGCGGGAAAAACAGGGACAACTCAAAAGATTATCGATGGAAAATATTCTAACACCCATCATGTAGCTTCATTTTCAGGGTTTTTTCCTGCAGATAATCCAAGGGCAGTAATAACTGTTGTTGTTGATGAACCCAAAATGAAAAAAGGTAGGCTGGGTTACGGGGGAAGTGTGGCTGGTCCATCTTTTAAAAATATTGCATCCCGTTTAATTACCTATTTGGGGATTCAACCTAGACCAAAAGAATTATCCTTAATCAGAGAACAAAAACTAGGGTTATAAGTTGTTATGAAAAAGAGTGACCAAGAAATAAACTGTGTGGATAGCGTAAAGTCGAGAATTACAAGGCATCGAGAATTAAGTACTCTCACAGACAAAGATTTTAGCACAGATAAAAAGTTTCAAAACCAGGTTATTAAATCGATAAGTTCAGACAGTAGGAGAGTTAATCCTGGAGCTGCTTTTTTTGCTATTCCTGGCAATAGAACAAATGGTGATCTTCACATACAGGAAGCATTAAATAGAGGGGCTAAAGTAATTGTTTCTCAATCTGATAAGGTAAGCGTCCCCCTCGGTGTGGCACGCGTAAAGGTAGCAGATGCCCGTAAATCCATGGCGAAGTTCACCAAAAAGTTTTATGATTCACCAGATGAATCATTAAGTCTTATTGGGATAACGGGAACCAATGGAAAAACCACGGTTAGCACATTAACCCGCCATTTATTGGAGGAACCTGGATGCCCGGTAGGCTTAATCGGGACGGTACAGTATAATTTGGGAGACAGGGATGTTCCTTCATTTAAGACAACTCCAGAAGCTACCGATCTATACCCCATGTTAAAAAGTATGCTTGCTGCTGGTTGCAGTAGTTCGGTGATGGAAATAAGTTCCCACGGAATTCATCAATCAAGAGTTAATGGAATTTCTCTTGAAATTGCAGTTTTTACAAATCTTACACGGGATCATCTCGATTACCATGGAAGCATGGAGGAGTACTACCAAGAAAAGCGTAAACTTTTTAACGGGATGAACGGACCCTTACCAAAAGTAGCTATCATCAATGGAGATTGTCCATATGGGAAAAGACTTATTCAAGAACTCCCGCCACAAGTACAGGTTTTAACTTTTGGATTTGAGGTAGGGAATCAATTTTGTGCGAAAAACCTTACTCTCGATGCGGAAGGTTCCAAATTTGTAATGGAAAGCCCATTAGGAAACACCGTTGTCGCTAGTCCTTTAATTGGGCGTTACAACGTCTCGAATGTTTTGGCCTCGTTTGCTATCATGCATGCAATGGGGAAAAGCGTGGTCGAATCGATCCACAAATTAAGAAGTTTCAAAGGAGTATGTGGAAGGATGGAGAGTGTAGATAGAGGGCAACCTTACCGAGTTGTTGTTGATTATGCTCATACACCCGATGCACTTCGTAATGCATTAGAAATGCTCAGGGAATGTACTAAGGGGAAGGTCAGGGTGGTTTTCGGATGCGGTGGCGATAGAGATAAGGGGAAGCGACTCGAAATGACGAGGGTCGCTTGTGCAGCCGCAGATCAGGTCTGGGCGACCTCAGATAATCCACGTACGGAAAGCATCGATTCTATATTTAGCGATATGCAAAAAGGTGTTTGTAAAGGCTCTGAGGTTTATTTTGTTGAAGACAGACGGAGAGCGATTGATTTAGCTTTAGATGCAGCCAGCGTGGATGATTGTGTACTTATTGCAGGTAAGGGTCATGAGGCTTATCAAGAGGTTCAATACACAGCTATTCCTTTTGATGATCGCTTAGTTGCCGGTGGTTTATTGGATGCAAAAGTTTTTGGAGGATAAATGTATCGTTTTGATCCAAATTCTTTAAGCCGTTGGTGTGATGGTAAATGGAGTGATTCACCCAGCAATGGGATAAACGGTTTTACTATTGATTCCCGAAAAGTTAGCTCGGGGGATATGTTTGTGGCGATTAAAGCCGATAGAGACGGGCATGATTTTTTAGATCAGGCTACTAAGAAGGGAGCTGTTGCGGGACTGGTTGACCATCATGTAGGTAGTACACAGGTACCACAATTAGTTGTGGGTGATACTCTGTTGTCGTTCCAAAGAATTGCCAAGCAGCACAGAGCACAGTTTTCTGGAAAAGTTGTTGGAGTTACCGGCAGCTGTGGGAAAACATCCACGAAAGAAATTTTAAAAATAATTTTGAACCAATCATTGTGTACGGAAGGGAACTTAAATAATTTTCTGGGAGTGCCCTTGACTTTAACCCAAGTATGCGAGGGTGAGCACAAATTTGCTGTTGTAGAGGCTGGAATAAATCAAATGGGAGAAATGGATGTTTTGACGGATATGATTTGTCCAGACCTTACCATTATTACTTCCATAGACCATTCTCATTTAGAGGGTTTGCAAACAATTGAAAATGTGGCCAATGAGAAAATAAGGCTATGGACACATTCAGCCGAAAAGTGCCTTGGTATTTTTCCTGATGAATTAGTGCAGTACGACAGTTTTAAAAAGGCTATCAGCGATGAACGCCCATATATAGTGATCAAAAAGGGTGGGCCGCGAGAGGAGGTTCAAAACCCAAATCAGGTACTTTATAATATTTCAACTGAAACAAACGAGGGTGGGCATTCTAACGTTCTAAATATTGAGCGTTTTGAGTGCCCTCCTCTTTGTATTCCTATCGAACCATTATCGGAAGGTTTGATAAGAAATATGGTTTTGGCATGCGTTGCTGCATGGAAACTTGGAGCTAGTGATAAAGAAATTTTTGAACGCCTACCCCAATACTGTCCCTCCGGTCTACGAGGATCCAATCTCGTAGGCCGGGGGCGTTCGTATCTAGTCGATTGTTATAACGCTAATCCAGCATCGATGAAGGATAGTATCCAGTATTTTAGCCGAAAGTTTAGAAATAAACCAAAACTTCTAGTTCTTGGTGGAATGAATGAATTGGGAAATATGAGCCAAAAACTTCATTTCGAAACCGGCAAAGCGATTGTTATGGATGAGATGGATCGAGCAATTTTAATTGGTGGTCATGCCCGCCAAATGGCTCAGGGGATGATTGATAGTGGAGCCAGGGTAGATCAACTTGTAGTGCTTGAAAATGCAGAGGATGGAAGGCCGTTAATTGAAGAGTTTGATGGACCAGTATTATTAAAAGGAAGTCGTTCGTTTCGCTTAGAGGAGTTAGTACCTAAATGGGCAGTTGAGGAAGATTCACAACAATTGGGTATGCTGTGCTGAGTTGGTTACAATTTAGTGAAGACCTTTGGGGTCCGCTTCGTTTATTTCAGTACATTTCTGTTCGTTCTTTGGGTGCTGGGATTACCGCCTTAATTATGGGTTTTTGGATTGGTCCATTTCTTATTCGAAAACTTCGAAGTGTCGGGGCAAAACAGGCATTTCGTGGAAAAGATGAGGTTGGAGACTTGGCAGATTTACACTCAGATAAATCTCATACACCAACCATGGGAGGCGCACTTATTTTTATTTCAGTTTTGTGTAGTACCCTGTTATGGGCGGAGCCAAATGTTTATATTTGTACTGCTCTTATAACATATACTCTTTTGACTGGAGTTGGATTTGCGGATGATTATTTAAAAGTATCCAAGAAAAACAGTAAAGGCTTGCCCGGTAAATTTAAACTCTTGGGTCAGCTTGGAACAACAGCTGTAGCACTTTTTATCTTACTTGGTCCTTTTGCTAATGACTTATGTGGAGTGAGTAATGAATCTCTGGGCAGTCCTGATAAAATGAGGGAATTCTGGATTCCTTTTGTCAGTTATCCTGCTGGATTGGGTATTCCCATGATGTCCACGGCTACGCTCTTTATCTTCTTTCTAATTACTCTTTCAGGTACAAGTAATGCGATCAATCTTACCGATGGATTAGACGGTTTGGCCATTGGGTGTACGGTTACGGTAGCCTTGACCTATGGAATCATGTCCTATGCGTCCGGTAACTTCCTTATTGCGGATTATTTAAAAATTAGTTGGGTTCCTGGATCGGGTGAATTAACCATTTTGTGTACGGCATTACTCGGTGGGAGTCTCGCATTTTTATGGTACAACGCACATCCGGCAGAGATTTTTATGGGTGATACCGGATCCCTGGCGATTGGAGGCTTGGTTGGGATTATTGCCCTTATGATTCATCAACCGCTAACTTTAATTATTGTCGGGGGAATTTTTGTGATCGAAGCAATGTCAGTTATCCTACAGGTGGCTTCTTTCAAACTTCGTGGAAAAAGAATTTTTCTAATGTCTCCTATTCATCACCATTTTGAATTAAAGGGATGGAAAGAAACCAAGGTAGTTATTCGATTTTGGATATTATCTCTTCTTTTTGCATTGCTCGGTTTGGCCACACTTAAACTCAGGTAAATGAAGGCTGATTTTTTAAAAGATTTACTAAAGGAATCCAAGGGTTCAATAGCGGTTTTCGGGAAAGGTCTTAGCGGCAGAGCAGTTGAAGATTTACTTAACAAAGAGGGCTATGCCTGCGATATTTTTGATCAAAAAGATAAATGGTTTGGTCGTGGAAACGCTCGGAAATGTTCTTTAGTTATTACCAGTCCCGGTTTTTCCCCTAGTCATGAATGGATCAAGTTGGCTAAAGACGAGGGAAGGACGATAATTACAGAGCTTGATCTTGGTATGTGCTATTCAAGAGCAAGATCTTTAGTCGGCATAACTGGAACCAATGGTAAAACTTCGCTTGCAACTATATTAAGTCATGTTGCCAATAATCTGGACCTTCCGAGTATAGCATTGGGAAATATTGGCCATCCATTATCGAGTGCAGCAGCTAGTGGTAAAACGATAGGAAAAAATATTTTTCTTGAAACCAGTTCTTTTCAAGCGTGTCAATCTACTGTCCTTAGGCTGGATTCGCTCTTGTGGACGAACTTTTCTCCAGACCATTTGGATTATCATCTAAGTGAACGGGAATACTTTCTAGCCAAGTTGAAATTGGCTAACAGGTGTAAGAATTCAAACAATGTTTGGATTGGAGAGTCAGTTGTATCGAATGCCCAAAAATTTGGAATTTCTTTAAATCCTAATTTTCAGGTAGTCCCAACACTAAGTGAAAAGGCAATCCCTTCACATGTAGACCCTTTTTTTAAGAGTGTTCCACAACGTGAAAATTTGGCCTTCGCCTTGCAATGGACTTCTGCATTTGGAATTTCTCATAAACAATTTTTCGAAGCACTTAAAGAGTATCAACCAGAACCCCATCGTCTGCAAAAAGTTGATGATGTTGATCAGGTAAGTTTTTGGAATGATTCAAAGTCGACCAACTTGGCCTCTGTTGTCGCAGCCTGCAGATCATTTTCAGAGAAAATAATTTGGATAGGTGGTGGAAAAAATAAAGGTCAGCAAGTGAGTGATTTTGCAAAATCATTGAAGCCCTATTTAGCAGGAGCTTATTTAATTGGTGAAATGAGTATGCCACTCAATCAATGCCTTCTGGATAGGGGAATTAAGTCCACTATTTGCAAAAGTTTAAAAGACGCACTTCATCTCGCTTTTGAGGCAGCTGCTCGGCAGCAAAAAATACTTTTTAGTCCGGGTTTTTCCAGCTTTGATATGTTTTCGAATTATTCAGTAAGAGGAAATTCCTTTAAATCTCTCGTTTTCGATTTGAAGAGGTCCTCTCAAGAGGTTACGAAATTACCTGTAAACCATTTGCAAATCAGCTATTAAGAAAAATGAAACTATCAAAAGTATTCGGTATCGTACTCTCGCTTCACGTCGGAGTTATTCTTCTGGTTATGTTCCAACCTAGTTGTCAGACAACAGGTGGAAAGGCAAAAGACCTTGGTGCGGATGTTCCAGCCGCAGTCGAGGATGCCCCTGAGCAAACCTTTAATCAAGGAATCGAAGATTCCGCTATCCAGCAGCCAAAAGAGGTTAAAAGTACCTCTTCCGCTAATGAATTTGCGGCACCTCAACGCCCCGTTCCTGGAGAATTAATCGTACCAGAAGAACCGGGTGTACCTTCGACGCAATCGATTATAGTTCCTCGCGAACAAAAGCCTGTTCCTATTGATTTACGCCCGTCAGATCTTGCAATTTATAAAGTTGAACGGGGAGACACCCTTTGGGGGATTGCCAGAAAAAATGGCGTGCCTTTGACTCAATTATTGGACGCTAATCCCAATCTTAATCAAAACGGACGCTTATCGATTGGTCAGGAAATTATGATTCCCGGTGTAATTACTCCTGGATTGTCTTTGCCTCAACCATCACAAGAACCGAGTAATTTTGAATCTGGCTTAACTGGAAACTCTTACGCTGTAGAAAAAGGGGACACTCTTTCTCAAATTGCCCGTAAACATGGTCTACGTCTGTCGGAATTACTAAAAGCGAACAATATGTCCATGTCTTCCATTATCCGCCCCGGTCAGAAGTTATTAATACCAAATGCATCTTCCTACGTTGCTACCGAAACTAAAGAAGTTGCTACCCCCAAAGTGATCCCGCTTGGTGCGAGTACTCATATTGTAAAAAAGGGCGATAACCTTTCCCGTATTGCCTCGATTTATGGAGTATCAGTTAGTCAAATTATGGAGTGGAATGGGCTTACCAATCCAAGCTTGATTCGCTCGGGGCAGCCGCTAATCGTTTCTCAGGGTTCGGTTGATTCACAGTCGAATTCTCCTGTAACAGATATTACCAATGAAGCGAAAGTAGCTCCGAATGATGAGGGGGCAAGCTTGCAAGACTTCTTCAACGACTCATCCAATGAGGATCGACCAATTATCGATGCTCCTTGATGTTGTCATAGGTTTTAATGTGTGTGGTGGAAATGGGAGGTTCGATTGGCAGAAGTAAAAGCGTTTAATAGGACTACAAACTGGGTGACGGCGTATATTGTCGTTGCTTCGATCGGGCTAACGATGATTGGTCTGGTCATGCTTTTCAGTGCTGGAGCAGTACGTGGAGCTCAAGATTTATTAGTTAAACAAGTTGTTTGGGTTCTCATATCTCTCGCAGTTGGCGGATATGTTTCTTTTGTCGACTTGGATTGGTTGCGAAACCGTACCTATATTATCTTTGCGCTCTGTTTGCTGGGTTTGGTACTTACTCTCGTTCCGGGAATTGGGGTCAAAGTAAATGGAGCTCAAAGATGGATAGGTCTTGGGTCTTTGCGTGTACAGCCTTCAGAATTTGCTAAGATTGGATTGGTTTTATTGTTGGCAAAATATTTTGCCGATAAGCAACGAGAGATTGGAAGTTTTGTTCAAGGGTTTTTCATTCCGTCCCTCATTATTGGTTCGGTTTGTGTGCTTATTCTTTTGCAACCCGATTTCGGTACTTGTTTTTTGTGCGGAGCGGTGGGTGCGACATTACTTTTTCAAGCTGGGGTTGGTCTAAGGTGGCTATTACCGGTTGCTGGCTTTGCAGTGGCTGCATTTTCTATTTTAGTATATTTTGACCCTGTTCGTATAAGGCGAGTTACCTCTTTCCTTGATGTTGAAGCTAACGCCAATGACAGTGCCTATCAATTATGGCAAGGAATGCTCGCTTTTGGTGTAGGAGGTATTGAAGGAGTTGGTTTGGGTATGGGGCGTCAACAGATGTACTTTTTACCCGAGGCACATACTGATTTTATATTTCCAGTTATTGGAGAAGAGCTTGGATTGCTCACCACTATATCGATCCTTCTAACTTTTTTATTATTATTTTTCAGCGTGGGTTTGAAATTAAGGCAAGTTTCAAGGATGCATGAATACCTTTTGGCCATGGGAGCGTTGCTTTTCGTGGTTTTGCAAGCAATCATTAATATTGGCGTGGTCACGGGATGTCTTCCAACCAAGGGGATGTCTCTTCCTTTTATAAGTTATGGGGGATCCAACCTTGTGGTTACTTTTGTATTTGTTGGACTGGTCATCAATGTGATGAGAAAAAAGGATAATCCTTCACCTATTCAAGCAAGGGAATTATGAAGAACATAGTTATAGCTTGTGGAGGAACAGGAGGGCATCTTACCCCTGGTATTGCACTCGCCCAAAGCTTAGAAGAGCTGGGTTGCTCGACCTGGCTATTTATCAGCCAAAAACAGGTGGACTCGCGCCTTGCTTCTAAATATCCGGAATTGACCTTCATATCTATGCCGGGTGCACCCTTTATTCGTACACCTTTGGGCTTGTTTAGATTCCTTAAGGGGTTCCTGCTTTCTTTTATTCGTTCCCGAAGGTTCTTTCGTAAAGTGGATGCCGATGTACTTATCGGCTTTGGGGGGTTTTCATCCTTTGGACCTGCACTTGCAGCTCGTACGACTGGAATTCCGTTTCATATTCATGAGGCCAATAGGGTTGTGGGTAAAGCGGTTCGTTTTTTGGCTAATCGTGCCAACCGAGTCTATTTGCCAAGTGGTATAAGTTTGCCCGGAGTTGCGACCGAAAAAATTTCCAATATTGGATATCCGCTACGATCAGATTTTAGAAGGATTCCCATGGAGAGAGCGAGGAAATGTCTTGGGATTTCGATGTCGGATAAATTATTGGTTGTTCTTGGGGGAAGCCAAGGGGCGGTTTCCTTAAATAATTGGGTGAAAAACAATTTAGAAGAATTAGCCAAGGATGGAGTTTCAGTTTATTGCCTTACTGGAATGAATGAACAGAGTTCCGGTGTGGTTCAACTAGAGGGAATAGGGGGTGAGACAGTAACCAGTCGGTTTGTTGCTTTTAGTGATCAAATTCACATTTTAATGTCTTCTGCGAATCTCGTTATTTCTCGTGCAGGTGCCGGTTCAATTGCTGAAATTGTGCGTTGTCGGGTGCCTTCTATTCTCATTCCTTATCCTTATGCCGCGGACAACCATCAGCAAGCCAATGCCAATTTTTTAGAAGCCAAAGGAGGCGGAGTTGTATGCTTGGAAGAGGGTATGAATAATAAGCTTCTATCGGAAGTGCGCGAAGTTATGTTCAACGAAGAATTTCGTGCGGTCTTACGACGGAATTTATATTCGATTGATCAAGACGATGTCTCTCAAAGGTTAGCGAAGGATGTTTTAAAGAGTTTGCATATAAATAAGAGATCCGAACCGGGCACTGAACTCATGGAGCTAAGTTTGTGAGAAGACCTAAAAAAGTACTTTTGCTTGGGGCTGGTGGAATGGGCATGGCTCCATTAGCCCTTTATCTTCGGGGTGCAGGCGTACGAGTGGAAGCCTTTGATGATCGTTTTTCCGAGCCGATTCGTTCACACCTATTAAGTTTTGGCGTTAAGATTATCGATGAGCTAAACCCTATCAAAGTCCCCGATTGTATTGTTCATTCGTCTGCAGTCTCAAAAAATGATTCTCGTCTTAACAAGTTCCAGAAGATGGGTATTCCTCTTTATCGAAGGGGTGATTTCCTTGCCAAATTATTTGCTAGAAAACGAATCATTGCGGTGGTTGGAAGTCATGGGAAATCCAGTGTGACGGGAAGGTTAGTCTGGGCACTTAAAAATTGTGGTTTTGAGACATCTTACCTTGTGGGGGCACAGTTTAAAGATTTTCATCTGCCATCTGGGTTTTATTCAAACTCAAAATGGGTAGTGATGGAAGTGGATGAAAGTGATGGTTCGATTGATGGCTTTAAACCCTGGATGACGGTTGCTTTAAATTGTGACTGGGATCATGTAGACCTTTACAAGGAAAAAGGTTCCTTCGCTGAAACTCTAAAAAGTTTACTTTTAAGGACAAAAAAGACGGTTGTTTTTGCTGATACAAATCCGCTGGATGAAATGACCTGTGAATTAAAGGGTAAACAGCTTTATCCTTTCAAACATGCGGAAGAAGCCGCAAATTTTCTTGATGCTAATGAACGAGCCGTTCGTCAGACTGCTAAAGCACTGGAAGTTGATATCACCGACCTACAATTCTCAGAATTCCCGGGTATGGACAGGCGTCAAAGCACACTCTTTGAATCCACTCAGCGGATAATCATTGAGGACTACGCTCATCACCCTACAGAAATTGCCAGTTTATTAAGGATGAGGGGGCAGCTTTTACCCGATCATAAATTGAAAGTAGTTTTTCAACCTCATCGATATTCCCGTACCAAAGCATTGGCACCATCTTTTGCAGATGAATTGTCTCATGCCGATGAACTACATTTGTTACAAACTTATTCAGCCTTTGAACCCTATGATCGGTCTGGAACTGTTGAGTCCTTAAATGGTTACCTTCCACCCAGGCTTCGAGAAACGGCAAAGGTATACACCCATTTTCGGGATCTTAGGCTTGCACTTGGAGAACCATCAGAATTGGCGAAGGATCAAGTACTCTTTGTCGGTGCCGGAGATTTGTGGAAGTGGGCTCACGCTTTTTCTGCCTGGCAAACCGCTGGAGCAGTAAAGCAGGACGCATTTGGTTATTTTTTAAAAGGGCGGATCTCTGAGCAAACCAAATTAGTTGAAAATGCTCCTCTCGGGACCATGACAACCATGGGTGTTGGTGGAGGTGCAAAGTGGTATTGCGAACCGGCTAATACAGAGGATTTAACTACCCTGTTGGAGGCATGTGATTTTTTTGAATTACCCAGGTCTATGCTTGGTCGAGGTTCCAATCTAATTGTCCCAGACCAGGGATTTGGGGGCTTGGTGATTAGGTTGCGCGGAGACTATTGGAAGACCATTGATTTAAGAAGTGAAGATACCCTTATTGTTGGTGCCGGTGCAAAGTTGAAGGAAATATGCAAATTCGCCTGCCTTAAAAATTTAAAGGGATTTGAATTTCTCGAAGGTATCCCAGGAACCTTGGGTGGTGCCCTTCGCATGAATGCAGGAGCGATGGGGTGGGAAATTTTTGATATGGTTGAGTGGGTAAAGTTTCTGATGCCGGATGGTCAAGTAAGGCAAATTCCAGGCGATGAGCTCGAAGTTGGTTACAGGTACTGCCGGGAAGCCTATGAAGGCATTGCCTTGCGTGCGAAACTTCGAGCTAAGGGAAAAGCCCAACACTTGGAAATTCGCAATATTATCGATCAATTATCTAAAAAACGCAGAAAAAGCCAACCTCAGCAGGCAAGTTCTGGTTGTGTTTTTCGTAATCCGGAAAACCATCCAGCGGGCTGGCTCATTGATCAGGCAGGATTAAAGGGAGAGAAAGTAGGCGGTGCTGGAGTATCAGAAATTCATGGGAATTTCATCGTTAATCATGGGGGTGCGACTTCTGACCATGTCATTGAATTAATCCAGCGCGTAAAAAAGAGAGTGAAGGAAAGCCAGGGAGTTATATTGGAACCCGAAGTCAACTTGCTGGGCGAGTCTTGGAATCAATACTTATCCTGATGTAAAATTATATATCATATGAATTTAGAACCTAATATTATTATCCTGTCTGGTGGTACCGGACCTGAGCGAGATGTATCTCTTGCATCTGGCAAAGCACTGGCAGAATCCTTGTCAACGAGTTACAAGACCAAGCTTGTAGACATTAATAAAAATGCACTTCCGACCGAGTTGAACCCGTTAACCGATTTGGTTTTTCCCGTTATTCACGGTGAGTTTGGAGAGGACGGCCAGTTACAATCACTCATGGATTCGGCTGGTTTAGAGTATTGTGGAAGTGCGACGCAATCGAGCCGTTTATGTATTAATAAAATAACTACCAAACAATGTGTCTCTGATGTGGGGGTACGCGTTCCCAAAAGTTTCCAATTTAATGACCCTGCTCAATGCAATGCAGCTGAGTTAATAGATAAACTTGGAGAAAATTTAGTAATCAAGCCTGTTGCACAAGGTAGCAGTGTTTCCCTGTTCTTAATTTCGGGTTTGAGCGAATTGGAAAAACAGTTGGATGAACTTAGCCCAGGGGATTGGATGGTTGAGGCACGAGTTTATGGTCGTGAAGTAACGATTGGTGTTTTGGGAAATCATCCGCTTGGTGTAGTTGAGGTAATTCCCATGGGAGGGGTATATGATTACGAAAGAAAATATACATCGGGAGCCACAGAATATCGTTTTCCTGCAGTTCTTGATCAAGAAACTGAAAATGAAATAAAAAGTTTTGCTATCAGTTCCTTTGAAGCTTGTGGGTGTAGAGATTTTGCTAGAATCGATTTTATAATTTGCGAAGACGGGAATGCCCATTTTTTAGAAATCAATACACTGCCGGGTCTGACTCCTACAAGTTTACTTCCCAAAAGTGCTAGTTCGTCAGGATATAATTTCGATCAATTAACGCGTAAATTAATAAGCCCTGGACTCGAGAGGTTTTTTAATTCGTCTTCCAGGGTCAATAACCACGCAGCCTAATCCCATGAGTAAAGCCAAAAAGAATGATCTCGTTATGCCTGCAACTTGGAGGAACCTGAAGCCTAGGTTTTCACGAAAGTCAAGTTCTCGAGTTGTGGTTAGAAAAAGATTGGCCGTGGCTGCTCGGTTAATCTTTGGTGCAGCTATTATAATCTTCTTATTCTCGTTTTTGTATCTACAAATAGATAAGGACGCCCGGACCGATGTTGGTAAAAAGGATTATACCGGTCCCTCTTTGCCGATAAACCAAATAGTTTTTCGTTCTTCTGGTCCTCTGAGTCATGAATGGTTTCTTAACTGGTTGGGTCCCTTAAGGGGGAGTTCATTGGTTGAAGTGGATTTAGAAAAACTTCAGCAAAATTTGTTGAAGGAAGAACAAATTTCATCTGCACGAATTAGTAGAAGTTTTCCATCTACCTTAGTTGTCGAAATAAAAGAACGGGTTCCCATGTTAGTTTTGAGGCTCAGGGACAGAAAAAAGGGCTACCTCGATTGGCTTGTCTCATCAGACGGTTTTCTTTACCGGGGGGAGGGTTACAGCAAGGGAATGCTAAGGTTAATTCCCTCTTTACATGTTCCAGCTTCCCTTATCGAAAAGACCCCTGATGGAAAAGGTTTTAAATAACTAAAAGGTATTCCAGTTTTTGCACCACTTTTGGAATTGGCGAGGAGAGACTATCCAGAACTTTATCGAGACTGGTCTGTCGTTTCCTATAATCGCCCTTATGATAACGATCCCGGTGCTAGCATTACCATCAAATCCAATCGAATAAATAGTATCCGCTTTAACCCATCCAATTATGCGAACCAATTAAAAAGGCTGCGCTATTTGCTGGATGAACCAAATTTTTCTCAGGCTTCTTCTATTCATTCGATTGATCTTTCACATGGCCGTTCTGTTTTTGCCAAAATCTAAAGGTGTCCGCATTTAATTTTAACCTATACATACTATGAGTAAAATAATTGGTGCCGTGGAAATTGGAACTTCCTGTGCTAAAGCATTAGTCGGGGAAGTGACCGAGGGGAAATCTCTTAATATTGTGGGCAAATCTGTTCGGAAAAACGAAGGTATGCGCAAGGGTGAGATTGTAGATTTTAGAAAAGTCGCTTCAAGCGTTCATGCGGCTTTGGAAGAGGCGGAGAAAATGTCAGGAACAACGGTTGACTCTGTATACCTGGCCCAAACTGGTGCACATATAAAAGGTTCTTTTTTAAGGGGAAGTGCAAATGTTGCTTCGCCTGATGGTAGGGTGTCAGTTGATGACCTACAAACCGCTGCTAATGAAGCAAAGCGCAAACAACCTGCATCAGGGAGATCTTATGTCCATCATGTTAGAATGCCTATTCAGTTAGATGGCCGTTCCGTGGAAGACCCCGTCGGTATGATCGGGAAAAAAGTAGAACTTATTTATTGGTCGATAGAGGGAGATGAATCAGCAATTAGAATGAACCTCGATCTTGCACACAATTATGGATTGGAAGTGGCTGATCTTATTTTGTCCTCGATTGCATCTTCGACTATGGTTGCAGGACCTGACCTGAGGAGGGCGGGGGTTCTAGTTATTGACTTGGGAGCAGGTGTTACGGATCTTGCCCTTTATCGTAATGGAAATGTTGCATACACGGGAGTGATACCGGTGGGGGGCGATCATCTTACAGGGGATTTGTCAATGGGACTGAGGGTATTAGAGCCTTACGCAGAGGAACTTAAACTGGAATATGGAAAGGCCCAGTCGGATCCTTCTGATGCAGACCAACAACTATGGATAATTGGAAACAAAACGATTGGTGACCGTAAAGTGCCACGTAAAACAATGACCGATATTATACATGTTCGTGTCGTTGAACTGTTTGAAATTATCAGTAAAGAGCTAGGCGACTTGCTCGATACTTCTGAGTTGGGTGCTGGCGTTTTGCTAACGGGTGGAGCTTCGCGATTGCCTGGTATTGAGCAATTGGCCTCTAAGGTTCTCGGCGTGCCTGTGACTAAAGCCAATTTTCCATCCGGGTTGGGCAATGAACTTGCCCAACCTGAAAACTCCACCGTTCTAGGACTCCTACATTATGGTTTGGAGGATCACGGCTTACCAGGAGAGCAGCACAAAGCAGTAAGTTCTGGATTTATTAAAAAGCTCGGTGGGCTCATCGGTATCTAAAAACCATTTGAAAGTCCACTCAGTGTGGTAACGTAAAAACACCCCAGCCTATATGATATGAATACGAATCAAGAAACATTCTTTGAAACAAATGACAATTCCAACTTAAACAATAATTCCTTTGGAATTAGGGCAAAGGTCATTGGCGTTGGTGGGGCAGGTATATCCTTAGTCGATGGTTTGCGCTTCGATAATTTTGACTTCGTAGATAATTTGATCATCGATGTTGATATTAAGGCAGTGGCCGATTCTCTCGCCTCTCAAAAACTCACTTTTGGCAGAAGGCATACACGTGGAATGGGCACAGGAGGAGATGTTAACTTAGGTAAAAGATTGGCCGAAGAAGAAAAAGATAAAATTCGGAAAGAGTTGGAGGGTGTCGATTTAGTTTTCCTTCTTGCTGGTTTGGGGGGTGGAGTAGGAGGAGGGGCTGCGCCGGTTGTTGCGAGGTTAGCCCGTGAACATGGGGCGCTAGTTTTCGCTTTTACTCCTTTGCCATTTAGTTGGGAAAAAACGCGACACGCCCAGGCAGAGGAGTGCTTGTCTGAACTACGAAAGCATGCAAATGCTGTGATTCCTTTACCTAATGATTCACTTTTACAAATGGGAGGTGAAGACTCCACCGCCTTGGAGTGTTTTGCTGAAGCAGGGCGAAATGTCAGCAGGGGTATAGCTGCCATCTGCAACATAGTATTTAAAAAGGGGATGATTGATGTTGATTTTTCCTACCTGCGTAAAGTTTTTTCGGGCCGAGGTGGACGGACGCTTTTTGGCTATGGAAAGGGGAGTGGGAAAGAAGGTTTACGCGAAGCCTTAAGAGATTTACTCGTTTGTCCGATGTTACATATGCCTGATGTATCAAAGGCTGCAGATATTTTGCTTATTTTTATACAGGGTGGAACCTCATTAAGTATGTCTGGTTTACAATCCGTATCCAAAGAGATCAGGGATTCATTTAAGGCCGGAGAAGATGTTGTTTTTGGGGCACATGTTGATGAGAATCTTGGAGAGGAGGTCAAAATTACCATTTTGGGAGTTACCTCGTTAGATCCCTTGGTTCCCACTGCCGATGTTGCTCCGGTCGCTCAACAAGTATTGGAACTAGGTAAGAATGCTAAACAGTCTCATCGATCTAAATTAGAAATTACAAATACTAGCCCGGAAAAAACTTCCTCCATGGCGACTCGGAAAAAGAGAGGAAGGAACATTGATAATAAAGAGCAAAATACTTTTTTCTTTATGGAAGCAGAGAACCAAAGAGGCATATTTGACGATCTTCCTAGCAGGAATATGTATGAGGGTGAGGACTTGGATGTACCATCGTATTTACGGCGAGGGGTAAAGATCGTAATCTAAAGAATTGCTAAGGATTACGAAGGATTTGAAATTTTGATTGTTTGACCTGCCTGATAAATTATCTTTGAACAATGAGAATGAAGTTTTGCCTTATTGCTTGTTCGATTTTTCTGATTGGAGGGAGTTCCCTCTTGGGTAAGGTTTCTCACCTATTTGTTTCAAGTCTGGGAGATGGAGTTTTTTTATCCGATAAATCCGGAAAGTCGTTGGCAGTCAATCAAGCCACTTTTTTGCCATTTAGTACAAAATTGTCTGTTCGGCCCAAAAGTGGAATTGAGACACTTGCTGCTGGTTATCAGTTTAGGTTCGGTTCATCCACTGCTTTTGTTTGTGAAGAGCAAAGCATTGAATTATTTAGTGGCTCAATATTTGTACGATCTCGTAAAATTACAAATGCTCTAAATCTTAAAGGCCCTGAGGCCTCGATTCGTTTGTCCGGTGCAGGTTCTTGCTTGATTAATTTGGAGCCCAACGGTGGTTTTAAATGTGTTGGTGTACTTGGAAAGATTATTTTGAGCCTCAATGGAAAAAGTTCAGCTACCATTCTTCCTGGAGAACTTGTTTTTACCAATTTATCAGAAAATGTATTTAGCGATAAATTAGTTGTGGATCTCCATAATTTATTTGAGACATCATTTCTTATATCTGGTTTTTCAAATAGTCAGAGTTTTTTAAATTCGCTGAAAAGTGTTTCTGAATCTCAAAAGCTTTTCATTGGTAAAACCTTTGATGCGACTGTTGGTGGTGCAAAAAAACCTGAAGTTTTTGAAATTATCAACGAGTTTCAACCATCAAACACCTCAGCCCAGTTTTCAAACGACACTTCGAATCTTTCATACAAGAAAAGGGGTTATGAAGTAACAGGCTCTCTTCCCTTGCAAGAACTTCTTGGTCGAAAGCCAAAGAGATTGTCCGTTAACTCTGATGAATTTCCCTCCACAACCATTCCAACACCAGACAAGATAACTTCAGAAAAACCCTCTGTTACTGATCCGACAACCAGGCCTTTTCCTAGTCGTCTGCTACGAGGTAATTAATTTTCTAAACTACTCATAATTATGACTTCATTAAGTTTTACACATGTTTTGGCTTCCTCTGGTGACATCGGTTATCTATACGGATTATTTTTCTTAATTGTTGCGTTGATTATCGGTGCAGCCACTAGGCATTTCCTGCAACGAATTCCTCTTCCTTTTACGGTTCTTTTATTACTCATTGGTTTGGCCATGGGTGGATTGAATCGGGCCTACGGACCGCATGGTGGAAGTTCTCATGGAGATGATCATGGTATTGAGCAAGCCTCAGGTCTATGGGCCAAGTTCGTGGATACCCTTAGTGGAGCTATATCTTGGGGCGGAAATTTGGATGGACATCTCATTTTGTATGTTTTCCTGCCCATTCTTATATTTGAGGCTGGTTTTGCTTTGGATGTTCACACCTTTAAGAAATCTTTCGTCAATGCCTTTTATATGGCAGGACCAGGTATTGTGACGGCTACTGTCATGACCGGACTTGCTTTTATGGGACTGGTTTCGGCCTTTGGGGGGCCAGGAGGAGTCTTAGCAGACTGGAATGTGGATAGCGGGGCCTTTCTGGTCCTGGCCTCTATGTTGTTCGGGGCCGTGGTTAGTGCCACGGATCCTGTCGCAGTGGTTGCTCTGCTTAAGGACTTGGGTGCTAGTAAGAAATTAGGAACTTTAATCGAGGGTGAATCTTTGCTTAATGACGGAACCGCAATCGTAGCCTTTGTCCTTTTGATCGGAGTGGTTACGGGCGCTGAGCAATTCCTCGGTGCAGGCAGTTTCATTGGAAGTGCTGCAATTGGCTTTGGTAAAATTGGAGCAGCGGGTGGATTAGTTGGAGTATTTCTGGGACTAATTGCCATTTTATGGGTGAGGAAAGTTTTTAACGATCCGTTGATTGAAATAACCGTAGTTTTAGTAGCTTCTTATGCAGTCTTTTTTGTTTGTGAACATTTTTTCCATGTCTCAGGAGTTCTTGGTTTAGTTGCATTGGGAATCGTTATGGCTGGAGTGGGAAGGACAAGAATTAGTCCAGAGGTCGAGCACTTCATGCACGAGTTTTGGGAATTCACTGCCTTTGCGGCAAATGTAATCATCTTCATCGTTGTGGGGGTGGTAATTGCCCAAAAAGCAGAGCCTACGGGAATGGATTTCCTCATTTTATTCTTAATTTATGTCATCATTCATGTCGTTCGGGCTATCAATATGGGTATGTTTTATCCGTTCATGAAAAAAGCGGGTTATGGACTTCCCGGAAAAGATGCAATTGTGGTTTGGTGGGGTGCTTTGCGTGGTGCAATTGGCTTGGCCTTAGCCTTGGTGGTTTATTCAGAAAGCCTGAGGTATGAATTTCAAATAACTGAGGGGGGGAGTGGATACTCTGCAAAAACAACTTCTGTTTTCGTGGTCGATTCTGATGAGGCTCGTTCGTATGCAGGAACCAACCCAAACTTGAATTTATACGGAATGGCGGCAAATTCCTTTGCCAAGGCTAAGGTATCCAATGGTCGTATTATGGGAATTTCTCAATCCAGCGAATTATCAGAGGAAATTCTCGGAAAGAAAGATTCTAAGATTGTTTCCCAAATTCGGGAAGATTTATCAAGCGGAGCCAAAAAGGTTCTTATTTTTGGCGAAGGAAATGGAGCGATCGCAAGTGCTTCTTTGGTTGGAATTTCTTCGCGTGTACGCGATCAATTTCTGTTCCTTATTTCTGGTATCGTTTTGCTCACTCTTTTGGTCAATGCCACGACTATCAAAGTATTGGTAAATAAACTTGGACTGACAGAATTGCCCGCGGTTAAAAAATTAATGTTTTCCAACGCCACCGGCAACATATCAAATGTTTGTGAGCAAGAAATGGATCTCCTTAAAGATGATCGCTTTTTAAGCGGTGCAAATTGGGGCTTGGTCAGGAACTATTTGCCCGATCCCGTAAGTTATCCGCTGACTGCAGATGAACTAGCAAGTATGGATACATTGGCTGAGGCTCGTAGGCGACTTTTGGAGAAAGAGAGAAGCAGTTACTGGGCACAGTTCAGATCAGGTTTACTTTCCGCAACTGCAGTTGCTCAGTTGGATAACAATTTAAGTGAGTTTCTTGATTTTCAAGGCAAGGTCCCTATGACAGAACGTACTTATTTAGATGATAT
>JAQXCL010000131.1 GCA_029251885.1 Opitutales bacterium | reverse complement strand
ATCAAGAGAGTTTTGTGAATTCAGAATGGCACTTTTAATTTTTTCCAAAGTGTATGCCCCCCCATAAGCTTGAGGGTCTGTTTCCCAGGCACTCCACTTGGTTTCATTTAAATCAGGAGCAAGTAAACTCCCCCAGGTTTCAGAACCGTCATTGTAAATCTGCCACCCTCCCCCGGATTGGCTCCATTGATAAAACCTTCCATCCTTTCCTGCTCTCCAATATATCCATTCCTCAGTCTCGTGGGAATAAACCCAGGGAAAAGAACCATGCCACATCCATTCGCTGGCAGCCAAACAAGCACCAAGGAACAAAGCGGAAAGTGCCATAATTTTTCGACAAGATGAGATCATTTAATTTATTGCATGATTCATACTATTAATTAATTCGGACCAAATTTTCAAGCAAGGCAAAGATTTGGAATGATGCGTCCTGTTGGTTCAGCATGAGGGAATAAAATTAAATCTTGATCCAACCTTACTTCGTGTAAGGCCAAGTCTTTGGATACATGTCGGACCCCTTTGCCTGAAAGACAAGTTCCTGACATCTTTTGCGCATTCGTATTAAATCCATTCGATAATTCTTTTCTACCACGAGGTTTTTTTTCTCATGAGGATCTTTGGACAAATCATAGAGTTCTTCAAAGATGGGGGGTTCTCCCTCAATCGAAGAAAGCAATAATTTGCGGTAAGGAATTCGATGCGACCTGGAAAAGTAGCGAATGTATTTTAATTCCTTTTCCCGCACGGCTTCAATCCGTGGATAATTTTGTCCTGTAAATAAATTTTCCGCAAAAAAATCGTGCCGCCAATCAATACTTTTCTCATGCATCAGGGGAATGAGGCTCATCCCCTGCATTTCATCGTCAACCGGGAGTTCGGCAAGTTCGAGAATGGTAGGTGCCAGGTCGATGGAAAGTACAAGTTCTACCGATTGCCCACCTCTACTTACTTTGGGAATCCTGGGATCATGTACGATCATAGGGACACGAAGAGATTCCTCATAGAGTAAAACTTTACCGCCCAACCCATGCTCCCCGTGCTGGATTCCATGGTCAGAGGTAAAAAAGGTAACCGTGTTATCAGCTACTCCATCTTGTTTAAGTTTTGCAAGAAGAGAACCAACCATCCGGTCCACCCCTTCCACAGTCTGGCAAACCCGCACCATCCTTTCCCGTAGGTCGGCTCTGTTTTTTACATAGTTATAGGAACCAATGTATTGCCCATTGTATACATTACCGGGGAGTTTTGGCCGCTTGATTTCATCTTCTGCCAAATAAGTCGAAGGTATGGGTAAATCCTCGATCTGATCACGGTAGGCAGATTTATAAAGCTCCGGATCCTTTGGTAACAAACGCATTGTGCTTGTACCCTTATTGTGGGGGACATTCAAGTTGACGAGTAGGCAGAACGGCTTATCGAGCGGACGGGATTTCAAAAACTCACTCGCACCTGTAAATCCATTTTGTTCAGACAGAAAATTCAGGGCACCCTCAGTAAATATTTCCACTTGTGTATTAACCCGGGCATTACGATAAATCGGGAACTTATTTTTAGGGTAAAAGGTGGAGTGGTTATGGTTACCATACCAATAATTAAAACTGCTATCCATAACTCCACTTTGATAACCTACACCCTGACCGCTCTTACCAATCGGCGTATGGTTCTTTCCCACATAGCCCACATAATAACCCGCTTTTTTGAGCAACATTGGATAGGTTCTTTCCCAAGCCTCCTCCTTTAGAGAACTTCCGGAGTTAAAGTTTACTCCGTGTTTGCGCTCATATTGGCCAGTTAAAATACATGTGCGGTTAGGAGTGCAGGCTGTGGAGGAAGCAAACGCATTGCGGAAATTCATCCCCTCTCCAGCAAGAATATCAAGGTTTGGAGTTTGTAAGACCGGGTGTCCATTTACTCTCAGGTGATCTGCGCGTTGGTCATCAGATAAAATAACTAAGATATTCGGTCTACCAAAGGACTCCTCAAAATGGTGAAATCCAAAAAGAAAAAATAACACCGCATGTAGCCATCGATTCATAAGTTCATTCCTTTCCAACCATTAAAATCATTTAAATTACAACAGCTTAACCGCAGTAAAATAAGCACCGCCCACTTCATTTTTTTCAGTGTATAGAAAAGTTTCCAAAGTGGTTTCCCCTTTGGGAAGATCCAATTCAAAGTCCACGGTGTGGGAACCTCTTGCGATCTTTTGCTCCGCTTCCTTTCCCGCAATTCTTACCTTTGCACGTACCGCCCGCAGGGGTTTGCCCGCCTCTTTGGGAAACTGGCGTAAAGTAAAACGATACCTGCCCGCCCGGGTGACGGAAACATGCCACGGGCCGGTTATCTTTTTACACTTGTTAATCTCAGCAAAATTCCAGGGTGGGTTGCCCGTCTCCAGACGCCAGTCCTGGGAACACAAAAGAGTGGGATTCTCCGCGGGGTTTCCCAAATCCAAACAAACCGGGGTCATCCGCGGGGAGACTGATTCCCAAAAAGCTTCGTATAATTTTCGCAACCTTGCCACCACATCGGGATGCTTTGCAGAAATATCGTGGCGTTGCAAAAGATCCTTTGAAACATTATAAAGAGCCTTTCCTTCGAGCAAGCGCCACTTCCCCTCGATCACGCAGGACATGACCCAAGGGCCTTCCTTTTGCGAAAACCTGGTCCCCCCGTGCAATTGTACAATAAGATGATCTCGGTGGGGCTTAGCTTTTGTATTTTTTAAATGGCTGGCAAAAGAAAAGCCATCCAGTGGAAGGGATGGGTTGAATTTCAACCCGCAAAGCTCAGCCAGGGTGGGAAGCACATCGAGGTGGGCACTAAGGTTAGTCCTGTCTTCTCCACCCACCAATCCACCCGCCGGCCAGTGAATGAAAAAGGGCACCCGGTGCCCCCCTTCCCAAATGGTTGATTTCTGTCCCATCATCCCGGCATTAAATCCGCGAAAGCTTCCCTGCTCCGCACCCGGCCCTCCCCTGCCCTTGGCGGTACCGTTATCGGTGGTAAATATAAAGATGGTATTTTCGGCCAAGCCAAGCTGATCGAGCTTCTTTCGAAGTTGTCCGATATTGTGATCCAGGTTGGTGATCATACCGTAAAATTCGGCACCCGATTTCCACTTCACCGCTTCCCGATAAGGAGCTGCCCATTTTTCGGGAACTTTGTAAGGAGAATGAGGAGCGTTGGTCGCAAGATAAAGAAAGAACGGTTTTTTTTGATTTCTTTCAACAAAAGCCATGGACTCCTGAAACCACACATCAGTCGCATAGCCCGCAAATTTCTCATACTTTCCATTGCGCTCATAGACGTCATCAAACTGATCGTTCATCCAGAAATCCGGTGCCTGCCCAATGCCTCCCCCCTTGTGCCAGAGAACATCCTGAAAACCGCGATCCTGCGGACGGCAGGGAGCATTGTCCCCCAGATGCCACTTGGAAATCAAACCAGTTTGATAACCAGCATTGGCAAAGTAGTTGGCCATAGTCACTTCATCGTGATGCAAATTACTACGCCCACTGCTCGTACGGTACGCTCCCGTGCGGGCTGGGTACCTCCCCGTCATCAGGGCAGCACGGGTGGGTGTGCAAAAAGGGCTGACATGATAATCAGTCAGGCGAATGGACTCAGCATATAAAAGGTCAAGGTTTGGGGTCTTGATTACAGGATTACCATGACAGGCCAAGTCTCCATAGCCCTGATCATCAGTCATGATCAAAATAACATTGGGGAGTTGAGCCAATAAAACGCCAGAGATAAAGGATAAGCACCCGACTAGTTTTAAGAGATTTATCATCCGTAAACCTTGATGCTTTAAATTTTGGTGTGCAATGAAAGATTTAAGTTGTTTAGGAATCTTTTTTTTAATTCCGACATGATCTACCTTGGAAAAGCGATTTACATCCCAGCGACCTAAGCACACAATTTGATTTAATATGAGCCTAAATCCTCTAAGCCTTTATTTTACCAAGTTTTTTTGGAAGACTTGGTTTAGAAAGAAGCGCAAAGCATGGAAAGTATTTCTATTTGAATTAAAGAGAAAAATAACCAAACCACGACTATACCAATATTTACTTTGGAAACTGACCAAGAAAGATAAAAACGCTAAAGTATTTAAGTTTAAGTTTCCGAAAAACTTACCACTGACTAAAGGTAAATTTTTATTTCTGTTAAAAGCCAAGAAGAAACCCTGGTGGTGGAGCCTTTCTTTAATTGCCTTAGTACTCGTTTTGATTGGAGTTCCGTGTGCTTATTTTGGATACCCTCTGCTAAAAGAATACAAATTTAAACGTTTCGAAAAAACGGCCCGATCGGCTCTGCAAAACGGAGATTTGCAAACCGCACTGCTCACCTCTCAGGCAGCATACATTATAAAATCTGCCAGCCTTTCTAACCTTAAAACTCTTGTTCAATCGGCAGAAGAATTAAAGCATCCACAACTTATGCGCTGGCGCAAAGCACTTGCGAACCATCAACAAGCGGGAATGGATGATCGGTCGGAATATCTTCTGGGTATGTTAGGCAGACGACAATTAAGCGATGCAAACAACTGGCTAAGTGAAAGCACAGGCACTTTGACCGAAAAAGAAAGAACCTACTTTCAATGCCTCATCTTTGCCCAGAATGGAGAAGAGGGAAAATATGAGGCATTTCGCTTAGCTTCTGATTATTTGGAGCGTCATCCTTTTGACTCCCCTCTTTCAGAATTCATTTGGGACCTGAGCATTCAATCACAACAGGTATTTTTCTATGAAGAAGCCATGAGTAATATGAAGGAGGCGGCTAAACTTTCAAACCCGCTAGCAAAAGAAGCCCTCCGCAGACTCCTCCAAACTCAGACGGGTTCACCAGCGGAAAGAAAAGAATGGGCCAAAAAACTTTGGCGCACAGATGAGCCATCTCTGACTGATGCAGTTCTTTGCCTCAATGCCTCATTTGGAGAAAATAAAATAGATGGCAGTAATGTGTTACAAGTTTTACGACAGGAATTCCCAGAGCTTTCTATTCCTGAAAGCAAGCACCGGCTAATTAAATTGCTCAACCAAGTTGGTCGGCCCGAATCTGCGCATCAGTTGTTATTCAGTCAGGAATTTAACGGTACACAAGCTAAAGGACTTTACCTCAATACCATCGGTTCGGCGCTCACTAAAAAAGAGCCATCCCTGGCTGAAGAATTAATTATAAGTGCAGGTCCTTCCCTGACCAAGAATGAACAACATTTCTTTGATCTTCTCTTAAGTGACAGCGAAGACCAAAAATTCGAAGAAGTCTATCTCGCAGAAGTCTTTGCTGATTGCAGCGACGAGGAACTGGACACCATTCGCCTCTTCCTTCGATTTTTTCAAAATCCACAATTCCTGATCGGTTTCCTCGAAGAAATGGAACAGCGCAGACCTCGAAGAGTTGGCTTAAAATACCTGCTTGCCGCTTCCTATCAAAGACTTGGAGATTTCAAAAAGCTTAGAGATATTTTATTGCGCACACCCATGCCCGAAACGGTTTCTAATTTAACCGGCGAGCGCCAGACCTGCATCCATAAATCCCTTTATAATATAGATCTTGATACCTGCTCGGCCTGGGCGGAACAGGCTTTTTCAAAAGATCCAACCAGCCAGGCCAATCGTTTTACGCTCGCCCTTTGCTACCTCCAAAAAAATGAACCCCAAAGTGCTCAGGCATTGCTTGATCCATTTTTGCGAAACCCTCCTCCCCGTTGCCCGACTCAACGCCTGATTGGTTCACTAACTCTCCATCGTAATGAGCTCTTTGAACTTGCCCGAAAATGGTCTCCTGTAGATCAGTTCTCTTTGCTCACTGATGCCGAGATCGTATTGCTTAAAGAAATACACCGCAAGCAACCGTGAATCCCCCCACCTCTCCCCCGCTTCCTTCAAGGCTTAACTCAGTAGCCTGGTGGGTTGCAGTTGCCACTCTTATCCTAGCCTGGTTTTCCCTACTTTCCCGAATTAGTATGTGGTGGAACGATGCGAGTTACTACACCCATGGCTGGGCTGTTCCCCTACTCGCTCTCGTTCTCATTGCCCGACGATCAACAGACTGGGCCATAGTAAAACGATCAACGATTACTCCCTGGCAACTTATCTCCCTTGGATTATTGCTATTTCTTCCTTGTCGAATGATTGCCGAACCCGATCCCTTCTGGAGAGTTCCTCTGTGGACGGAGACCCTATCCCTTTGCTTGTTAACGGGACTATTTTTGATTCACTCAAAAGTAAGGATTGCCTGGCAAGCCTGGGCATGGACCAGTTTATATTTACTTACCTGTTTACCCTGGCCGGCTGCGATTGAAAGCAATGCGGTTCATAGCCTCACCCAATGGGTGGCACTCCTTACTTCAGAGACTTTATTGCTTTGCGGTTACCCCGCCGAACTACTTGGTAATGCAATTATGGTAGACCGCGAAACAGTCTCTATTAACCAGGCATGTAGTGGTATAAGATCTCTGCAAAACCTAATCTCTCTGGCCGTCTTTCTTTCTGTATATTTTCGATTCGACTGGGGAAGGTTTTTCTTTCTCCTAACCATGGCTGGTCTTTGCACCCTAGTGTTCAACTTTTTTCGAGCTCTTTGCCTTTCTTATGTTTTTCTTTCCCATGGGGTTGAGGTTCAGGAAGAATGGCACGATTCGATTGGGAATATTTTTGCAACTCTGTCTATGGTTGGGTTGGGTGCCTGGGCATGGTTAGTAAGACCTCGTACTGACGAACTCTCTATAAAGCCTGATTGCCCCAATCCAGAGGTTAAAGAGGAGCCAAGTAAAACAAACATCCCATGGTCATATGCCTGTGCCTTTGGCCTGCCTCAGCTTTTTTCATTCACCTGGTTTTCCCTATTAAGCCCCCAGGTACCAGACTTCACCTGGCAGGCTGATTTAGGTAAAAAAGCTCAACCCATCGAGTACGGCATTGAAGAAGTTCTTCAATTTGACTACGGACAAAAACTCAGGTTAACACAAGGGCCCAACCAATGGATCGAGGTTATTCATTTTGGATACAATGAAGATTCCGCCGCAGCCAGTTTATGTAGCCGTAATCACCCGCCCGATTATTGCATGGGATATACCGGGGTGGAATTAGTCGATTCCAATTCTTTATACCCCTATTCCTGTGGAGGGGGAATTCTCAAATTTCGCCACTATGCCACTCCCGCAAAAGGATTGAATAGAGTTTCCAGGCTCGATGTCTTCTGGGGGTCATTCACCCTGGATTCGCGAATCGATTCTTATGAGTTTTTACCATCCTCGCTATGGGAAAAAGCAACTTGGTTTCTTTCGGGAAAATTATCTTACCAAAGAAAAGTTTTACTCATCACAATACACGGTTCTGAAAACCGTAAGGATGCAGAAAGCAAACTGAATAAAACCCTAGGTACAATCCTTTGCTCTACTGAATAATCGATTCGCTAGTCTGATTTGATTAATCCGTATTTTCCAAGCAGTGTCCATTCCTCCGGCAACATTCTTTGCTCCTGTAAACCTCGGGCAATCTTTTGAGCATCTTCGATATTTCCAGCTGCCTTTAAAATTGCTGCGAGTAAGGCACGCTCCCCATAAATTAAAGGCGTGGGCCCCCTTTGATTCATCACTGCCAATGCCTCTACTGGTTGATTGGTCAATAACTTGGCCAAAGCCACCGTGGAAAGGAAAGATGGATTACCTGGAAAGGCCTGCACGATTCGCAATGCCTCTTTTTCGAGGGGCTCAGGGTCTTCCCCAATAAGTAATGATAAGTAGCAATGATTATTGGCATTTCCAAATTTATGAGGATGTCTCTGTTTGAGCTCACCAGTAATTTCTTGAGCCTCTTGAGTATTTCTGGAACTTAATGAAATTTGCAGGAATTGATTGGCTTGAGATAAATTAAATACCTGTGGATTGATCTGCCATGCCGCCTTAAATGATCGGTAGGCAAGATCATTCCTCCCCTTAAGCAAAGCAAGGCGGGAAACATCCAATAAACTGTGAGCAGATTTTAATGCTTCGGCATCTTCTAAAAACCTC